>NZ_JBXVVE010000006.1:0-190669 GCF_057219325.1 Polaribacter sp. YIW18 | reverse complement strand
CAAACTAATAAGTTCTAAATCACTAAATTTTGGTTGACGCCTTTGATAACTTAAAAGCTGTTCTTTTGATATTTTTCTTAATACTTCCAAAATTCTTTCGTAATTTGCATTTAAGTTGTTCATATATAATGATTTGTGGTTAAATCAATTTACTGATTTTCAGTAATATGAGCAACTTTTTTATATTAAATCATAATGCACAACGGGTTAATACAAGTATTTTTTATTATACTGTTACAGGTATACCTTTTTTGGTATAATTTATCCAGTTCAATAGATTTTTAAAGCCATTTTATGAGGCGAAAAATAGTTTAAACTACTTCTTGTTTAAATCTTGAGTTCAGTAAAATTTACATAATTTTTCTTAACAATTTTTTTATATTCGTATTGAGATGTATTTTATTTGGTTTTCTAAAATCAAGGCTAAAATACATTTTTAAATTACTGTAAATATACAGTTTGTTTCCTTATTTTTTAAGCTATATCTTTGTTTTGATGGTTTCTAAAAGCCATACTTATATTTTAAATTTCTGCATATTCTTTTAGTGGTAACATTTTATAAAGGTTATATTGTTTAGTCATACTCATTATAACGTCATTGTTCTTTGCAATTTATGTAGCTATTTTAAAGCAAATTCAAATGGTTTAGAAAAACCTGTAGGAATTAGTTTTTTTTTCAAACAGCAGTATTTTAAATAAAGATTTCTAACACAAATTATTTTACAAAAAAAAATAATGAATGGCACTTGCTTTGGTAAATCGTAAACAATTCGTATATTTGCACCGAAAATAATGGTAAATGAAGAAAGAAGGGGACTTAAAGTCCCCTCTTTTTATACTTTATTTTAAGAATTAAAATGGATAAGAAAAAGGTACAAGATTTAGTAGATGAAGCTTTAGAGCTTAACAAATCGTTGTTTTTAATAGAGCTTTCAATCTCTGTAAATAACAAAATACAAGTGGTTGTAGATGGTGATAATGGAGTGCCTTTAAGCGAGTGTATTAGAATTAGTAGAAATGTAGAGCATAACTTAGATCGAGAAGAAGAAGATTTTTCACTAGAAGTTACCACTCCAGATATTGCACATCCACTAACAGAAAAAAGGCAGTATATTAAAAATATTGGCAGAATTTTAAAAGTAAAAACTGTAGAACAAGAATTTGAAGGAACTTTGGCAGAAGCAGACCAAGATAAAATTATCTTACAATGGAAAGCAAGAGAGCCAAAACCAATAGGTAAAGGTAAAATTACTGTAGAAAAAACAGTAACTATAGCGTATAAAGATATTAAAGAAGCAAAAGTGAAAATTGTATTTTAAGCAAAAAATGTAATGGAAAATATAGCATTAATTGATTCGTTTTCAGAATTTAAAGATAACAAAAGTATAGACAGAGTAACACTTATGTCTATTTTAGAAGAAGTATTTAGAGCAGCCTTAAAACGCAAGTTTGGTTCTGATGATAATTTTGATATTATTATAAATCCAGATAAAGGAGATTTAGAAATTTGGAGAAACAGAGTAGTCGTTGCAGATGGTTTTTCTGAAGATGATAACGAAGAAATAGAACTTTCTGAAGCAAGAAAAATTGAGCCAGATTTTGAAATTGGCGAGGACGTTTCTGAAGAAGTAAAGTTAATAGATTTAGGAAGAAGAGCTATTTTAGCATTACGCCAAAATTTAATTTCTAAAATTTACGAGCACGATAGTACAAATATATTTAAGCAATTTAAAGATTTAGAAGGCGATTTATATAGTGCAGAAGTACATCACATTCGTCATAATGCAATTATTCTGTTAGATGATGAAGGTAATGAAATTGTATTGCCTAAAAGTGAACAAATAAGATCTGACTTTTTTAGAAAAGGGGACTCTGTGAGAGGTGTAATAAAAACCGTAGAATTAAGAGGTAACAAACCCGCCATTATTTTATCTAGAACATCGCCCTTGTTTTTAACAAAATTATTTGAACAAGAAATACCAGAAGTTTTCGACGGTTTAATTACAGTAGAAGGCGTTGCAAGAATACCAGGAGAAAAAGCAAAAGTAGCTGTAGATTCTTATGATGATAGAATCGATCCAGTTGGAGCTTGTGTAGGTGTTAAAGGGTCTAGAATACATGGTATTGTTAGAGAACTTGGTAATGAGAATATAGATGTTATCAATTATACAAAAAACGAACAATTATTCATCTCAAGAGCTTTAAGCCCTGCAAAAGTAACTTCAATGGAGATTGAAATGTTCGAAGAAGAAAAAAATGGTAAAAAAGGTCGTGTAAATGTACTTTTAAAGCCAGAAGAAGTTTCTAAAGCTATTGGTAGAGGCGGTGTTAATATTCGTCTAGCTAGCGAGTTAACAGGTTACGAAATAGATGTTAAAAGAGAAGGGTTAGAAGAAGAAGATGTAGAATTAACAGAATTTAGAGACGAAATTGAAGATTGGATTATTGCAGAATTTAAAAACATAGGGTTAGATACTGCAAGAAGTGTGTTAGAAACTACTGTAGAAGAATTGGTAAAAAGAACCGATTTAGAAGAAGAAACTATTTTAGATGTTCAAAGAATTTTAAAAGAAGAATTCGAAGAGTAGTATTAAAAATTGAAAAAGAAATCGTAAAAAAGTATATTTTTACAAAATTAAAGGCTAAAAAATAACATATGTCTGAAGGCAAAATAACGAGGCTTAATAAAGTTTTAAGAGAATTAAATATTTCTCTTGATAGAGCAGTAGAATACTTAGCAGATAAAGGTCATGAAATAGAATCTAGACCTACTACTAAAATTTCTGGTGAAATCTATCAAGTTCTTCTAGATGGTTTCCAAACAGATGCTAGCAAAAAAGCAGCCTCTAAGGAAGTTGGAGAGGAAAAACGAAAAGAGAAAGAAGCAATTCGTGCAGAACTTGAAGCTAAGCAAGAGAGAAAAAGGATAGAAGAAGCCCAAAAAGAAGAAGTTTTAAAAGCGAAAGCCGAAAAATTAGAGTTAAAGACTGTTGGTAAAATAGATATTGAGAAGGCAGGTAAAAAAGCCGAACCCAAAACAGAAGAAGTTAAAGAAGAAGCACCAAAAGTTGCAGAAACTAAAGCAGCACCTGTTGCAAAAGGGGCAGTAAAAGAGCCAGCAAAAGAAACTCCTAAAGTAGAAGCTCCAAAAGCGAAGAAAGAAATTTCTAACATAGAAAAAGAGTCTACAAAAAAAGAACCTTCAAAAAAAGCAGATGCAAAGCCTGCTGCGAATGAAGAAAACCCTTCAGAAGTAACTGCAGAAAATGCAGAAGCTATAAAAACACAGTACAAAAAGTTAGATGGTCCAAACTTTACAGGTAAAAAAATCGATTTAAAACAATTCGAAAAACCTAAAAAGAAAAAGCCAGAAGCTAAAAAAGACACCAAATCAGACCCAAGAAAAAAACGTAAGCGTATTAGTAAACCTGGGTCTACAGGAGGCGCTGCAAGAGGTAATCAAGGTGGTAGAGGTTCTAATAGAGGTGGCTTCAAAGAAAGAGGAAATACTAGACCTGCTGTTAAAAAAGAAGAACCAACAGAAGCAGAAATCCAAAAACAAGTTAGAGAAACCTTAGAAAAATTACAAGGTAAATCTTCTAAAGGTAAAGGAGCAAAATATAGAAGAAATAAAAGAGAAGCACACAGAGAACAAACAGAAGCAGAATTAGAAGCACAAGCATTAGACAATAAAATTCTAAAAGTAACAGAGTTTGTTACGGTTAGTGAAATTGCAACCATGATGGAGGTTCCTGTAACCAATATTATTTCTGCATGTATGTCTTTAGGTATGATGGTAACAATGAATCAGCGTTTAGATGCAGAAACATTAGTAATTGTTGCAGAAGAATTCAATCATAAAGTAGAGTTTGTTGGTGCAGAAGTAGAAGAGTCTATAGAAGAAGTAGAAGATAAACCAGAAGATTTAATTACACGTGCACCAATTATTACCGTAATGGGTCACGTAGATCATGGTAAAACATCTTTACTAGATTATATTAGAAAAGCAAATGTAATAGAAGGCGAAAGTGGAGGTATAACACAACACATTGGAGCCTATTCTGTAAACGTTGGCGATCAAAAAATTGCCTTTTTAGATACACCTGGTCACGAAGCCTTTACAGCCATGAGAGCACGTGGAGCGCAAGTAACAGATTTAGTAATTATTGTGGTGGCTGCAGATGATGATGTAATGCCACAAACTAAAGAAGCAATTTCGCATGCACAAGCCGCTGGAGTACCAATTATTTTTGCAATTAACAAGATTGATAAACCCAATGCGAATCCAGATAATGTAAAAACACAACTTTCTGCAATGAATTTATTGATAGAAGAGTGGGGTGGTAATATTCAGTCGCAAGATATTTCTGCAAAAACAGGAGAAGGGATACCAGACTTGTTAGAAAAAGTTTTACTAGAAGCCGAAGTGTTAGAACTAAAAGCAAACCCTGGTAAAAATGCAGTAGGTGCAGTAGTAGAAGCATTATTAGACAAAGGGAGAGGGTATGTAACTACTATCTTAGTACAAGCAGGAACCCTAAAAATTGGAGATTACTTATTAGCTGGTAAACACAGTGGTAAAGTAAAAGCCATGTTTGATGATAAAGGAAATAATTTAAAAGAAGCAGGTCCATCAACACCAGTATCTATTTTAGGTTTAGATGGTGCACCACAAGCTGGTGATAAATTCAATGTATTTGATGATGAAAGAGAAGCAAAACAAATTGCCTCTAAACGTTCTCAATTACAAAGAGAACAATCTGTTAGAACACAGAAAACATTAACCTTAGATGAAATCGGGCGTAGAATTGCATTAGGAGACTTTAAAGAATTAAACATCATCCTAAAAGGAGATGTAGATGGTTCTGTAGAAGCATTAACAGATTCTTTCCAAAAATTATCTACAGAAGAAATTCAAGTTAATATATTACATAAAGGTGTTGGTGCCATTACAGAAAGTGATGTGTTATTAGCAACCGCATCAGATGCAATTATTGTTGGTTTTAACGTAAGGGCACAAGGAAATGCAAGAATAGTTGCTGATAGAGAAGAAGTAGATATTAGAACATATTCTATTATTTATGATGCAATAAACGACTTAAAAGATGCTATGGAAGGTATGTTGTCTCCAGAAATGAAAGAAGAGGTAACAGGTAACGTAGAAATTAGAGAAGTATATAAAATCTCTAAAGTTGGTAATATTGCAGGATGTATGGTGATGTCTGGTAAAATATTTAGAGATTCTCAAATTAGAATTATTAGAGATGGTATTGTTGTGCACGATGGTGTGTTGTCTTCTTTAAAACGTTTTAAAGACGATGTAAAAGAAGTTGCCAAAGGATATGACTGTGGTCTTCAAATTAAGAATTATAATGACATTCAAGAAAGTGATGTTATAGAAGCTTATAAAGAAGTAGCTGTAAAAAAGAAATTAAAGTAAATATATTTTAATATAAAAGTAAAGCCGAAATTCGTAATGAATTTCGGCTTTTTTATTGCTATATATTTTAAATTATATCAGCAGAAAGCTAAATTATTTTCCCACAGGAATTACAATAGTTCCAGAAAACTCTTTACTAAAAATTAAATTTGCCCTATCAGCTTCTAATGTTGTTTTGTAACTTCCAACCTGTACTTTCCAATACGGATTGTTGTAAACTAACTTTTTAGGAATTTTTGGATACAAAACACCAAACTTTGTGTAGGTGCTTTTTGCGGTTTTTTCATTGCCATAATATACCTGAATTGTATAACCAAAACCAAATTTTTTATTGTAATTTCTCTTTTTTTCTATCAATTTATCAATGGAATCTTCTGTCAATTTATTAATCGAATCGCTGCTAATTATCTTGTTTTGAGCACTTAGACTTAAAGTAAAAGTGAAGAAGCAAAATAAAAAAAGTGTTAAAAATTTTAGGTTTTTCATCTATAAAAATCTTTTTACAAAAATAACAACTTGTAATAGAATATATTGAGTTATTATCTTATTTAGAATTATTATAAATTGATATTTAACATTCTATTCGCTTTTCAGAATTTAGCAATATGTAGTACTTTTGTATGACTGTTCAGAATCATGTTTTTTGAACGAAATTATACACAATACTAAAATTATAGTTTGTACATATGAAAAGTGTAACATTGCAGAGTAGACTAACTTCAGTACTTCTTAAAAGTCTTACAATACTTTTGTTTTTTGCGTTTAGCGTATCTTCTTATTCTCAAGATGTAGATGAAGCTCGTCAAAAAGCTGGAAAAAAATTATTCAAATCCTTGTGTGCTTCTTGTCATAAATTAGATAAGAAATTGGTAGGTCCTGCCTTAGGTGGTGTAGAAGAGCGTAGAGAAAATTCTTGGTTAAAATCTTGGATTAAAAACAACGCAGAGTTTCAAAAAGTTAATGCAGAAGCAGCAGAAGCAGCACAATACAGTGCAACCGCTATGAATGCTTTTCCTCAATTAAATGATGCTCAAATTGATGATATTTTATACTATACAACTGTAGGTGAAATTAAAAAAGCACCAGCAGCTGGAGAAGTAATGGTTGGAAACCAAGTATTAGAAAAAAATGGCGCACCAGACTGGTTGGTTTATTTATTAGCCGCAGCAATAGTTGTAGCTTTTTTAATGATTGCTAGTTTATTAAAACAAGTAAGCGAATTAAAAGGAACTAAAAAACCAGAAGTACAATCTAATCTAAGAAGAGATTTACAAGAATTATGGGTTGGTGTTAAAAACAATACGTTTTTAAAAGTATTAACTACAATATTTTTACTATTAATTGGTGCTTATGTAGTGTTTGGTATGTTATTTACTGTTGGTGTAGATCAAGGATATCAACCAATACAGCCAATTGCATTTTCACACAAGATACACGCAGGAGAAAATAAAGTAGATTGTCAATATTGTCACTCTTCAGCAAAACACAGTAAGCATTCTGGTATCCCTTCAGTAAATGTTTGTATGAACTGTCATAAAGCAATTTCAGAAGTAGCAGAAGGCACAGAAATAGAGTGGAATGGTCAAATCTATGGTAAAGAGCAATTAGATAAAGAAATTGCAAAAGTATATGATGCTGCAGGCTGGGATCCGGATGAGTTAGCTTACACGGGTGAAGAAAAACCAGTAAAATGGATTCGTATACATAACTTACCAGATTTCGTATACTACAACCATGCACAACACGTAACTGTAGCAGGTGTTAAATGCCAGAAATGTCATGGACCTGTGGAAGAAATGGATGAGATGTATCAATACTCTCCATTAACAATGGGTTGGTGTATAGACTGTCATAGAGAAACAAATGTAGATTTAAAAAGCAATGATTATTACGCTAAAATTCATGATGAGCTAGCAAAAAAATACGGAGTAGAAAAAGTTACTATTTCGCAGCTAGGTGGTTTAGAATGTGGTAAATGTCATTATTAATAAAAGAAGAAAGATAGTTTTTGTATAAGTAACACTTAAACTAAAAACTAAAAACTAATAACTATAAGCAAATGGCTTCAAACAAAAAATACTGGAAAAGTGTTGAAGAACTTAAAGACAGTTCGGTTGTTGAAACGCTGAGTAAAAATGAATTTGTAGAAAATATTCCTACAGATGATTTTTTAGGTGATAAAGATACACTTGAGACATCTTCTACATCTCGTAGAGATTTCTTAAAGTATGTCGGCTTTACAACAGCAGCAGCTTCATTAGCAGCTTGTGAAGGACCTGTGGTAAAATCGATACCTTATGTTGTAAAACCAGACGATATTATTGCTGGTGTTGCAGATTGGTATGCTACCTCTATGGCAGATGGTTACGATTTTGCAAATGTGTTGGTGAAAACACGCGAAGGTAGACCAATTCAAATCATGCCTAATAAAGAAGCGAATGGAACAACAAGTGCAAGAGTTCAAGCAGCTGTACTTTCTTTGTATGATGAGAAATTAAGGTTAAAAGAGCCAACTAAAAATGGAAAAGCCATTTCTTGGGCAGATGCAGATAAAGAAATTGGTGCAGAGTTACTAAAATTAAAAGAAGCTGGTAAGCCAGTTGTATTCTTAACAGGTACTCTAGCTAGCCCGTCAACCAAAAAAATTATAGAGCAGTTTACTACAGCAAATTTAAATATTACACATGTAACTTATGATGCTGTTTCAGAAGCTGCTGCAACAGATGCTTTTGAAGCCATGTATGGTAAAAGAGCTTTACCTAACTATAAATTAGAAGATGCTAAAACTATTGTTTCTTTTGGAGCAGATTTTTTAGGAGATTTTCATGGAGGTTTCGAAAAAGCATATGTAAATGGTAGAAAGCCAGAAACAGGTAGCATGTCTCACCACATTCAAGTAGAGAGTAACATGTCTTTAACTGGTGCAAATGCAGATAAGCGTATTGTAGCTAAACCTTCTGATGTTGTTTTTGCTTTGGTTAATTTGTATAATGCAATTACAAATCAAAACGTTGCTTCTCAGGCAACTCCAATAGATAAAGAGATACAGAAAATTGCAACAGAACTTAAAAAATCAGGTTCTAAAGGTGTGGTAATGACGGGTATTAATGATGTTAATGCACAATTAATTTCATTAGCAATAAACAAAGCTTTAAACAGCGAAATTTTAGATGCTAACAATGCTTTGAATATTCGTCAAGGAAGTTATAAGCAAGTTCAAAAATTAGTTTCAGATATCAAGTCTGGTGCTGTAGCAGGTTTAATAACTTATAATGTAGATCCAGTTTATACATTAGACAATAGTGCTGTTTTTGTAGAAGCTTTAAACAAATTGAGTTTAAAAGTTGCTTTGTCTACAGAAAATAGTGCAACTGTAAATGCAATGGATTATGCATTGCCAACACCTCATTTCTTAGAATCTTGGGGAGATACTCATTTTTCTGAAGGTAAGTTCGGGTTGATACAGCCAACTATTAAACCCTTATTTGATACACGTCAAATTCAAGACAGTTTATTAAAATGGTCTGGTAGTACTACATCTTATTATGATTACCTTAAAAATTACTGGTCTACAGAGATTTTAAATGGTGCTTCATGGAACAAAGCTTTACACAATGGTTATTTTCATAAAGAAGCAACAGCTACAAATAATAAGTCTGTTGCATCAACAGATATTTCTATTGTAGAAGTAGCAAAAAATTTAAAACTAAATACAACTCCTTCAGCAATGGAGTTGTATTTATATACAACTACAGGTTTAGGAGATGGTAAACAAGCAAATAACCCTTGGTTACAAGAGTTTCCAGATCCAATTACAAGAGCTTCTTGGGATAATTATGTTACTATTTCTATTGCAGACGCAAAAGAGATGGGGTTCTCTAATCCTGTAAAAGATAATGGTGCTATTAACGGAGATTATGCAAACGTTACCGTAAATGGTGTAACAGTTTCTAATGTACCTGTATTAGTTCAACCAGGTCAAGCCAAAGGTTCTATCGGTTTATCATTAGGTTATGGTAGAAAATTTGGTTTAAAAGAAGAAATGCAAGTAGGTGTAAATGCTTATCCTTTGTATAAAGGAGGTAACAACATTCAATACAATGTTTCTTTAGAAAAAGTTGCTGGTACACATAAATTTGCTTGTACACAGGTTCAAAAAACAATAGCAGGACGACATGATATTTTAAAAGTAGCGTCTTTAAAAGAATACAAAACTGTAGATCCTAAAGATCATCATCATGGTTGGAACAAACCAGCATATGTTTCTTATGATCATAGCGAAGTAGAGGCTAATACCATAGATTTATGGGATGAGCATAATAGAGAAATGGGTCATCACTTTAATTTATCTATAGATTTAACCTCTTGTACAGGTTGTGGTGCTTGTGTTGTTGCATGTCATGCAGAAAACAACGTACCAGTTGTAGGTAAAAATGAAGTTAGATTTGGTAGAGATATGCACTGGCTGCGTATTGATAGATATTATTCTTCAACAGTAGAAACTAGAGAAGATGCCAAAGAATTAGGTTTAAGTAGAGGAGAAACTTATGAGGCTTTAGAAACCGAAGCAGAAAATCCAGAAGTTACTTTTCAACCTATGATGTGTCAACACTGTAACCACGCACCATGTGAAACTGTTTGTCCAGTTGCTGCAACTTCTCATGGTCGTCAAGGGCAAAACCAAATGGCATATAACAGATGTGTAGGTACAAGATATTGTGCAAACAACTGTCCTTATAGAGTTCGAAGATTTAACTGGTTTAATTATGCAAATAATAACGAGTTTGATTTTAACATGAACAACGAGTATGGTAAAATGGTTTTAAACCCAGATGTTGTTGTACGTTCTAGAGGTGTTATGGAAAAATGTTCTATGTGTATTCAAATGACACAAGCAACTATATTAAAAGCTAAAAAAGAAGGACGTAAAGTAAATACAGACGAGTTTGAAACAGCTTGTTCATCTGCTTGTACTACAGGTTCTTTAGTTTTTGGTGATGTAAATAACAAAGAAGACAAAGTAGCTGCATTGGCAGAAGATAAAAGAGCTTACAATGTATTAGATTATCTTCAAACGAAGCCTAATGTAATATATCAAGTAAAAGTAAGAAACACAAACGAAGCGTAATTAAATTTTAAGATATAAGAATATGTCTCATTACGAAGCACCCATAAGGGAACCTTTAGTATTAGGTGATAAAAGTTACCACGATATTACTGAAGATATTGCGAAACCTATAGAAGGTAAAGCAAATAAAAATTGGTACATGGCTTTTTATATTTCTTTAGCAGCAATGCTTTGGGGATTTGGCTGTATTTTTTACACTGTAGGAACAGGAATTGGAGTTTGGGGATTAAGCAAGAACATTGGATGGGCTTGGGATATCACAAACTTTGTATGGTGGGTAGGTATTGGACACGCAGGAACATTAATCTCTGCAGTACTTTTACTATTCCGTCAAAAATGGAGAATGGCTATAAACCGTTCTGCAGAAGCAATGACAATTTTTGCCGTTTTTCAGGCAGGATTGTTTCCTATTATCCACATGGGACGTCCTTGGAATGGTTACTGGGTAATGCCAATACCAAATCAATTTGGTTCTTTATGGGTAAACTTTAACTCGCCATTGTTGTGGGATGTTTTTGCAATTTCTACCTATTTATCGGTTTCATTAGTTTTCTGGTGGACAGGTTTATTACCAGATTTTGCAATGATTCGTGATAGAGCTGTAAAACCTTTTCAAAAGAAGATTTACGCATTATTAAGTTTTGGTTGGTCTGGTAGAGCAAAAGATTGGCAACGTTTTGAAGAAGTATCACTAGTGTTAGCTGGTTTAGCAACACCATTAGTACTTTCTGTACATACTATTGTATCTATGGACTTTGCTACTTCGATTAATCCAGGTTGGCATTCTACCATCTTTCCACCTTACTTTGTTGCTGGAGCAATCTTCTCAGGATTTGCCATGGTACAAACCTTATTAGGTATTATGAGAAAAGTTACAAATATGGAAGATTATATTACACGTTTACACGTAGAATATATGAACATCGTAATTATCTTAACAGGGGGTATTGTAGCGGTAGCTTATGCAACAGAATTTTTTATTGCATGGTACACAGGATCACCTTATGAAAATTATACCTATTTATCAGTTGGTGCTGCAACAGGCCCTTATGCTTGGGCATTCTATTCATTATTATTCTTTAACATATTAACACCTCAGTTGTTATGGTTTAAGAAAATTAGAAGAAGTTTTATATGGTCTTTCATCATTTCAATATTTATTAATATTGGTATGTGGTTTGAGCGTTTCGATATCATCGCAATTGTATTAAGTAAAGGTCATTTACCATCTACTTGGTGGCGTTTTGAGCCAACGTTTGTAGATGTAGGTATCTTTATAGGTACTATAGGATTCTTCTTTGTATTATTCTTATTATACGCAAGAACTTTCCCAGTAATTGCACAAGCAGAAGTAAAAACTATCTTAAAATCTTCTGGAGAGTTTTATAAAAAGAGAAGAGAAGAAGGTATTCCTACAAAGCCATCTATTGTAGCTAAGGCAAAATCTAAGGAAGTTAACCCTGATAATAATAAAAAAGGATAATTATGGAATCATCAAAAGTTATTCATGCATTTTATAATGATGATGAAGTTTTACTTGATGCAGTAAAAGCTGTAAAAGCAAAACATCATCACATAGAAGAAGTATTTTGTCCTTTTCCAGTACATGGTTTAGACAAAGCAATGGGTTTAGCACCCACAAGATTAGCAATTACAGCATTCTTTTATGGTATTACAGGTTTAGCTGTTGCCATTTGGATGACAAATTATATAATGATACAAGATTGGCCACAAGATATTGGTGGTAAACCAAGTTTTTCTTGGATTGATAACATGCCAGCATTCGTGCCAATTATGTTTGAATTAACAGTTTTTTTTGCAGCCCATTTAATGGTAATTACTTTTTATATGAGAAGTAGAATATGGCCATTTAAAGAAGCAGAAAATCCAGATCCAAGAACTACAGACGACCATTTTTTAATGGAAATTCCTGTAAGCGATAATGTAGATGCATTAACAGCTTTATTAACAGAAACTGGCGCTGTAGAAATTAATATAGTAGACAAGCACTAATATAAAGTTATGAAGAAATTTAAATTAATTATTGCTTTAATTGTCATTACAACTTTAAGTTCTTGTAATGACAAAACAACAAGACAAGCACAATACATGCCAGATATGTACGAATCTGTACCATATGATGCAGATGGCGCTAATGGTCTTAAAGGAGCACCTGTAAATAGTAAACCTGTTGCCGGTACTATTCCAAGAGGAGGCGTACCTGCTTATGATATACCAGACACTATTGATGGTTATGAAAAAGCAAAAACAGCTTTAAAGTCTCCTTTAGAGAAAAACGAGAAAAATTTAGAAAATGGTAAGAAAATGTATACAATTTATTGTGTTTCTTGTCATGGTAAAAAAGGAGATGGACAAGGGTATTTAGCAACTTCAGAAAAGTTTGCTGGTATACCTAATTATAAAGATAGAGATATAACAGAAGGTAGTATTTATCATGTTTTAATGCATGGTAAAAACTTAATGGGATCTCATTCAGGTCAATTAACTTATAAAGAACGTTGGCAAATAGTGCAATATGTAGAAGTATTGCGTAACGATTTGTTAAAATAGTATACAAAAAGATAGAATACGAAAGATATGTATCAATTCTCAGGTAAATTAAAAACATTCTCATTAGCACTAATTTTAATTGGTATAATAGGAATTGCATTTAGCTTTTATAGTGCTTCTAACAAAACTTTAGAAGATGCAAAACATGCAATAACAGCATCTCACGATGATGGTCACGGCAGTGGTCATGCAGACGATCATAGTAGTAAAGTTGTAGAGGGTAATCATGATGCTTTAGGAGTACATGATACAAACGAACACACAGAAAAAGAAATGAGTGCACATGCTACTCATAATGATGATTCTCATGCAACACATGTGTTACATCAACTACAAAATAGACCTTGGTCTGCAGTATATGTAGCCTTATTTTTCTTTTTAGGTATTTCGCTTCTAGTACTTGCCTTTTATGCAGCACAAAGAGTTGCACAATCTGGTTGGTCTATAGTATTATTTAGAGTGATGGAAGCCATAACAGCCAATTTAGTACCAACATCTATCATTATGTTAGTAATTATTGGTTTAACTTTAGGACATTACAATCATATGTTTTCTTGGATGACCCCTGGAACTTTTGACCCAGCAAGTACTAATTACGATCCAATTGTAGATGGCAAATCCTGGTGGATGAATGTTCCTGGTTGGGCAATAAGAAGTGTTATTTATTTATTACTTTGGAATCTTTACAGATGGTTTATTAGAAAAAATTCAATTGCAGAAGATACAGCAAATGACGGACACAAAACCTACAAGAAAAACTATAATGCTTCAGTTATATTTCTGTTTATATTTATGATTACAGAAAGTATGATGTCTTGGGATTGGATTATGGGATTAGACCCACACTGGTTTTCTACATTATTTGGTTGGTATGTATTAGCAACTTTATTAGTAAGTGCTTTAACAGTAATAGCCTTTGTTACAATCTATTTACGTTCTAAAGGAGCTTTACCACAAGTAAACGATAGTCATATCCACGATTTAGCAAAATTCATGTTTGGTTTCTCAGTATTCTGGACCTACTTATGGTTTGCACAGTTTATGTTGATATGGTATGCAAACATTCCAGAAGAAACTACTTACTTTGTTGCAAGATTTAATGAGTATAAGTTACCATTTTTAGCAATGGTTGCTATGAACTTTATATTCCCAGTATTATTATTATTAAATAGTGATTTCAAAAGTATCCCTTGGTTTGTAGTCATTGGAGGTATTGTAATTTTAGGAGGTCATTATATAGATGTATTTATCATGGTAATGCCAGCTACTGTTGGTGGTCAATGGGGCTTTGGTATTGCAGAAATAAGTGCACTATTATTTTTCTTAGGAATATTTATATACACAGTATTTAGCTCTTTTGCAAAAGCAAGTGCGGTACCTAAAGGGAATCCATTTTTAGAAGAAAGTGAACATTTTCACTACTATAATATCGAACATAGAGGTGAAGGATCAGCAGATCATCATTAATAAATAATTGAATTAAAAATTAAGACAAGATAAATATGCTAGCTCTATTTTATATTTTTATAGGTGTTGCAATCGGTGTAAGTGTTTGGCAAATTACTAGAATAATGAACTTTAGAAGTTCTATTGCCAACGATAAAGATAATGCTGCTCAAGGTAAATACGCAATTGGTTTTTTAGCGTTTTTATATGCAATGATGATTTATTGTTTAATCTTCATGAATGTAATTATGTTACCAGAATCTGCTTCATTTGAAGGAGAACATGATGATAATTTATTTAATATTACATTTTGGTTAATAGGTATCGTTCAATTTATAATGCAATTTTTAATCTTCTATTTTACTTTTAAATATAAAGGAAAAGAAGGTCAAAAAGCAAAATTTTATGCAGATAGCCACAAATTAGAATTTATTTGGACAGTTACACCTGCTATCGTTTTAGTTGGTTTAATTGGTTATGGTTTATGGCAATGGAATAATGTAATGGACTTATCTGATGCAGAAGACCCAATTGTAATAGAAGTTTATTCTCAACAATTTAGATGGGATGCACGTTATGCAGGAGCAGACAATACATTAGGTTTAGGAAACGTAAATTTTATCAAAGGGATCAACACTATGGGTGTAGATATGTCTGATAAAAATGCTGCAGACGATAAACAAGTAACTGAGTTATACCTTCCAAAAGGTAGAAAAATCCATTTTAAATTTAGATCTCAAGATGTATTGCACTCAGCGTACATGCCACATTTTAGAGCTCAGATGAATTGTGTTCCTGGAATGGTTACAGAATTTGGTTTTACACCAAAATACACTACTGAAGAAATGAGAAACAATTCTGAGGTAATTAAGAAAACCATCGGTATTAACAAAATTAGAAGAGCAAAAGGAGAAGATCCTTATGTTTTTGATTACCTGCTATTATGTAATAAAATTTGTGGTGCATCTCATTACAATATGCAAATGAAAATTACTGTTGTAGAACAAGATGAATACGATAAATGGTTGTCTGAGCAACCAACATTAACTGAAGTTATTAAATAAATTAAAAAAAACATACAAATAAAATTAAGATTATGTCAGATCATCATCATAAAGAAACATTTGTAACGAAATATATTTTTAGTCAAGATCATAAAATGATTTCTAAGCAGTTCTTGGTAACTGGTATGTTTATGGGAATCATTGCAGTTATGATGTCTATGTTATTCCGTTTACAACTTGCGTGGCCAGATACCTCATTTACAATTGTAGAAGCATTTTTAGGACCTCATCAAACAGATGGTATTATGAATCCAGATATTTATTTAGCTCTGGTTACAATACATGGTACAATTATGGTCTTTTTTGTTCTAACAGCTGGTTTAAGTGGTACTTTTTCTAACTTACTAATTCCATTGCAAATAGGTGCAAGAGATATGGCTTCTGGATTCCTAAATATGGTTTCTTATTGGTTGTTTTTCTTGTCTAGTATCATTATGGTTATTTCTCTTTTTGTAGAAGCAGGTCCAGCCTCTGCTGGATGGACGGTTTACCCACCTCTTAGTGCATTACCACAAGCAATACCAGGTTCTGGAACAGGAATGACTCTTTGGTTAGTTTCTATGGCTATATTTATTGCATCTTCATTAATTGGAGCTTTAAATTATATAGTTACGGTACTAAATTTAAGAACCAAAGGAATGAAAATGACAAGACTACCTTTAACAATTTGGGCATTTTTTGTAACTGCAATTATAGGTGTAGTTTCTTTCCCAGTACTATTGTCTGCTGCATTATTATTAGTTTTTGATAGAAGTTTTGGTACCTCTTTTTACCTATCAGATATTTTTATGTCTGGCGAAGTATTACATTATCAAGGCGGTTCTCCAGTGCTTTACGAACATTTATTTTGGTTCTTAGGACACCCAGAAGTATATATTGTATTATTACCAGCATTAGGTATTACATCAGAAATTATCTCTACAAACTCTAGAAAACCAATATTTGGTTACAGAGCTATGATTGGTTCTATTATGGCCATTGCATTTTTATCTACAATTGTTTGGGGTCACCATATGTTTGTTTCTGGTATGAATCCTTTCTTAGGTTCTGTATTTACATTTACAACTTTATTAATTGCAATTCCTTCTGCAGTAAAAGCATTTAACTACGTTACAACTCTGTGGAAAGGTAATTTACAATTAAATCCGGCCATGCTATTTTCTATAGGTTTGGTATCAACATTTGTAACAGGTGGTTTAACCGGTTTAGTTTTAGGTGATTCTGCTTTAGACATTAACATACACGATACTTATTTTGTGGTAGCACACTTCCACTTAGTGATGGGTGTTTCTGCAATTTTCGGAATGTATGCAGGTATTTATCATTGGTTCCCAAAAATGTATGGTAGAATGATGAATAAAACTTTAGGTTACTGGCATTTCTGGATCACAATTATATGTGCTTATGGCGTTTTTTGGCCAATGCACTTTATAGGATTAGCTGGTTTACCAAGAAGATATTATACAAATACAAATTTTCCAATGTTTGACGACTTAGCAGACATAAACGTAGTTATTACAATTTTTGCGTTAGTAGGTGGTATTGCTCAAATATTTTTTATTGCAAACTTCTTTATTTCAATGTATAGAGGAGAAAAAGCAACAAAAAATCCTTGGAAATCCAATACACTTGAATGGACAACACCTGTAGAACATGTACATGGTAACTGGCCAGGAAAATTACCAGAAGTTCATAGGTGGGCTTATGACTATAGTAAACGTGTAGACTCTAATGATGACGATAGCGATTATTTACATGGTCAAGACTTTGTTTTACAAACAACACCTTTATTAGATGGCGAAGAACCTTCATAAATAATAAAATAGAAATAAAAAAACCTCTCCTATATGGAGAGGTTTTTTGCTTTGTAGCAAAAGTTACAAAAATGCTATTTCAAATATTATTATCTTTGTTTTAATGAATGAAAACTTAAATCCTGAAAACAGTAACCTATCTAACGAAGACTTAGATGTAGAAAAAAAGTTACGTCCACTTTCTTTTGATGATTTTACAGGTCAAGACCAAGCAATAGACAATTTAAAAGTTTTTGTAGAAGCAGCCAATCAAAGAGAGGAAGCTTTAGATCATACGCTTTTTCATGGTCCTCCAGGTTTAGGAAAAACAACGTTGGCACATATTTTAGCCAACGAACTACAAGTGGGTATAAAAGTTACTTCTGGCCCCGTTTTAGACAAGCCAGGTGATTTAGCAGGTTTACTCACAAATTTAGATCAAAGAGATGTTTTGTTTATTGATGAAATACATCGTTTAAGCCCCATTGTAGAAGAGTACTTGTATTCTGCTATGGAAGACTATAAAATTGATATAATGATAGAATCTGGCCCAAATGCCAGAACAGTACAAATCAATTTAGAACCCTTTACTTTAATTGGAGCAACTACACGTTCTGGTTTGCTAACAGCACCAATGAGAGCTAGATTTGGTATTAGCAGCCGTTTACATTATTATAAAACAGATTTATTAACCACTATTATACAAAGAAGTGCTCATATTTTGGGTGTTCCAATTTCTATGGAAGGCGCAATTGAAATTGCAGGAAGAAGTAGAGGAACACCAAGAATAGCCAACGCATTGTTAAGAAGAGTTAGAGATTTTGCACAAATAAAAGGTGATGGGAATATTACTATAGAAATTGCAAAATATGCTTTAAAAGCTTTAAATGTAGATGCACATGGTTTAGATGAAATGGATAATAAAATATTGGCAACTATTATAGATAAGTTTAAAGGAGGTCCTGTAGGTATTTCTACAATTGCTACAGCAGTTAGTGAAAATACTGAAACTATTGAAGAAGTATACGAACCTTTTTTAATTCAACAAGGTTTTATAATGCGTACACCAAGAGGAAGAGAAGTTACTGAGTTAGCGTATAAACATTTAGATAGAACAAAAGGAAGAAATCAAGGAGAGTTGTTTTAAAATATGAACATAAAAAAATTAATACCAATTTTAGAGTGGTTGCCCAACTACAATACCTCTTTATTTAAAGGAGATTTAGTAGCGGGTATCACAGTAGGTATTATTTTAATTCCACAAGGTATTGCCTATGCATTAATAGCAGGTTTGCCCCCCATTTACGGTTTGTATTGTGCTTTGGTACCCCAAATTATGTATGCTGTTTTTGGTTCTTCTAGGCAAGTAGCAATTGGGCCCGTTGCTATGGATTCTTTAATTGTGGCAACAGGAGTTTCTACCTTAGCACTAGCAGGTTCAGAAAGTTATATTTCTATCGCTATTTTATTAGCACTAATGGTAGGTTCCATTCAGTTTATAATGGGAGTTTTTAGTTTGGGTTTTGTAGTTAATTTTTTATCAAAACCTGTAATTACGGGTTTCTCATCTGCAGTAGCATTAATAATTGGATTTAATCAATTTAGAAATTTATTTGGGGTAGATTTTGTACAAAGTGATCAATTACAAGTAATCATAGAAGATATTTGGCATCATATAAGCAATTACAATCATCATACAACAATAATTGGTCTTTTATCTGCACTTATCATCATCATTTTTAGAAAGATAAACAAAAAAATACCCAATGCACTTATTGTAGTTGTAATAGGTATTGTAATCATGAAATTTTTTGGGAAAAGTTTTTCTGATGTTTCTATTGTAAAAGACATTCCATCTGGTTTGCCAAATTTTGGTGTACCAGATTTAGATTTCGAACAAATTAAAGAACTATTACCCATTGCATTAACTTTAGTAATGGTGGGTTATTTAGAAACTATTTCTATTGCAAAATCATTAGAAGCCAAACAAGACGAATATAGAATAAGACCCAATCAGGAATTAATTGCCTTGGGTTTAAGTAATATTGCAGGTTCTTTTTTTAAGGCATATCCAAGTACTTCTAGTTTTTCGCGCTCTGCAATCAATCAAGAAAGTGGCGCAAAAACAGGCATGGCAGCTTTAGTTTCTGTGGTAATGGTTTTGATAACCCTCTTATTTTTAACACCACTATTTTATCATTTACCAAAATCGGTTTTAGCAGCAATTATTATTGTAGCAGTATTTGGTTTGGTAAATATAAAAGAAGCAAAATTTTTATGGAAAGCCAACAATTTAGATTTTTGGTTAATGTTAATTACTTTTTTAGCAACATTATTATTAGGAATTAAATATGGCATAATTATCGGAGTAGGTTTATCATTAATCATACTAATTTTTAGAACTTCTAGACCTTATGTGGCTGAGTTAGGCAAGGTGCCAGATTCTAATTTTTATAGAAATAAAAATAGATTTGAAGAAGTTATTATAGAAAAAGATATTTTGGTTTTTAGGTTTGATGCACAATTGTTTTATGCCAACTCTAACTATTTTAGAGATCGTTTAGATGAAATGATAGACCAAAAAGGCAATGCCTTAAAATTAATTGTTTTAGATGCAGAAAGTATCAATAGAGTAGATAGTACAGGTTTAGAAATGCTAAAAGAAAGAGTAAAGTTTTTTCAAAAAAAAGGCATTAACTTCTATTTTGCCGGTGTTAAAGGTCCTGTAAGAGACGATTTATTTAGAAGTGGAATTTTAGATATTATAGATATCAAACATTTCTTTATGAGGGTTAATCAAGCAGTAAAATTTTATAAAACTGGTGATAGAACTCATCAAGAAAAATACGCAAAATACATCCATCAAGCCAATTAATTTTTTTGGTAATAAATGTTACAAAAAAAAATATTTTTTTATCGTTATTTTGTTGTTTATTAAAAGATTAGTAAAAGAAGGATATTATGATTATAGAACAAATTTACACAGGTTGTTTAGCACAAGGAGCATATTACATAGAAAGTAATGGTGAAGTTGCTATTGTAGACCCATTAAGAGAAGTACAAGATTATATAGATAAAGCTAATGAAAATAATGCGAAAATTAAATACATTTTCGAAACACATTTTCATGCAGATTTTGTAAGTGGACATGTAACACTAGCAGAAAAAACAGGCGCTAAAATAGTGTACGGACCAACAGCTAAAACTAATTTCGAAGCAATTACTGCCCAAGATAATCAAGTTTTTAAAGTTGGAGATATCACGATAAAAGTTTTGCATACACCAGGTCATACCATGGAAAGTGCTTGCTACTTATTAAAAGATAAAGAAGGTAAAAATCATGCCCTTTTTAGTGGAGATACTTTATTTTTAGGAGATGTTGGTCGCCCTGACTTGGCACAAAAAGGAGATATTACAGAAAAAGATTTAGCAGGTTTTTTATACGAAAGCTTACAGACCAAAATTATGCCATTAGAAGATGATGTAATTGTATATCCAGCTCATGGTGCAGGTTCTGCTTGCGGTAAAAATTTAAGTAAAGAAACGATTGGTACCATTGGAGAGCAAAAGAAAACCAATTATGCCTTAAGAGCAGACATGACTAAAGAAGAGTTTATAGAGGAAGTTACAGATGGTTTATTACCACCACCAGCTTATTTTCCTTTAAATGTAAAGTTAAATAAAGAAGGCTATAAAGATGTAGACGACATTATTAAAAATAGCGCAAAACCATTATCTGTAAAAGATTTTGAGTTGATTGCAAACGAAACCAATGCGTTAATTTTAGACGTTCGTCATCAAGATGAATTTGTAAAAGGTTTTATACCACAATCTATTTTTATAGGAATTAATGGTGGATTTGCACCCTGGGTTGGTGCTTTAATAAAAGATATTTTACAGCCTATTTTATTAATAGCTCCTGTTGGAAAAGAAGAAGATACCATTACAAGATTATCTAGAGTTGGTTTTGATAACGTTTTAGGTTATTTAGATGGAAGTTTCGATTCTTGGAAAAAAGCAAACAAAGAAATTGATAGTATAGATTCAATTTCAGCAGCAACCTTACAACAGAAAATAGCTCATAAACAACCTGTTTTTGATGTTAGAAAACCTGGAGAATATGATAGTGAACATATAAAAGTAGCAGAAAACACACCTCTAGATTATTTAAATGATTACATTGAAAAATTTCCTAAATCAGACAATTTTTATATACATTGTGCAGGGGGTTATAGATCTGTTATTGCAGCTTCCATTTTAAAAGCAAGAGGCTTTCATAATGTTGTAGATATTGCAGGAGGTTTTGCTGCTATCAAAAATACTGATATAGAAAGAACAGATGCTGTTTGTCCATCTACATTAAAATAAATGATGAGGCAGTTATTTTACATTTTATTTGTTAGTTTCTTTTTTATAAATTGTGATAAGCAACAAGACATAAAAACAATTTCTACTAAAGAATTAAAAATGCTATTGGCAAAAGAAAATATCCAATTAATGGATGTTAGAAGTCCACAAGAAATTAAACAGGGTTTTATAAAAACAGCTGTTTTTGCAAATTATTTTGATACTAATTTTCCAGAAAAAGCGAGTAAATTATTAGATAAATCTAAACCTGTATATTTGTACTGTAGAAGTGGCAACAGAAGTGGTAAATCTGCAATTATTTTACAAGCAAAAGGCTTTCAAGTATACAATGTGCTTGGAGGTTATCATCAATGGAAAAAAGAAAACTAATTATGAAGACAACAACAATAGAAATAGAAAACTTAAAATGCGGTGGTTGTGCAGCAACAATAAAAAAAGGTTTACTGTCTTTAGAGGCCGTAAATGATGTAGCTATAGATGTAGAAAAATCTTTGGTCAGTATTACATCAGAAAATGAAGATGATAGTTTCGTTAAAGAAAAATTATCTAAATTAGGGTATCCACCTGTGGGAGACAAAAATACAGTGATACACAGAGCAAAATCTTTTGTAAGCTGTGCGGTGGGTAGAATAGACTCATAAAAAATAAAAAAGCAAGCTAAATAGCTTGCTTTTTTATTTTTTAACCCAAATATGCTTTTAGCATTTGTGTTTTAGATCTAGATTGCAATCTTCTAATTGCTTTTTGTTTTACTTGTCTTACACGTTCTCTAGACAAATCAAAACGCTCACCAATTTCTGTTAAACTTGCTGCAGTTTCATTGCCAATACCATAAAACATTTTAATTATTTTTGCTTCTTTAAATGTTAAGGTATCCAAAGCTCTATCAATTTCTATAGATAAAGATTGTTTCATTAACTCTTTGTCAGGCTTTGGCGATTCGTCAAACTGCAATACATTGTATAAGTTAGAATCTTCTCCTTCTTTAAAAGGTGCATCCATAGAAACATGTCTACCAGAATTTTTTAAAGATTGTTCAACCTCATGCTCTGTCATATCTAATTGCTTTGCAATTTCTTTATTGGTTGGCATACGTTGTTCGTTTTGTTCTAAACGTGCATATATTTTTTTAATTTTACTAATACTACCAATTTTATTTAAAGGCAATCGCACAATTCTAGATTGCTCTGCTAAGGCTTGCATAATGGCTTGTCTAATCCACCAAACAGCATACGAAATAAATTTAAAACCTCTGGTTTCATCAAAGCGTTTTGCAGCTTTTACCAAGCCAACATTTCCTTCGTTTATTAAATCAGATAGTTTTAAGCCTTGCCCTTGGTATTGTTTTGCAACAGAAACAACAAATCTTAAATTTGCACTTACCAAAGTATCTAAAGCTTTGGCATTTCCTTTTTTAATTTTTAAAGCCAACTCTACTTCTTCATCTGCAGTAATTAACCCAATTTTACTTATTTCTTGAAAATATTTTTCTAATGATTTAGCATCTCTGTTGGTTACTTGCTTTACAATTTTAAGTTGTCTCATATAGTTTTTTAGGTTTGTATTATTTAAGTGATAAAAGTGTAACAATTCTAAAAAGTATTTTTAGAAAATTAGGACTAAGTTTGTAAGATATTTGCGCTAAAAAAAATAATATTTTTACTTTTCTTTCAAAAAAAAGAAACACTTTTTTACCAATTTTCAATATAAGAAAAAAAGAGCGATTTTAACTAAAAATCGCTTCTTTTCACCCTTTTTTAGCTAATTTTTAACTAAAAATGGCTGTTTTTTTTAAAATTTCAGGGTTATACCAATTAGAAAATTTCTGGTTGCTTGTGGGTAATAACCTGCTCCATCCTCGGTAATAGTTGTACCTGGTGTAGTCCAAGTATCATCAAAGGTATAATAATAACCTCTATCTACATATGTTGCATTAAAAATGTTATTTATTAAAGCAGTAAATGTAATTGACTTAAATATTTTATTAGGCGAAATCTGATATACCAAATTTAAATCGCTTGTAAAAAAAGAATCTAACACATCATTTGTAGAAATGTTACTACTTAAATTACTTAAAGATTGTTTGCCTACATATTTAGATAAAAATGAAAACTGTAAATTATCTAAAGGTTGGTAAGTTAAAATATTACCAGCTACTAAATTGGGTGAAAATGAAATGTCTGTATTTCCTAAATTTTCTAAATTACCATTTATAGAAGTTACAAAATCTCTGTTTTTATTATTGCTAAATGCTACATTAGGTTTTATTGTAAAAACATCGTTTAAACGAATATCTGCATCAACTTCTAAACCTAATCTGTAACTGCTACCAGAAGTAGCTCTAACAGGTGCACCCACATCATCTAAAGCGCCTGTTAATACCAATTGATTTTTATAATCCATATAATAGATATTGGTATTTAGCTTTACATTTTCAGACTTTAAACGCCAACCAAATTCGTAATCATTTAAGGTTTCTGGTGTGCTAACGCCGTTTTCAAAATCGTTTCTATTAGGTTCTCTGTTTGCTATAGCAAAAGACGCATATAAATTGTTGTTGTTATTAATATTATAGGTAAAACCAAATTTAGGGTTGAAAAAATTAAAACTAGCATCTACATCAATTGGTACAATATCATTGGTAATACCTTGTGTCTGATAATCTACAAATCTACCTTGTAAATCTATGTATGTAGATAGGTTTTCACTCAATTCTAAAGTTGCTTTAGAAAATAAAGAAAAGTCTGTTTTTTTTGCATCAGAAAAATAATAACGATCTCTAATATTGGTGTTTGGCGCTAAATTTTCGCCCCAAATTACTTCTCCAAAATGGTCTCCTGTATAATTAGAATAAGAAATACCCGAAACTATATTTACACCTCTAGTTTTATAAGTTGCATTAAAATTTGCTACGTAAAAATCGTTGTCTAACCAACGTCTTACAATTAGGTCGCTATCATCTTCTATAAGATTGTTAAAATCTGCAGCACTTTCCTCTTCTTTAAACTGTTCAAAAAAACCAGCTCCTTTTGTATAGTTTAAAGCCAAATTTGTAGCCCAATTATTATTAATTTTTTCGTTCCAATGTAATTGATAATGGTTTTGTTCATAATCATCAACTTCATTTTCATACGTATATGGGTTTTGCCTTCTGTTTTCCTCTAATTGTTGTGCAGTTAAACCAAACCAAGCTTGGTAAGTTCTTTCCTTTCCACCAAAAGTAACTGCTTTAATTAAGGTGTTTTCATCCGTATAAGAACCTTGTAAATAGTATGATTTTAAATCTGCAAATGCTCTATCTACATAACCATCTGAATAAATATTAGACAAACGTCCTGCAATTTCTATATGATTATTTAGTTTTCCTGTACTAAACTTTACAGTATGTTTTCTGGTATTAAAGGACCCGAAAGAATTCGATATTTCTCCAAAAGCCTCTTCAGAAATAGCATCAGTTAAAATATTTAAACTGGCACCAAAAGCTCCAGAACCATTGGTAGACGTTCCTACACCACGTTGTAATTGTAAGTTTTGTGTAGACGATGCAAAATCGCCTAAATTTACCCAAAAACTACCATGACTTTCTGCATCATTGTAAGGGATACCATTTACAGTTACATTAATACGTTCTCCATTAGAACCACGGACACTCATATAGGTGTAACCTACCCCAGCACCAGCATCTGAAGACGAGACTACGTTTGGTAAATAATTCATTAAAACAGGAATGTCTTGCCCTAAATTACGTTTAGCAATTTCTTTTTTAGACAAATTAGAATAGGTAATCGGGATGTCTGCATTTACTCTAATGGCAGATACCAAAATTTCTCCTAAAAGTGTAGCGTCAGGTTTTAACTGAATCATATATTCTTCGTTTTTTGTAATGGTAATTTTTTCTGATATGGTTTTATACCCCATAAAAGAGGCTTGTACTGTGTACACACCTTTGGGGAGTTGTAAACTAAAATTACCACTAAAATTAGAAGAAGTTCCTTTTTTAATGCTTTTAATTAAAATAGTAGCACCAGGTAAAGGTTGCTTATTTTCATCTATAACTTTACCAGAAAGTTTAAATGTTTGGGCGTTTGCAAGTATACTTGCAAACAAGAATAAAAAAAAAGTGATTTTTTTCATTTTAAAGAATTTAAAACGAATAAAAAGAGGTAATTATTCTTGCGATTAAAATTGAATAATTAAATTTTCGACATTATTTGTAATGTCACTCAGTCCCTAAACAGCATTATCTGTTCTAGGTTCATTGGGTATGATCTCAGCCAAATTAGTTGTTAGTCTTTCGTTGTTAGTTTTAGTTTGTTTTTCTAATGGCTAACGTCTAAAAGCTATAGTCTAAAAAAGCACCCCTTTATGAGAACGATGCAAAACTAAGGTGGAAAATACAATTGTGAAACAAAAAAATGATTTTTTTATTAGAAGCTATTTCACGCTATCCACTATATCTTTTTATTTTTTCCTAGATAAACCACGCAAAAAAGCGCGGCACTCGAACTAACAATAAAAAGGATGTCGTTCCTATCGTGGCTAAACTTGTTTGCTATCCTTTGCTTTTACGCTAATTTTGGCTTTTTTCTATGCGCTTTTTTTAATGAGTTTCTTTGTTTGCTATCTGCTTTTCTTTTAAGAGAAGCTCTACCAGGTTTTGTTGGTTTTCGTTTTTTCTTACGAGTTAAATTGGTTTTAAGTAAACTTAAAAATCGTTTAATGGCTAATTCTTTGTTTTTGTGTTGAGAGCGTGTTTCTTCACAAAAAAGAATCAATACATTTTCTTTGGTAAGTTTAGACGAGAGTTTGTCTTTTAGTAATATCTTTTCGCTTTCGGTTAAAGACAAAGAGTTTTGCAAATCGAATGTTAGTTCTATTTTAGAAGAAGTTTTATTTACATGTTGCCCACCAGCGCCAGAGCTTCTAATGGCCTTAAAACTTAATTCTTTAATAATGTTTTCTCTGTGCATATTTCTAAGAAATTGTCAGTTACAGTGCCTCTGAAAACGAATGTAAATTTTCTTTATTTTTTAAAATTTTATCAATAGCTTTTGTAGCATCTTTTAAACGTACTTCCTTACTACCTTTTAATAGAATATAGTTTTTGTTGTACTTTTTTAAAGCATTTTCAAAAGCTGTAAACATTTCTAAACGTTGTTCAGGTCTATCTCTTAAATCGTCTGCTTCCCATGGGGTATCTATGTAGGTTAGCAAATACAAATCATACTTGTTTTCTTTGGCTGCTTTGTTTAATTTATCATCTACATAGCCATCATAAAACTCTTCTGAATATACTTTAGTTTCTAACAAATCTGTATCGCAAATTAAAACTTTATCTGCTTTTTTTGCTAATTCATTTTCTAACTTCATTTGCCCAATTGCAATGGGCAGCAAATCCTCTTTTTCGCAAATTTTCCGTTCGTTATTCCATTTTTCTTGTAAATAATCTCTTGCAAATTCTGGTGCCCAAACTGTGTTGTAATAACGTGCTAAATGTCTAGAAAGTGTTGTTTTTCCTGTAGATTCTGGCCCAAATAAAACAATTTTTACAATGTTAATGGGTTCTTGTGTAAATTCTTTTTCCATGCTAAATAGCCAAAAATGGCAATAAAAGTAAATCCAAAATATTGAAAGCTTGTAAATGTAAAGCCCTTATATAAGTATAAAGGTACAGAAATAAGGTCTCCAATTATCCAAAAAAACCAATTTTCTATTTTACGTTTTGCCATTAACCACATACCTACAAAGAAAATTGCTGTGGTAATAGTATCTATATAAGCAACCCAAGAAATCCATTTATCAAAATAATTATATACAACATACACAAAAACTAGGGTTGCAATAAAAATTAGAAATGCTGTTTTTTTCTCTTTTAGGGTGGTCTTAGAAATTGGTGTAAGATGCGTTTCGTCTACTTTACGTGTCCAAATATACCAGCCATAAATGCTCATTATAAAGTAATATATATTTATCATCATATCACCTAAAAGAGCCCATTTTAAAAGTAAATAAACAAAAATGGAAGTACTAATCATTCCTGTTGGAAAAACCCAAATTTTATTTTGTTTTGAAAACCAAACAGATAAAAAACCAAAAAATACAGCAATAATTTCTAAAATAATATCTAAAGTTTCGTAGGTTTTGTATTTCTCAAAAAGGAAGTTAAAAATGTCTGACATTCGGTTTTGTTTGAAGTTGTAAAAGTAGTCTTTTCTATTATTTCTGCGAAGGCAGGAATCTAAACTAAGTATTAAAAGTAATGTTTGTTGTTTTTTTTTAGACTTAATTGAGATTTTGCAATTTTTATTATGGATTTCTACCTACTTAGTAATAACAAATTAATTTCATGTTTTAAATTATCAATAAAGCATTTGTCATTTTCAAAAATAGCACCAATAACTAATAAATCTGCATTAGCAGAAAATACATTATCTAATAATTAAATATGTTTAATTTTGCTGCTTTATTTTTAAAGTATATATCTTATGAGTTGGTTAGAACGTACTGAATTATTAGTACAAAAACAAGGGTTAGAAAAATTACAAGACGCCCATATTTTAATTGTAGGTTTGGGTGGTGTTGGCTCTTATGCTGCAGAATTTATAGCAAGAGCTGGTGTTGGTAAAATGACAATTGTTGATGGAGATGTATTTGATGAAACCAACATCAACAGGCAATTACCAGCATTACAATCTACCATAGGAAAATCGAAAACCAGTATTTTATCTGCAAGAATCAGGGATATTAATCCAAATATTCAACTAATTGCTTTAGAAGAGTTTTTATCTCCAGAAAGAGCATTTGAAATTGTAACTAAAGATTATGATTACGTTTTAGATTGTATAGATAGTATTACCCCCAAAATAAATTTACTTGTAGCCGCAAGAAGAAAAAAGGTGAAAATAATTTCATCTATGGGAGCAGGAGGTAAGTTAGATGCTACTAAAATTAAAGTAAAAGATATTAGCAAAACTAAAAATTGCACAATGGCTAGAGTTTTACGCAAGCGTTTAAAAGAAAGAAAGGTAGACAAAGGCGTAAAAGCAGTATACTCTGAAGAGGTTCAAATCCCTGCAAGTGTAAAAATAACAGATGGCAGCAATTTTAAAAAATCATATTATGGTACAATTAGCTATATGCCAGCTGCTTTTGGCCTACAAGCTGCTGCACATGTTGTTAATTATTTATTAAAAAGCAAAAAATAGTTTCCAGGGAAAATAAATTACATATATTTGTGCAACTAATAATTTTAAACGATAAAATAAATATGAAAAAAATAATTTTAACACTCGCAGTTGTAGCATCAGTTTTAACTGCATGTAAAGGCGAAAAGAAAGAAAAAGTAGAAACTAAAGAAGAAGTAAAAGTTGAAAAACTTGCAGCTTTAAATAATGTTGATACAGCTAACTCTGAAATTACTTGGAAAGGTACAAAACCAACAGGAGCTCATAATGGAGTAATACTATTAAAAGAAGGTTCTTTACTAATAGAAAATGGTACTTTAACAGGTGGAGAATTTGTAATTGACATGTCTTCAATTAAAAATTTAGACATTCCTGCAGATAATGATGGAAATGCTAAATTAGTTGGGCACCTAACTTCTGCAGACTTTTTTGATGTTGCTACATACCCAACTTCTAAGTTTGTAATTACAAATGTAGAAGAGAAAGAAGATAAATTACACGTAACAGGAAACTTAACAATTAAAGATGTTACAAAAAGCATTACAATACCTGCAATGTTATCAAAAGAAGGAGATACAACTATTTTTAAAAGCGAAACTTTTAATGTAGATAGAGCAGATTTTAATGTAAAATATGCTTCTAAATCATTTTTTGATAATTTAAAAGACAAGTTTATCGATGATATGATGGAATTATCTTTTACTGTAAAAACTAAATAATTATTTCTTTCTTGTAAATAATTATCTTATAAATCAAAAGATCCAAAAAATTTATTTTTGGATCTTTTTTTATCTATAATAACCACTAAAACTACAACAAAGCTCCCATACCAGTAGTGTACACAAAACAACCACGAATTGTATGTTCTAAATAACAATTCTTGAGGATACACAGACAGTAAGGTGAAAATAACTAAGAAGAGCAATCAAATCTTAGGCTTGTTTACAAACTTCTGTAAAAAGACTATTTTTATCTGTATACCAAACAAAAAGTGTTTTAGAAATGGCAATGATTAAGAACATAAATAAAGTACTTTTTCAAAAGCTTTTCCAGTTGATATTTTTCTTGATTGTAAACTGAACATTTTCTATTTATAGTAATACAAATATTACATAAATAAAACCTAATAGTCCCTAGAACCAATTTTATTATTGGTGAAAAATTGAAGTTAAAATAAATAGTAATTTATACAAAAATATAAAAAGCGCGTTAAGAATTTATGGTATAGATTTTACTTTAGTGTAGGTTTATTTCTGTAGTATTTTTTACATTTCCTATGGTAAAAATACTATGCGTACTGCCAATATATTTTATAGCAGTTAATTTGGTAATCATAAAATCTCTGTAAGCTTCCATATTTTCTACATAAATTTTTAAAATATAATCATAATCTCCACTTACGTGGAAACATTCAGAAACTTCTGCTAATTCTATCACTTCACGTTCAAAAGTAGTTACATATTCTTTAGCATGCTGTACCAATTTAATGTGACAAAACACTAAAAAAGACTTTCCAATTTTATTTTTATTTATGATTGCAACATAGTTCTCTATCACTTTTTCTTTCTCTAATTTTTTAATACGCTCATAAACTGCAGTAACAGATAAGTTTAATTGCAAAGACAGTTTTTTTGTAGTCTGTTTGCTGTCTTTTTGTAATAAATTAATTAGTTTTTTATCGATGTTATCTAATACCATACTTAAAAATTTTCTAAAAAAAGAGTAAAGTTGATTTTATAATAGTTTTTAAAACTATATAAAAATATAAATATAGAAATAAAATCTATATTTATTGTAAATCATTGATTAATTATCTGTATCTATTTAATTTTGAACTAAAAACAATAATTATGAAATTCGACCCTGCAGATAAAATTCAAGATTTACAATATTCTAGCGAGTTTGGTGGTGTAAACCCGTCTATTTCAGATTCATCAACCTACACATTTACATCAGCAAAAACCATGTTCGATACTTTTGAAGGAAATGCAGACGGTTGTTACTTATATTCACGCCATTTATCACCTAGTAATTTATATTTAGGCGAAGCTTTAGCAGCTATGGAAGGTACAGAAACAGCCAATGTTTCAGCTTCAGGTATGGGAGCCATTACCCCCGTTTTAATGCAATTGTGTGGCGCAGGAGATCATATTGTTTCTAGTAGAACTATTTATGGAGGTACTTACGCATTTTTAAAAAACTTTATTTCAAGATTTGGGGTAGAAACTACCTTTGTAGACATTACAAAATTAGAAGTTGTAGAAGCAGCAATTACAAAAAACACCAAAGTTTTGTATTGCGAATCTGTAAGTAATCCCTTACTAGAAGTTGCAGATATTGTAGGGTTATCAAAATTAGCTAAAAAACACAATTTAAAATTGGTAGTAGACAATACGTTTTCCCCATTATCAATTTCCCCAGCCAAATTAGGGGCAGATATAGTTTGCCACAGTTTAACAAAATTCATCAATGGTTCTTCAGATACTGTTGGTGGTGTGGTTTGTGCATCCCAAAAAATTATAGATAATTTACGAAATGTAAATAACGGCGCAAGTATGTTGTTGGGTTCTACTATGGATAGTTTAAGAGCTTCATCCGTTTTAAAAAATCTACGAACCTTGCATATTAGAATGAAACAACACAGCTTTAATGCAGCATATTTAGCAGATAAATTCCAAAAAGACGGTTTAAAAACGGTATATCCAGGTTTACAATCACACCCTTCTCATCAACTATTTAAAAGTATGATGAATGCAACATATGGCTTTGGAGGCATGTTAACTATAGATGTAGGTTCTTTAGAAAAAGCCAACGAATTAATGGAGCTAATGCAACAAAAAAATTTAGGTTGTTTAGCAGTAAGTTTAGGCTTTTACAAAACCCTATTTTCTGCTCCAGGAAGCTCTACATCATCAGAAATACCCGAAGAAGAGCAAGCGGCAATGGGTTTAAGTAATGGTTTAATTCGTTTTTCTATTGGTTTAGATGCCAACATAGAAAGAACTTACCAAATCATGAATTCTTGCATGCATCAAGTTGGGCTTTTATAAATTTTTTAGGGCGTTCCCTTTCAGGTCAGGCTTTCACACTCGCTTTTTTTGTAAAAAACAAAAAAGAGCTCAAACAATTGCTCAATCCTTAACGCATATTGCAAATCCGAAAAGGAATTAATTTAAAAATACAATTACATTTTTAGAGTTTACAGGTTTTTGAGCTGAATTTATTTCAGTATCTAAACCTTTGAGTTTTTTTAAAATAAAAATTAAAACTTTTAAATTCCCCAAAAACGTTTTGTAAATTTTGCAAAATCTTCTTTACTGGTTGTATTTCCATCAAAAGGTAAAATATCCCATTCACCATTTTCAAGATATACGGTAAAATTAAAAATCGAGGTGTTTACATCATCAGGATTTACCATAGGATATCTTAAATCAGTATATTTAAAAGTACTAATTTTTTCTTTTTTATGAATTGTAAAATAATCATTACTAAACCATGCTAAGGTTTGTAAATTTTTATCATTCATATCAATAACCTCATGATTTTTAGTAATGGTAATCATTTTATCTGCGGTGGTACTTTTATCAAAATGAGAGTAAAAGGTAAGGTGATATTCTGTGGCTGTTTCTGCAACTGCATACCATAAAATATTGTTTAAAATAGTGGGTTGTGCAGAAAAACGCTGAAAAGAAATACCTGCTTTTTTAAAAGATTTTTTAAAAACACGATTTATATAAAACTTATTAAACAGTGTAAAAACCATGTAAATACTACTTATGTAAATACCAACTTTGGTCCATTGTAATCTTTTTAAGTTCGTTCTTTTCAAAAAAAGTACAACAATCATACAAAATAGAAAAGGCAAGGTATATAATGGGTCAACAACAGAAATATTATTAAAAGCGACTCTGTAATTAGAAAAAGGGGCAAAAAGTTGCGTTCCATAAGGAGTAAAACAATCTAAAAGCGGATGTGTAAAAATGGCCCAAAAGAACAACAGAATCCAATCTTTTAATTGGGTTGTACCAGTTCTTTTTTTTGTATTGTAGAGTTTGTATGTAATCCACCCAAAAGCAAAACAACCCAAAACAGCAAACAGAATAGAGTGCATAAAACCTCTATGAAAAGCCATGGCTTGTATTTCGTTATTGTACAAAAAACTTCCAATAAAAACATCTAAATCAGGAATGGTACCACCAATGGCTCCAAATAATAATGCCTTGTTGCCAATCTTTTTACCTAAAACAAGTTCTCCACAAGCAGCACCTAAAACAATTTGCGTTAATGAATCCATAAACGTAAAAATAGTGTAACCAAATCAATTTGCATAACTTCTTGTAAAATCGTAACATTACAGAACAAAAATTTAAAGAATGTCAGACAAAAAGAAACTTTCAGAAATAGATATTGAAGGTCAAAAAATTATAGATAATAAAGAGTTAAACCTTTTAGAGTCTTTAATTCCTGTGGTAATTTTAATGTGTTTATTGGCATATAATATCTTTTTTGTAGAAGATCAAGAATGGTTTGGTGCCTATACCAATCAATACATATTATTAATGGGAGCTTTGGTTGCAGCAGCTGTTGGTTTTTTTAATAAAATTTCTGTTGGCAATATGATTGCAGAGGTTTGGGAAAACTGGAAAAGTGTTTTTGTACCGATAATGATTTTGTTTTTAGTAGGTGCATTAGCAGGTTCTTGGTTGGTTAGTGGCATTATACCAGCAATGGTGTATTATGGCTTACAGGTTTTAAGTCCTGAAATATTTTTACCAGCAACTGTAATAATAGCAGCTATTATTTCTATTGCAACTGGAAGTTCTTGGACTACTTCTGCAACAGTGGGTATTGCTTTAGTAGGTATTGGTAGTGCTTTGGGTATATCTCCAGGAATGATTGCTGGAGCCGTAATTTCTGGAGCGTATTTTGGTGATAAAATGTCTCCACTTTCAGATACTACAAACTTAGCGCCTGCCATGGCAGGTACAGATTTGTTTACACACATAAAATACATGGCAATTACAACAGTACCAACAATTTTGTTTACTTTAATTGTTTTTGCATTTTTAAGTAGTACAATAGATACTAAAGGTAGTGCAGATATTAGTAATTTATTAGTAACTATAGATACCACTTTTTATATTTCTCCTTGGTTGTTTATAGTTCCAGGAGTTGTAATTGCAATGATTTTATTAAAAACCAAACCTTTAATAGCTTTAGGAGCAGGAGTTATTTTAGCAGCAGTTTTCGCTTTTATTTTTCAAAGTGATGTTTTAGCAAACTTATCTGAAACGAAATTTACCTCAATTATAAATGCAATTTTAACAGACACAAGCATAGAAACTGATAATGATAAATTATCGGAACTTTTTTCATCAGGTGGAATGAAAGGTATGTTATGGACCATCTTTTTAATTATTTGCGCTATGGTTTTTGGTGGTGTAATGGATGCCATTGGAGCTTTGGCAAAAATTACTAAAAGTTTATTAGCTGTTGCAAGCTCTGTTTTTGGTTTGTTTGCAAGTACAGTAGTAAGTTGTTTAGGTTTAAATGCAATAGCGTCAGACCAATATTTGGCAATAGTTATACCCGGTAAAATGTTTAAAAAAGCTTATGAAGATAAAGGTTTAGCGCCAGAAAATTTAAGTAGAACTTTAGAAGATTCTGGTACGGTAACTTCGGTTTTAATTCCGTGGAATACCTGTGGTGCTTATCAATCTGGAGTTTTAGGTGTTTCTGTAGCAGATTATTTTGTGTATGCTATTTTTAATTATTTAAGTCCGTTTACAACGCTGTTGTTTGCTGCTTTAAACATTAAGATTAAGCAGTTAGTTAAAAAGTAATTTTTTCATTTTAACTAATTATTTTTTTTTAAAGATATTTAAAACTCCAGAAATTACCAATAAAACCCAGGGAGTTCCATGCAATATAACATCAAACCAATCTTGGGCTTGCATTGCATTTTTACCAGAAAAAGCATTTCCACCTAAAATCCATTGAATTTTACCCCAAATATGTGGTGGATTAAAAGGGGCTAAACCTAAAGTTAAACTTGCTATTAAAAAAAGTTTCCAGTTATTTATAAGTTGATTTTTCATGTTAAAACTTTTTGATATAATTTTTTTATTGTTTAAAAGTTACTAAAAGTAACATTATATAGTTTGATGATTTTTATATAAACCAATTCCAAACCAAACCAAAACGAATGGTAAAATCTCTATAAGGGTAATTGGGTGCAGTAAAATAGTTCTTTTTTGTAAAACCAGCGGTAGCATTGTCTATTTTAAAGTAAATACGAGTTCTTCGCACTTGTGCATTAAAAAATACATCAAAAGTTGGAAAACCTATTTCTTCATCATTTTGTATTCTAAATTCGCCTAAAAGCGGATTGTAAGCATTGGCATTATATGCTGTAAAATACTTAAAAGTAAACCCCATATTTACCAACATCGGTTTGCCTTTAAACCAATAATCTGTATAGTAAAAAGTATTTCTAGTTACAAATTCTGGTACCCTAAAAACAGAACTACCGCTGCTAACATTTTGGTACATAAATGTATTGTCTAAAGCAAATTTACCCAATCTAAATTCTCTGTTTGCTTTTACTTTTAAGTATACTATTTGGTTTGTAAATTGTTCTGGTTGGCTAGCTTCATTAAAATAGGTGTAGTTATCTATATTGGTAAAATTTAACGAAGTATTTAACCATTTAGATTGTAAGCTAAAACCTAAATCTCTGGTGTTTACATTGCTAAATGTTTCATTTTGCCAGTTGTAATCATCATATTCACTTTGGTGTAAAAGTGTATTAAAATTGGGCGATTTAGAACTCAATAATAAAGTACCTTTTAAAGAAAAAATACTATCTTTTTTATAAACAGCTTCTCCTTTAATATAATTACCAGATAGTCTTCCAGTTCCTGGGGTAATACTTGCATCTGCATTTAACTGAAAGTTTTTAATTTTAGCTTTCCAATCTGCGCCAAAAGAAATGGCATTTCCCTCTATTTTTAATTTGTTGATATTGCTATTACTATTTAAAATAGTATCATAACCATATGTATAACTAGTTAAGTTTGTTTTTGCTTTAAATTTTCCTAAAACATATTTAGAGTTAAATTCTAAATTTAATTCGTTGTTGGTAATGGTACTTTGTGCTTGTTTGTTATTGGGATCAGAAGAACTTGCATCACCAAAAAAAGTAGGCGTTAAAGAAGTTTGTATAAACTCGAAGGATTTATTTTCTTTGGTTAATATATGCCCAATTTTTAAATTGCTAAAATCTTTATTAGTAATGGTATCTTTACTTGCAACAAGTTTATAGCTGTGTTCTAAAAAAATTCTATTTGAGTCAAACTGACTTTCAGTATCTGTTAAGTTTACATCTAAACGTGCTCTTGTTGTAAAATCTGGAGCATCATCTATAAAATTCTGTAAAGCTCCTGGTGTTAATCCACCATTTTCTTGATGGAAAAAATCTTGTGTAGTTAAATGCGCCCTTATTTGATATTGATTTTCTTTAGTTCTGTAATGAAAAGCACCTCTAAAATTACCATTACTAACCAACGCTCTTCTATAAGCACCCAAAGAACGCAAGCCTTTATAAGAAAGAGATACATTTAATCTTTTAGAAAAATTTAGGGTAAACAAAGCATCTAAAACTTGACCTTGTTGTAAACCAGTTCTGTACAATATTTCTGTGGTTGGTGTAGGTACTTCGTAATACTTTATGTCTTCTACATCTAAATAGCTAACTTGTTTTGCAGAAAAACCAATATCAGGCAATCTATAAATAGAATTAAAACTATAGCCTAAGTTATTTAATGTTTGCCCTTGGTTATGAAACTCTAAAAACTCAAATAAATCTTTACGTAAATAATTAAACTTATAGTCTTTTTTAATAGAAAGTGTGGTGTCTATAAAAGTGGTATCTCTTTCGTGAGAAAAAATTTTATAATCTGTGTACTTTGTTTTGCCAGAAAGTGTAACATTTATTTCTCCAGAATTATCTGTTTGTACAATATTTCCATCACGATCAATAGTTGTGTTTTCTCTTTTTGCCCCACCTAATTTACGCTGAGAAAAAGTAATACTTGCCATAAAAAGACAAAGACACAAAAAAGTAAAAAGTTGTTTGTTCATACTAAAAATATGCAAGGACAAATGTAAAATAATAAAACGAAAATAATAGCCAATAATTATTTTGAAAACTGTTAATTCTTCTTTTCTTTGTAAAATGCTAAAATTAAATTACAGTGGCTACACTTTAGAAGCAGGTACAGACGAAGCTGGTAGAGGTTGTTTGTCTGGGCCAGTTGTGGCAGCAGCTGTAATTTTACCTACAGATTTTTCGCATCCTTTTTTAAACGATTCTAAGCAATTATCAGAAAAAAGAAGAGAAGAATTGCGCCCTTTTATAGAGCAAAATGCCCTTGCTTACGGAGTTTCTTTTGTTTGGCAGCAAGAAGTAGATAAAATTAACGTGTTACAAGCCTCTATTACAGGCATGCATCGTTCTATAGAAATGCTTAAAATTGAGCCAGAATTTATAATTGTAGATGGCAATAAGTTTAAAAACTACAAAGAAATTCCGCATAAAACTATTGTAAAAGGCGATGCAAAATATTTAAGCATTGCAGCAGCATCTGTGTTAGCAAAAACTTATAGAGATGAATATATGGCAAAAATTCATCAAGAGTTTCCCATGTATAATTGGCAAAAAAACAAAGGGTATCCTACCAAACAACACAGAAACGCCATCAGGCAGTTTGGTGCCACAGATTATCATAGAAAATCTTTTAAGTTATTGCCAGAACAACTAAAATTAAAGTTGTAATTTTTTAGAAGCTATTTTCTGCTTTTACTACTTGCTTTTTTATGCTTAATTTAATTTATCATCTTTTTTATAAAGGAGTAATTTTATTATTTAGAAAAAATACTAAATAGAGTTCAGCGTAAAAAAAAGAGCTCAGACATATAATTTATCTTTAACTCAACAAAAAGTTCAATTAGGGCTAAACTTGTTTATAAACTTTTAGAAATAACCTTAAACTATTTAAAAATTCAATTATTTTTACGCTCCAAAATTCTTACTGATGATAAAAAAAACCAGAGCAGAAATTACCAAATGTATACTTCATAAAGTGGCAAACAAATTTAATAGTGGGCACAATGTTTTTTCAGAAGATTTAATTCGTTTCGACCAAGAAAGTTACGATTTAATGAAGAGTTTTCTGTTAAAACCCTTTGGTAGTTTAACGCAAAGTTATCGCTTTACACATCATGCAGATGTGCGCTTAAATGAGATTAATAATTATGCATCAGAAGTGTTTAAAGAAGAAAGTACGTTTGTAGAATATTCTAAAAACATTGTAAATCATTTGTACGAACAATCTAATTCTGCGAAAATAAAAACGGGTGATGTTTTGGTCGTTTTCATAGAAGGTATAGAATATAAAGATGTATTAACCGAAGCAGTAGGGATTTTTAAAATAGAAAATAAAGTAGATTTTTTTCAAACCTATTTAGACGATAACGAAAGTTGGGATGTGGTGGTTCAAAAAGGAATTTCAACTAGAAAAATAGACAAAGGTTGTTTGGTTTTAAATACATCAGACACAGAAGGTACTGTTGTTTTTTCTGTAGATAACAATAATTACGATGCCCAATATTGGATAAAAAATTTCTTAGGTGTAAAATTAGCAGACGATTACAATTCACATACACAAAGCTATTTAGAAATGTGTAAAGAGTTTTCTGAAGAAGTGCTAAAACCAGAATTAGGCATGCAAGAACAAGGTAATTTTTTAGCAAATACAGTAGATTATTTTAAAGAACACGAAGCTGTTGACTATCATGATTTTAAAGATGAAGTTTTTGAGCAAGATAAACACAAAGAGTTGTTTGATGATTATAAAAAACACTTCGAAACCTTAAATGATGTGTTAATTAGAAACAATTTTGATGTTTCTGGAGTAGTTTTAAAGAAAGAAAAAAGCAAGTTAAAAACAGAAATTAAATTAGATACCAACATCAATATAAAATTAGATGTAGATGCACCAGAAGCAGCTTCAGAATATTTAGAAAGAGGTTATGATGAAGAGAAAAAAATGAAATATTACAAAGTTTATTTTAATGAGGAGAAGTAGGTTTGTTAGTTGTTAGTTGTTAGTTGGGGATTTTTTTAATATTTAACTTCAAACTTCAAACTAATTTAAAAAAGCATCCACCTCAAAAAGGTTTTTAAAGTGCTTTAAAATTTTAAGTTTTACTTCTTCTTGGTCTAGCTTTTTACCCAATTCAGCCTCCATAGAAGCAACTGCTTTCCCACGAATTCCACAAGGAATTATATTGTCAAAATACCCTAAATTGGTGTTTACATTTAAAGCAAAACCATGCATAGTTACCCAACGTGAAGATCGAATGCCCATAGCACAAATTTTACGAGCAAAAGGAGTATCAACATCTAACCAAACACCAGTTTCTCCTTCACTTCTTTCGCCTTTTAAACCATATTCTGCAATGGTTAAAATAATGCTCTCCTCTAACAAACGCAGGTATTTATGTATGTCTGTAAAAAAGTTTTCTAAGTCTAAAATAGGATAACCCACAATTTGCCCTGGGCCATGGTAGGTAATGTCGCCACCTCTATTTATTTTGTAAAATCTAGCCCCTTTTTCGGCCAATTGTTTTTCAGAAAGTAATAGGTTGCTTAAATCGCCACTTTTGCCTAAAGTATATACATGAGGATGCTCTACAAATAAAAAATAATTATCTGTAATTTTAGAAAGATTTTTTCTTCGGTTTTCAATTTTAACATCTACAATTTCTTGCAAAAGTTTAGATTGATAATCCCAAGTTTCTTTATAATCTTTAACCTTTAAGTCTTTAAGTAGTATGTTTCTGTTCATAATCTCAACAACAAAGATAAATATTTCCTTATATTTGAAAGATTGATATCTACTAAATTGTTATTTATGAAAACCAAACAATTTTACTTATTAAACGTTCTTCTTCTAATGCTTTTTACAGCCTCTATAAATGCGCAAGATGTATGGCAAAAAGTTGACGGAGAAAGCTACTATACTTCAAAAAAAAAAATACGTAGTTTTAAGAATTTTCCCAATAAATACAAGCTTTTTTCTTTAAATACCAATACGTTACAAGCCATATTAAATAGTAATTTAAAGTCTGCAAATATGCAAATTAAATTACCAAATGAATTAGGTAATTTAGAATCATTTATCATTACAGAATCTTCTAATTTTAGTCAAAAGTTATCTGCTAAATTTCCAAATATAAAATCGTACACAGCTATTGGTGTAGATAATCCAACATCTTATGCAAAAATAAGTATGGGTACAGATGGTTTTCATGCAATTATTTTTACAGCAGAATCTAAAACTATTTACATAGACCCTTATACGGTAAATAACAATGACTTTATTGTTTATAAAACATCAGATTTAAATAAAGAAGACAAAGCTTTTAAGTGTGATGTTGCAGCAAGTTCAAAAAATCAATATTCACCTAATTTAAAATCTAATATTGTAAACGATGGAAACCTAAGAACTTTTCGTTTGGCATTGATTTGTAGTGGAGAATATGCTCAATTTCATCTATCAAACCAAAATGTACCAGCAACAGCAACAGAACAAGAAAAAAAAGCCGCTGTTTTATCTGCAATGAATACCTCTATAACAAGAGTTAATGGGGTTTTTGAAAAAGAACTGGCTGTAAAAATGGAAATTGTTGACGATAATGATAAAATTATATTTTTAGAGGCATCAACAGACAATATTACTGATGGAGATCCTAATGAAATGATTGATGAAAGCCAATCAATTGCAGATACTCAAATAGGAAATGCAAACTATGATATTGGACATATTTTTAGTATTGGTGGTGATGGTTTAGCAGGTTTAGGTGTTGTATGTGTCACTAATCAAAAAGCAAAAGGAGTAACAGGTAGAGGCGCCCCTATTGGAGACCCTTATGATATAGATTTTGTTGCGCATGAAATTGGGCATCAATTTGGTGCAACACATACACAAAATAACGATTGTAACAGAACAAATGAAACAGCTGTAGAGCCTGGTAGTGCCTCTACAATAATGGGGTATGCAGGATTTTGTTCACCAGATGTACAAGGGCAAAGTGATGATTATTTTCACGCAGTAAGCATTGCTCAAATGCAGAATATTTTACAATCTTCTGGTAACTGTGCAACATTAACTCCAAACGGAAATAGTACACCAGTAGCAAATGCGGGTTTAGATTACAGTATCCCAAAATCTACACCATTTGTTTTAAAAGGAGAAGCAACAGACGCAGATGGTATACATACCTTAACTTACAATTGGGAGCAGATAGATAATGAAACTGCTACAATGCCCCCATCATCATCTAACTCTGTTGGCCCTATGTTTAGGTCATTTCTTCCAGTTACTAACCCAGAAAGATATTTCCCAAAATTAGAAACTGTAATAAATGGTAATATATCTTCTACTTGGGAAGTAATACCTGCTGTAGCCAGAGAACTTAATTTTTCTTTTTTGGTTAGAGATAATAATGCAACGGGTGGTGCTTTTAATAGAGATGATGTAACAGTTACAGTTACAGATGCAGAAGCTTTTGTAGTCACATCACAAAACTCTGCTGCTACCTGGAATGCAGGAAGCTCTCAAACCGTTACTTGGAATAAAGGAACTACAGACATTGCACCTATAAATTGTTCGAACGTAACTATAAAATTGTCTACAGATGGTGGAGTAACTTTTCCAATCATTTTAAAAGAAAATACACCTAATGATGGTTCAGAAGTTATTTTAGTACCCAATAATGTAACTACTGAGGCTAGAATTATGGTGATGGCTTCAGACAATATTTTTTACAATGTAAATAGTACTAACTTAGAAATACTTTCAACAATACCAACTTTTATAATTACAAATGAAAGTACAAACGTTTCTGCTTGTAATACTGGAAACCAAAGTGTAGATTTTAATTTAAATCTAGATTTTATTAACGGTTTTACAGAAAATGTTACACTTTCTGCAACTGGACAGCCTGCTGGTTCTCTCGTTAGTTTTAGTCCAACTACATTATCAGATGATGGTACAGTTGTTATGAATGTGTCTAATTTAGATGGTACTACAGCACAAGAGTACACCATAAATGTGTTGGGTACATCAACTTCAGTCAGTCAGAATTTAGACGTTTTTTTAAAAGTTACAGCATCTAACTTAACACCAGTTACGCTATCATCACCTACAAATGGCGCAACAGGTGTGGCTTTAACACAAAATTTAATTTGGCAAGCAGATGCAAATGCAATTTCTTATGATGTAGAAGTTGCAAGTGATATCAACTTTAATAATATTGTAGCAAGTGGAAATGTAAGCACAAGTGAGTACACCTTGAATAATGTAAGTGGAGATACCAATTACTTTTGGCGAGTAAAATCTAAAAACAATTGTAATGAAAGTGCTTTTTCACCTACATTTAGTTTTGCAACAGAAGTACCAAGTTATTGTGCTTCTTTATTTACAGATGAAGCAAATGGATCAGAGCATATAACCAATGTGACTTTTGCAGGTATAAATAATAATTCTGGGAATGATACATCAGATGGATACCAAGATTTTACAAGTATAAATGCAAATGTGTTAAAAGATAGAAACTACACTATTAGTGTAACTTTTGATACGGCTGGTTATCAAGATCATTGTTATGTGTTTATTGATTGGAATCAGGATTTTATTTTTGATAAAGCTACAGAAAGGTATGATTTAGGAACAAAATTAGAAGACGTTGCAACAGCTACACTTTCTATTAATGTACCTGCAGATGCAAAACTGGGTCAAACAAGAATGCGAGTAATTATAGAATATGATCATCCAACATATGGTTTTGGAGATGGACCCTGTGATGCAGATCACTTAACAGAATGGGGAGAAACTGAAGATTACTCGATAATTGTAGATAATACAGCTTCAATACTAGATACTTCTTTTGCTAATTTTAATATATATCCAAATCCGAATAACGGAACTTTTAATTTAAATTTAAAAGTAGATATTAATAACAAGGTTCTTATTCAATTGTTTGATGTAAGGGGTAGATTGGTTTCAGTAAAAAAGTATGCTACTACAAAAACAAGCTTTTCTGAAAAAATTACTTTTGAAAATACATCTTCCGGATTGTATTTATTGAAAGTAATCAATGGTAAAAAACAAACTATACAAAAGCTGCTTATAAAATAGAAAGTCTACAAAATAGAAAAGCCTCATTAAATTAAAAATGAGGCTTTTTTTATGAATACTTTTTTATTTCTATCCTAAGAAAGGGTATTTATAATCTTTTGGAGTTACAAATGTTTCTTTAATTAATCTTACAGAGGTCCAGCGTAATAAGTTTTGTGCAGAACCTGCTTTGTCATTTGTACCAGAAGCTCTAGCACCACCAAAAGGTTGTTGTCCAACAACTGCTCCAGTTGGTTTATCATTTATATAAAAGTTACCTGCAGCATTTTCTAAAGCTTTAGAAGCTTTTTCTACAATATACCTATCCGTAGAAAAAATTGCACCCGTTAATGCATACTCTGTTGATGTATCTACCAATTCTAAAGAATGTTCCCATTCATTATCTTCATATAAATAAATAGTAATTACAGGGCCAAATAACTCAGTTGTCATGGTTGCGTATGTTGGCGATTTTGCCAAAATAACAGTGGGTTCTATAAAATAACCTACAGATTTATCGTGGTTACCACCTAAAATAATCTCTGCATCACTGTCTTCTTTTGCGGCGTCTATATATTTAGATATTTTGTTAAAAGAACCTTCGTGTATAACAGCGTTTACAAAGTTAGAAGGGTCTTCTGGAGAACCCATTTTTAATTCGTTTACTTGTTTTGTTAAATGCTCTTTAACTTCTTTCCACATAGAAGTTGGTATGTAAGCGCGAGAAGCTGCAGAACATTTTTGACCTTGATATTCAAAAGCACCTCTAGTAATTGCTGTAGCTACTTGTAAAGGGTTTGCAGAATTGTGTGCCCAAATAAAATCTTTACCACCAGTTTCTCCAACAATTCTTGGGTATGTTTTGTAAGTATGGATGTTGTTGCCAATTTGTTTCCATAAGTTTTTAAATACAGTGGTAGAACCTGTAAAGTGTAATCCAGAAAAATCTGGAGAAGCCAAAACTGTACCAGAAATCATAACAGGATCTCCGTAAACCACATTAATAACTCCATCTGGCAGGCCAGCTTCTTTAAATAAATCTACAATTACTTGTGCAGAATAAGCTTGATGATCAGATGGTTTCCAAACCACAACGTTACCCATTAAAGCAGCAGCTGCTGGTAAGTTTGCAGCAATTGATGTAAAGTTAAAAGGAGAGATTGCATACACAAAACCTTCTAAAGGTCTGTACTCAACTCTGTTCCAAATTCCTGGTGCAGATTCTGGTTGATCTTTAAAAATATCTGTCATGTATTGTACATTAAATTTAAAGAAATCAATCATTTCGCAAGCGGCATCAATTTCTGCCTGATGTACATTTTTAGATTGTGCAATCATAGTTGCTGCATTTATTTTTGCTCTGTAAGGTCCTGCTAATAATTCTGCAGCTTTTAAAAAGATAGAAGCACGTTCCATCCAACTAACACTAGACCAAGCTTGTCTTGCTGCTAGTGCCGAACTAATAGCTTCATCTACATGTTTTTTTTCTGCTGTATGATATTGTCCAACAATATGTTTATGGTCATGAGGTGGTGTAATATTTCTAGTATTTCCTGTTCTTACTTCTTCACCATTTATATGCATTGGGATATCAATATTATCCTTGTACATGCTTCTATAGGTATCTAGTAACTCTTTCCTCTCAGGAGAGTTAGGTGCATAACTTTTTACGGGTTCGTTTACCGCAATTGGTACATTAAAAAATCCTCTTGCCATAATATTATAAGTTTTTAAATTTATTCGTTTTATTTTTAGAATGTAAAGTTACAATTTTTGTTTCAATAATTTTAATAGATGTTTATCATGTTTTATTGCATTAAAACCAAAAATATCTCTAAAAATTAAAATTAATCATAATTTAAAATGTAATTACCTATCTACCTTTAGCTAAAAAATTTTTATACTAACCTCCGATAGAGATGAAACGTATTAAGAAAAACCTTATCACCAAGTAGTTATATGGAAGAAGCTTAAAATTAACCTATCCAAAAGATAAATTGGCTGGTGTTGCATGGATTGGTATTAGCGAAAAAAAATGGTTGATTTGTTTGTTAAATGGTGGTTTTAAAATTTATAAGCGAAAAGCAAATTACCATATGAGTAGAGGTGTAATTTTAAAAAATATTTTATCTACTATAATGTAGTAGCTTTTATTCATAATTTTAATGATATTGAGCTATTTGCCATAATTTTGGTTGATTGGCATATATATATAGCAACCTTTGAATTGCTCTGGGATGGAGAAAAAAAGCACTTAAAAAAACTAACTCAAGCACTATAAAATAGGATCTTCATCAAATTTGTACATCAAAAAACTCAAGCGTTTAAGAAAAGGTAGTTTTGTACGTTGGCTCTCTAAAAAAAAAGATTTTAAAACAACATTAGAGATATAATAGATAGTAAACTAAAGCCGATAATTGCTAATAAGGAATAGCTGAAATTTAGTAGACAGAATTTTATAATTGTTTTTAAATAACCTTGTTGGTAAAATTTTTTCATTGCAATAATTAGGTACATTAAAAACAGTGCTAAGAAAATCCATGTTTCTGGAGTTATGTCTAATATTTCTAAGATAAAATAAATTGAAAACAACATAAAAAATACAGTTTGTATATGGAATACAAAAATCAAATGATCTACATAAGTGTATTTTCTTCGGATATAAAAAAGTTTTAAAAATAAGGTAAAAAAGGGTAATAAAATAAATAGTGCAACAGAACTGTATGAAACTATTTGGCTTAAAAACTCTTCTCTACTATCTTTAGTTGCCAAAGAATTTACAGCTTTTGCTCTGGTATACAAAAATCGATTTGTAAAGTTTTTTTTGAAACCTAAAGAGTCTAAAGCTACATTTATTGCTTTTTTGGGATTTTCCTTTTGGTATTTTAAAAAACTATTTAGTCTATTGTTTTCCTCATTAATAGTAATGTTAAAGTTATTGTTTTCTTTTTTAGTTGTGTCTTTATCTTTCTTAATTTCCTTTTCTACTTCTTCTAAAACTTTTTCTTTTGTTTTTTTAGGAAGAGGAATAAAAGATTTTTCTAGCACTTTAGCTACATTGTTTTTTACAGAGTCGATCTCTTTTTCGTTAAACTCTTTTTTTGCTTTTTCTTTGTTTATTTCGTTCACAATTTTGTCTGCACTATCTTCTGCTAAAACTTCATATTTATCTTTTGTCATAGAAATACCTAAAATTAAAAAGAAAATAATTGAAACCGTTAAGTAAAAACGAAATGGGTTAGAGTACCTGCTTCTTTTACCATCAATATAGTTTTTAGAAACTATACCGGGTTTCATTAGTAAAGGTATAATAGTGTTCCAAAATTTGGCATCAAAATTAAATAGGCCATTAAAAACTTCGTTTATAAAACTTTTAAATGTAATGCTGTTTCCTTTGTTTGCCTGCCCACATTCTGGGCAAAATTTTTCTTGTCCAAAAAATGGATGACCACAATTTAAACACGATGGATCTTTAATTTTAGCAACCTTATTTTTAGATTTTGTTAGTTTAATAAGTCAGGTGTTGTTAGTTGAAACGTTGGTATATAAACTTTAAATTGTTGATAATTATCTAAATTAATCATGGTGTAAAAACCTCTCATAGCGCCTGTATTAGATGCTAAAAAGCATCCAGAATTATAAGTGTATTTATCATTTGGTTTTAAGGTAGGGGTTTGCCCAACAACACCTTCTCCATTTACAATTTCTGTGAGATTTAAAGAATCGTAAATTTTCCAAAAACGATCTGTAAGTTTAACGGTGTGTTGGCTATTATTTTCTATGGTAATTTTATAACTAAAAATATGATATCCTTTTTTGCTTTTAAAACTGGTACCTTTATAATTAGTTTCAACAGAAATTTTAATGCCTTTTGTAATTTGCTGAATCATACAGAGTAAATGTACCTTTTTTGATTTGTTTTTGCAAATAAAATAGGGGCTATCTATTTTGATTAAAAAAACCACTGCCTACACCTATAACTCTGTCATATAAACTACCAAAAGGTTTGTAGTAGGCAATTACAGTGTATTGGTTTTCTGTTTCAAAGAAAGAACCGTTAATTTGATGTGTATTCACCAAACCATCTGCACCAATTGTTGCATAAGTATAGTTGTAAAATCCCTGTTTTAAAAGAATAGAAGCATTGTATGTATTTGTATTCGGGTTAAAATACATTCTGTTTGTATCAGAAATTGAAAAATCATTAAAAGCACCATACACATACACTTCTTTTTCTGTAAACATTTCGTCTACTTGTAAAGTAAAATGCATTAAGGCATAATCTGCTTCTGTATCATTATTATTACCTTCTAAAGTTCGTATCACAAATTGCCCATTGATATCTGGGTTGTAGGTATATTCTAAAAACTCATTATACACATGTGGATATAAATAATGATTAAAAACATCATCTTTTGTAATTTTTACAATGTTTAAACTTTTGTTTCTAATAATTTTACTATCAAAATTTAAATATTCATTATCACCCCAAAAATTTGTTTTGTTGGTATAAGTATATAAAAGCTGATTTGGTTTAAAAAAAGTAGGCTGTAGATTGGAAATGGTTTCGTTCCAGTTATTATTTTTTATGATAGCCACGTTTATTTCTAAACCAGGATTGTTAATTTGAATGTTTGGGTGATTTACAGAAAACTGAATGGTTTGCTGCGTGTTTACTGTTTTGGTATTTCTGCTTCTAACTACAGAAACTCCAATGGTTGTTAAATCTTCATAAAGTACAAAACGTCTTGTAAAAACTACTTCATTAGAAGCATTTATAACAGATAATAAATAATTACCACTTTTAGTAATAACCGTATTTACATTGGGTATTTTAACCTCATAATGACTGTAACTTTGAAACGTATTAAAAGAATTGGTTACATTATTAATGTAATTTTGGTCAAAACCATTTATGTATTGGCTAGAAAGCAATCTACTTTTTTGCCAATCATGTGTCATGTGCTCTATTTTGTATTGATACTCTTTACTATCAGCATCCAAATCATCAAAAGATAAGACTAAAGCAGTACCTAAAGGAACGATTGCAGAAAAATTATTTTCCTGTAAAGATCGTAGTTGAATAGTTTTAATATTTTGAGCTTGTAAAAAACTAACAAAAATTAAAAAAAAATAAAGTATTCTCTTTTTATACATATCACAAAAGTATCAATCATTTACCATAAAAATCAATTTTTAAGCCAAAAATTAATTACGATAAGCTTTTCTATAAATTATTTATTTAGAATTATTATAAATAAGATTATTTTAGCAATATTAACATCCAATTATATGACTCTTCATTTCCAAAATCTTTAAATTTGCATGATTTTTTTAGATAACTAAATATTCCAATTTACTATGTCAAAAGACATTCGTATTAAAAAAGGCTTAGATATTAAGCTTGTTGGCATTGCAGAAAAAACAACTACGATTAGCAATCAAAGTAGTGTTTATGCAGTTAAGCCAGAAGATTTTCACGGAATAATACCCAAATTAACAGCCAAAGAAGGTACAGAAGTAAAAGCAGGAGAGGCACTTTTTCATTTAAAAAGTGATGATCGTATTTTATTTCCAAGTCCTGTTTCTGGTAAAGTTACAGAGGTTATTCGTGGAGCAAGAAGAAAAGTGTTAGCAGTAAAAATAGCTGCAGATGCAACACAATCTTATAAAGATTTTGGTACTAAAAACGCAAGCGAAATGTCTGCGGATGAAGTTAAAAATTATTTATTTGAAGCTGGTTGCTGGCCATTTATAAAGCAACGTCCTTACGACATTGTTGCCAATCCAAATCAGGCACCAAAAGCTATATTTGTATCTGCCTACGCAAGTGCACCATTAGCAGCAGATTTAGACTATACTTTGGCTGGTAAAGAAGCAGAATTGCAAGCAGCAATTTCAGCAATATCAAAATTAACAGAAGGTAAAGTACATGTTTCTGTTGGTGCTAAATCAAACTCGCCATTGGCAAGTTTAAATGGTGTAGAATTACATAAAGTTTCTGGACCACATCCATCAGGTAATGTGGGTACACAAATAGCTAAAATAGATCCTATAAATAAAGGGGAAGTGGTTTGGATTGTTACACCACAAGATTTAGTGGTTATAGGTGAATTGTTTTTAACAGGTAAGTTAAATTTAGCAAGAACAGTTGCTTTAACAGGTTCTCAATTTAAAAATCCAAAATATGTAACTGCAATTGCTGGGGCAAGTATTGCAGATATTACAAAAAATAACCTAAATAACGATAACACTAGAATTATTAGTGGAAACGTTTTAACAGGAAAAGAAGTTAAAGAAGACGAATTTTTAGGGTATTATGACAATCAAATAACAGCAATTCCAGAAGGAGATGATTACGAATTTTTCGGATGGAATAAACCTGTTTTTGATAAAGTATCTACCTCTAGAGCATTAACTTTTTCTTGGTTAACGCCTAATAAAAAGTATGATTTAAATACGAACACAAATGGAGAACATAGAGCATTTGTGGTTACAGGTTCTTATGAACAGGTATTTCCTTTAGACATATATCCAATGCAATTATTAAAAGCATTTATGTATAAAGATTTAGACGAAATGGAAGCTTTAGGTGGTTACGAAGTAGCCCCAGAAGACTTTGCATTAACAGAATTTATTTGTGTATCTAAACAACCTCACCAAAAAATAATTCGTGAAGGTTTAGATTTAATGAGAGAAGAATTAGGATAAGATTATGGGCTTAAAACAAAACTTACACAATTTAAAAGAAAAGTATAAAGGTACAAAAATGGCACCTGCGTTTAACGCAATCCATACTTTTTTATACTTACCAAATGAAGTTACTCATGGAGGAACTCATATCAAAGCAGCAGACGATTTAAAGCGTACGATGAATACAGTAATTACGGCTTTAATTCCTATATTAATTTTTGGTATGTTTAATGCTGGTTACCAACATTATGCAGCTATAGATCCATCACTTAGAACAAATGTTCTAGCAAACTTTTTTACGTTTGATAACCTTTGGATTGGGATAATTAAAGTATTGCCACTTGTAATTGTTTCTTACGGAGTTGGATTGATTGTAGAATTTATTTTTGCAGTTATAAAAGGGCACGAAGTAGAAGAAGGATACCTTGTAACAGGTATGTTAGTACCCTTAATTGTACCTGTAGATACACCACTTTGGATGCTATCAGTAGCAGTTGTATTTGGTGTAGTAATTGGTAAAGAGGTTTTTGGTGGTACAGGTATGAATATCTTAAACCCAGCATTAACTATTAGAGCATTTTTATTCTTTGCATACCCAACGTGGATGTCTGGAGACAAAGTTTGGGTATATGATGCAGTAGAAAGAGCTGGAACTGCTGATGCAATTTCTGGTGAAACCATTTTAGGTAGCTACGCACAAGGACAAGAAGTAATTTATTCTAATTGGGATAAATTTATGGGCTTTATACCAGGTTCTGTAGGGGAAACATCAACATTGCTAATTCTTTTAGGAGCCGCTTTTTTAATATTTACAAAAATAGGAAGTTGGAGAATTATTGTATCAACTTTTATGGGTGCAGCTGTTATGGGTTTAATATTTAACCAAGTTGTAGCAGCAGATATTATTACAGAATCTAGTAAGTTTTACGGATTAATGAACACACCATTTTGGGAACACTTAATGATTGGTGGTTTGGCATTTGGTGCTGTATACATGGCTACAGATCCTGTAACTGCATCGCAAACTAACAAAGGAAAATGGATTTATGGTTTCCTTATCGGTTTCTTATCAATAATGATTCGTGTCTTTAATCCAGCATATCCAGAAGGAGTATTCTTAGCAATATTATTAATGAATGTTTTTGCACCAACCATAGACCACTATGTAGTACAAGGCAATGTTAAGAGAAGAATGAAACGTTTAAAAGCTAAAACTGCTTAATTATGAGTAACAAAACAGATAGCAATAGTTATACAATAATATTTGCCATTGTAATGGTAATTGTTGTAGGGTCATTATTAGCATTTACAGCTTCTTCATTAAAACCTAATATTAAGGAAAATGAAAGAATGGAAAAGCAACAAAATATTTTGTATGCTATGGGTGTAAATGAAAATGAAGAAGGAAGTATTACATTTATATCAACAGAAAAAGTTGCAGAAGCATTTTCAACAAAAATTTCTGAACAAATTGTTTTAGAAGTCAAAGACGGTAAAATTTTAAAAGAAATGAACCGTGATGAATTTATGGCAGCAAACAACAATAAAGAACCTTATTTAATTGATATTAAAAAGCAGCAAACCAGAGCAAAAAATGGTAAATCTCGTTTTTTACCTTTATTTAAAGGTCAACAAGAAAGTAACACTGTTTATGTTGCGCCAATTAGAGGAAATGGTCTTTGGGATGCAATTTGGGGTTATGTAGCTTTAGATACAGATATGATTATTAAAGGAGTATTTTTTGATCATGCTGGTGAAACACCAGGCCTTGGAGCAAACATTAAACAACGTTATTTTATGGATGATTTTTATGGAGAAAAATTATTAACAGAAGCAGGTGTGTTTAAAGGAATTACGGTTGCTAAAGGTAATAATGATCCTAAAAACGAAGATAAAGACGATTATGAAGTAGATGCATTAGCAGGTGCTACAATTACAGGTGATGGTGTTTCTGCAATGATAAAAAAAGATTTAAAGTTGTATTTACCATACTTCAAAAACTTAAAAAAATAAAACACAATGGGACTACTTTCAAAAAAAGACGCAAAGTTAATTACAGATCCATTAGCAGATAATAACCCAATTACGATACAAGTATTAGGTATTTGTTCTGCATTAGCAATAACAGCAGAATTAAAAGCCTCTTTAGTAATGGGGATTGCTGTATTATTTGTTCTTGGTGTTGGTAATGTGGTAATTTCTTTAATGAGAAACATTATACCCTCTAAAATTAGAATTATTGTTCAACTTATTGTAGTTGCCTCTTTAGTAATTATAGTAGATCAAGTACTTAAAGCATTTGCTTATGAACTCAGTAAAACATTATCTGTTTTTATTGGTCTAATTATTACAAACTGTATCATAATGGGCCGTTTTGAGGCTTTTGCATTAGGTAATGGTCCTTGGAAATCTTTTTTAGATGGAATCGGAAACGCATTAGGATATGCAGTAATTTTATTAATTGTTGGTTTCTTTAGAGAATTATTAGGTTCTGGTACTTTATTTGGTATTCCAGTTTTAGGAGACCCAATTGAAAAAACAGGTTTGTACGCTACAGGTTATGAAAATAACGGATTCATGTTAATGCCACCAATGGCACTAATTATTGTAGGTCTAATTATCTGGGTACAACGTAGTAGAAACAAAGCATTAATTGAAGATTAAAAATTAGTTATTAGTTACCGGTTTTTTGTTGATTCTTGTATCTACCAAAACCAAAAGCTAAACACTAAACACTAAAAAATATGGAACATATAGAATTATTTTTCAAATCTATCTTTATAGATAACATGGTATTTGCAGTATTCCTAGGAATGTGTTCATACCTAGCAGTATCAAAAAAAGTATCTACAGCAGTAGGTTTAGGAGCTGCAGTAATATTTGTTTTGGCAATTACAGTACCTTTAAACTGGCTGTTAGATCAATATTTATTACAACCAGGTGCTTTAGTTTGGTTAGGGCCAGAATATGCAGATTATGACTTAGGTTTCTTATCATTTATCATGTTTATTGCAACCATTGCAACCATGGTACAATTGGTAGAAATAATTGTTGAGAAATTCTCTCCATCATTATACAATTCATTAGGAATTTTCTTACCATTAATCGCTGTAAACTGTGCAATTTTAGGAGGAAGTTTATTTATGCAATCTCGTGAAATACCTTCTTTAGGTTTAGCTTTTAACTATGGTATCTCATCAGGAATAGGATGGTTTTTAGCAATTTTAGCAATTGCAGCTATTCGCGAAAAAATTAGATATTCAAGTGTACCACCTGCATTAAGAGGTTTAGGAATTACGTTTATAATAACAGGTTTAATGGGAATTGGTTTTTTAAGTTTTGGAGGCATGTTAACTGGGGGAGATGAAGAAGAAAAACCAGCTACAAAAATAGAAACAACTCTTAAAAATGTAGACGTAGAAGAAGCACAAAAAGAGGAAATAGCAAAAAATACGAAAACCATACAATAATATGATATTAGCAGCAGGCACAACAGGAACTGTTATAGCAACAGTGGTCGCATTTTTAATAATAGCTTTATTATTAATAACTCTATTATTAGTCGTAAAACAAAAATTATCTCCATCTGGTCCCGTAAAGATTATGATTAATGGAGAAAGAGAAATAGAAGTAGCTTCTGGAGACTCTTTATTATCTACTTTAGGTAGTAACAAAATCTTTTTACCATCTGCTTGTGGTGGTGGAGGTACTTGCATACAATGTGAATGCCATGTTACAGAAGGTGGAGGAGAAGCTTTACCAACAGAAGTACCACACTTTTCTAGAAAAGAGTTAAAGGATGGAGCTCGTTTAGCTTGCCAGGTAAAAGTAAAACAAGACATGAACATTTCTATACCAGAAGAAGTTTTTGGTATTAAGAAATGGGATGCAGTTGTTGTAAGAAATTACAACGTAGCCTCTTTTATTAAAGAATTTGTGGTAGAAATACCAGAAGATATGGGTTACAAAGCTGGTGGATATATTCAAATAGAAATTCCTCCTTGTGAAGTAAAGTTTTCTGATATGGACATTACTGCTCATCCAGAAGAGCATGACACTGCAGATAAATTTGAAGCAGAATGGGATAAATTTAATTTAAGACCCCTTGTAATGAAAAATACCGAAACTGTTGAAAGAGCCTATTCAATGGCTTCTTACCCAGCAGAAGGTAGAGAGATTATGTTAAATGTACGTATTGCAACTCCTCCTTTTGACAGAGCCAAAGGTGGTTGGATGGATGTAAACCCAGGTGTTGCTTCTTCGTATATTTTCAATTTGAAAAAAGGAGATAAATGTGTAATTTCTGGTCCTTATGGAGAATTCTTTATTAATGAATCTGAAGCAGAAATGTTGTATGTTGGAGGTGGAGCAGGTATGGCACCAATGCGTTCTCATTTATACCAATTATTTAGAACTCTAAAAACAGGTAGAAAAGTAACATATTGGTACGGTGGTCGTTCTAAAGCAGAGTTATTTTACATAGAACACTTTAGAGCCTTAGAAAAAGATTTCCCTAATTTTAAATTCTACTTGGCATTATCTGAACCTTTAGAGTCAGATAACTGGAAAGTTAAAAAAGATATCAACGATGAAGAAGGTGATGGTTTTGTTGGTTTTATTCATAATTGTGTAATCGAAAATTATTTAAATCATCATGAAGCACCAGAAGACATCGAATTGTATTTCTGTGGTCCACCATTAATGAATAAGGCTGTTCAGAAAATGGGCGAAGATTTTGGTATTGCAGATGAGAATATACGTTTTGATGACTTTGGTGGATAAACCAATAAAAATTTCATAAATTTTTAAATAAACCGATTCAGAAATGAATCGGTTTTTTATTTTTTAATTCTTTCGATAGATGATACATCTATAGCGTGTTTATCAATGATTTTTATATTTTAGACTTTACCAAGTAGAAAAAACTATACTTAAAAAAGAGTTCTCTTTTAAAACATTAAATATGTTTCTAAATGATATTTTGCGTGGTTATTTTCATATTCAAACAACTTAGAATAATCCATCACATTGGGAACATAATCTAACTTATGTTAATTAATATTTTACTTTTTTAACTCTAATTTTTCTGCAAAGTAATCACAAAAATCTTTCATTGTCGCGCTCATTTTCTGATCATCTGTAGCACGTTCAAAAGTATCTGCCATAGACACTAAGGTTTGATGATAAAATTGCTTCATTTCATCTACAGGCATATCTTTTGTCCATAAATCCATACGTAAAGTATCTTTCTTTTTATGATCCCAAACAGATAACATTATTGCTTTAGAGGCTTCATTATCTATACCTCCGTCTTTTGCAGACCAAGTAATTTCTTCTGGTACTTTATTTTCGTCTAAACCAACTTTAAATTTAATTTCTGAATGATGTTTTACTGACATTATCTTTTAGGTTTATATTTAGATTTTTTATATAAATCTAACTCGTTTGTATTTATTAATTCTTGCAAAGATACATCATTATGCTGCATATAAGAACGAACAATTTGCCATCCTACCCAAACACCAATTCTACCAGGAGATAAATTATCTTGCTCCATATAAAACTTAGAAAAAGGTGCTACGTCTAAAAAACGACTATTTAATTTTGTATCTGTGCTAAAAAGCAAATTCTTTTCTACAAAATAACTCCAAATTTGCTCTTCATTTGCTTTTGCCCAAGCCAATTTATCTTCTGCAAAACCAATTTTTTCTTTGTCTGATACTAAGGGTAAATAAGCGTCTAACAAATACATTTTTTTTCCTTCAAAAATCATTTTATTTACAAAACTTCTATTGTTAGATGGTGGTATTTGTTTTTTTACAATCTCTGTAGCAACATCTATAATTAAATGTTCTTTTGAATTGTTTTCTTTTATATACTTGGGATAATCTTTATAGAAAGGATGATTTTTTCCCAAATAAACATCTAAAGAAACAATTAACAAACTATCTGCATAAATTACCCTACTTGCATAATCTATATTGGTAAGCATTGTTACTACTTTTGGAGCTCTAAACTTTGGGTTATAGTATTTTATATGTTTAAACAGATTCGTTAACTGCAATTTATACTCCGTAAAATCCTTATATAATTTCTGAGTTTCTGCAAATAACTCTTGTTCATCTTTATTATATATTTTAGCTAAAGAAACACTATCTGTTATTTGAGGTGGAAAAAAGTAAGGATATTTTTCCTTTAAATCAGGAAGCTGACTTTCTGTAGCCATATAAAAATCTTCCTCAAATCTTTCTATGTTAAAATCTATATTCACCTTAGAAACATCAATTTTATCTTTTTTAGTCTCAGTACATGCAGAAAACACAAATAAAACCATCAAACCAATTAGAAAAAATCTCATAAACTTTGTATATTGTTGTTTTAAAATTAAAACGATAAAAATACTAAATTAGTTTATTACATGAATACAGAAAAAGTAGCAAGTCATATTATAAATTGGTTAAAAACATATGCAGAAAATGCAAAAGTAAAGGGTTTTGTTGTGGGTGTTTCTGGTGGAATAGATTCTGCTTTAACCTCTACTTTATGTGCAAAAACGGGATTGCCAACGTTGTGTGTAGAAATGCCTATACACCAAGCAGAAAGTCAAGTTAGCAGAGCAGAAGAGCACATAAAACAATTAAAAGAACACTTTAAAAATGTTACTAAAACTAGAGTAGATTTAACTTCTACATTTGAAGATTTTAAAAACGCTGTACCTCAAGTAACTGCTTCTGCTAAAGTAGACTTATCTTTAGCTAATACAAGAGCAAGGTTAAGAATGACCACTTTATACTATTTAGCAGGATTAAACAATTATATAGTTGCAGGTACTGGAAATAAAGTAGAAGATTTTGGTGTAGGTTTTTATACCAAGTATGGTGATGGTGGTGTAGATGTTAGTCCTATCGCAGATTTATTAAAATCTGAAGTTTATGAATTAGCAGCCTATTTAAAGGTGCCAACCTCTATACAAAAAGCACAACCTACAGATGGCTTATTTGGCGATAGTAGAACAGATGAAGACCAAATTGGTGCTTCATATGACGAATTAGAATGGGCTATGAAAATGCAAGATACTGGAAAAACTGCTGCTAATTTTAAAGGACGAGAACAAGAGGTATATACCATTTACGAAAGATTGAATCGCATTAACCAACATAAAATGGTACCTATTCCTGTTTGCGAAATTCCACAAGCTTTAAAATAAAAAAAAAGCTATCAAATATTTGATGGCTTTTTTTTTAATTTTTTAAAATGGTTCTACAGTAAGTTTGCTGCCATCATCATTTTTTTAATCCTCATGTGGGTTCTTTTTTTAGAGCCTTTAGAAATTTCAAAAGGTAATAAAATAAATAATTGAATAATTTTTAGTAGTAATAAAATTCTTTTCATAGGTTATTTTTTTTCTTTCTGTAATATACAAATATTTCTATTTTATATAAAACTATCAGAAAATACCTATTTTTAGAATTTAATAAACAATAATATCATAGTTATACAACTCTATTTAATTTCTCAAAAAGTCTAATCTTTAAACCTGTATAGCCTTTTATAGTTTCTAAATCTATGATTTGTTTTTCTGTAGATTCTTTTAGTAATTCTTCTATTTTTTTACCAATTAAAACTCTTCTTAAATTAAAAACAGCATCACTAACTAATTTTGGCAACACTTCTTTTTCAGACTTCACCTCTATGTTTTTACTTTCCCAATTACTTAATTGATGTTTTTCTTCATCCATTAAAATAGAAGTAACTGTTTCAGAAATTTCTACATTTTTATGGTTAACCAAAGCATCTATTTCTAATTTTTCAAATTGATTTAATTGATGAATAATTTCTGTATATATTTCTTGAAATACAGAATTTGTAAATTCTATTTCATCATCCTGTAAATGCACATAAATTTCTGCAGAAACATTGTTATTATATTTTCTAATAGTGGTGGTTATTTTACCATCTTCGTCCTCATTTTCTATTTCTTCAGAAAACTCTGTAACTTCATTACCAAATAATAATAATATTCTTATAATTTCTTTTTCTAAAATAGCTAACTGATCTATTTTTTGAGAAGCAAAACCACCTTTTACCAAGCCCATTTGTGCTTGTTCTTGTTCTAAAAAATATTCTGGGGGTGGCTCATTAGGGTCTTGCTGCTTTGTTTTAAAATTTTGTTTTTTAGCACTTTTACTTTTTTCTTGAATCTCTTTTTTAAGTATTTGTGCCAACTCGCTAAATAAAACACGCTCAGAAATATCCATAATTCTAGCACATTCTTGTACATAAATTTCTCTTTTTATTCCATCTGGTATTTTAGAAATACTTGTTACAATTTCTCTTATTACACTTGCTTTTTTTATAGGATCATTTTTAGAATCTTGTAATAAAAGAGATACTTTAAAATTGATAAAATCTTGAGAATTATTATCTAAGTGCGCTTTTAGTTGTTCTGTTGAATGTGCTTTGGCAAAACTATCTGGATCTTCTCCATCTGGAAATTGCACCACTTTTACATTCATGCCTTGTTCTAGTATTAAATCGATTCCACGTATGGAAGCTCTAATACCAGCTGCATCTCCATCAAATAAAACTGTAATATTTTTTGTTAACCTGTTTACCAAACGTATTTGGTCTGATGTTAAGGCTGTACCAGAAGAAGCTACTACGTTTTCTATACCAGATTGATGAAAAGAAATTACATCTGTATAGCCTTCTACCAGATAACAATTGTCTTGTTTGGCTATTTCTTTTTTTGCCTGATAAATACCATATAAAATTTTGCTTTTATGGTAAATATCACTTTCTGGTGAGTTTAGATATTTAGCTGCTTTTTTATCAGCAGTTAAAATACGACCTCCAAAACCTAAAATACGACCAGACATAGAATGTATAGGGAACATAACTCTACCCTTAAAACGATCGAATTGTTTGTTTTCTTTTACAATAGTTAAACCTGTGGAGGCTAGGTATTTAATATCGTAACCTTTTGCTATGGCTGCGTCTGTAAAACCACTCCATTCATCTAAACAATAACCCAGTTCAAAAGTTTTTATAGTATCGTCTCTAAAACCTCTTTCTTTAAAGTAAGAAAGGCCAATTGCTTTACCTTTATGGGTGTTAAGCATGGTTACATAAAAGTAATCTTTGGCAAATTTAGATACCAAAAACATACTTTCTCTTTCGTTCATTTGAGCTTTTTCTTCTGATGTTTGCTCAGTTTCTTCTATTTCTATATTATACTTTTTTGCCAACCATTTTATGGCTTCTGGGTAGGTGTAATGCTCATGTTCCATTAAAAATGAAATGGCATTACCTCCTTTTCCTGTAGAGAAATCTTTCCAGATTTGTTTTACTGGAGAGACCATAAATGAAGGTGATTTTTCGTCTACAAAAGGACTTAAACCTTTAAAATTACTACCCGCTTTTTTTAGTTGTACAAATTCACCGATAACCTCTTCTACTCTTGCAGATTCGAAAACACGGTCTATGGTACTTCTGGATATCATTTAAAGTTTTAATTTTTAATGTGAAACAAATATAAGGACTTTGTTTTTCTATTTGTTTGGTTGGTTAAAAAAACCTTACAGGTTTAAAAAATCTGTAAGGTTTTTTTTTCTAATTGTTGTTTTAACAAACTTCCTTTTTTAAGTTAGCAATACGCGTTAAGGATTGAGCAATTGTTTGAGCTCTTTTTTGTTTTTTCTACAAAAAAAGCGAGTGCGAAAGCCTGACCTGAAAGGGAACGCCAAAAAAAAATTATGAAGCTGCCTTAAGCTTTTTTAAAGTTGTGTTGGTTAATTTTGCTGCTGCATATTCTTTGGTTACGCTTAATTCTTTTTCGTCAGAACTTGGTAAATCGAACATGGCGTCTGTAAAAATAGCTTCGCACAAAGAGCGTAAACCTCTTGCACCTAACTTGTACTCTACTGCTTTCTCTACGATATAATTTAAAGCGTCATCTGATATAGTAAACGCAACATCGTCTATGATAAACAGTTTTTCATATTGTTTAATTATAGCGTTTTTGGGCTCTGTTAAAATTGCTCTTAGTGTTTTGGCATCTAAAGGATTCATATGACTTAACACTGGTAAGCGCCCAATAATTTCTGGTATTAAACCAAATGCTTTTAGGTCTGATGGTATGATGTATTGCAATAAATTTTCTTCGTCTACTTTTTCTTCATCTAAAGAGGCTCCAAAACCAACAGCTTGCATGTTTAAACGTTTGCTAATAATTCTTTCGATTCCAGAAAAAGCGCCACCTGCAATAAATAGGATTTCTTTGGTGTCTACTTCTATAAATTTTTGTTCAGGATGTTTTCTACCTCCTTTTGGTGCTACATTTACAACTGTACCTTCTAATAATTTTAGTAAGGCTTGCTGCACACCTTCTCCTGAAACGTCTCTTGTGATAGATGGATTGTCTCCTTTTCTGGCAATTTTATCTATTTCGTCTATAAATACGATACCTCTTTGGGCTTTTTCTACATCGTAATCTGCAGTTTGTAACAACCTGCTTAAAATGCTTTCTACATCTTCGCCAACATAACCTGCTTGTGTTAATACTGTTGCATCTACAATAGAAAATGGTACGTTTAACATTTTTGCAATGGTTTTTGCTACTAATGTTTTACCTGTTCCTGTTTCTCCTACTAAAACAACATTCGATTTTTCTATTTCTACCTCGTCTTCATTGTCTTTGGTTTGTAACAATCTTTTATAGTGATTGTATACAGCTACAGACATGGTTCTTTTGGTTTCGTTTTGACCAATGATGTATTTATCTAAAAAGTCTTTAATTTCTTTGGGCTTTTTTAGTGTTAAATCTTTTGATAAACTACTTGATTTTGCCTCAGAAATTTCTTCTTCTACAATACCATGAGCTTGCTCTATACATTTATCGCATATATGGGCATCTACTCCAGCAATAAGCAAATCTGTTTCTGCTTTTTTGCGTCCGCAAAACGAACATTCTAAGTTTTCTTCTTTTGACATTTAATTGGCTTTAGGCAATAGGCTATATACTTTACGCAAAATGCTTTTTATAATTATTTAAGCAAATTGCATATGGCTTTTAGTTTATAGCTTTTTATTTTCTGGCTAATACTTCATCAATCATTCCGTAAGCTTTTGCTTCTTCTGCTTTCATCCAGTAGTCTCTGTCAGAATCGTTATGTACTTTTTCTACGGTTTGGCCTGAATGATTTGCTATGATAGCGTACAATTCGTCTTTTAATTTTAAGATTTCTCTCGCTGTAATTTCGATGTCTGATGCTTGTCCTTGTGCGCCTCCTAATGGTTGGTGAATCATAATTCTAGAGTGTGGTAAAGCAGAACGCTTTCCTTTTTCTCCTGCACACATTAAAACGGCACCCATAGATGCAGCCATACCTGTACAGATAGTAGCTACATCTGGTTTTATAAATTGCATGGTGTCGTAAATACCTAAACCGGCATATACGCCTCCACCTGGAGAGTTGATGTAGATAGAAATGTCTTTATTAGCATCTACACTTTCTAAAAATAATAATTGTGCTTGTATAATATTTGCAACTTGGTCGTTAATTCCTGTTCCTAAAAAGATAATTCTATCCATCATTAAACGAGAAAAAACATCCATTTGTGTAATATTCATTTGGCGCTCTTCCATAATATATGGTGTTAAGCTACTTGTAATTTTTGTGTAGCTTGTACTACTGATACCATGGTGTTTTGTTGCGTATTTTTCGAATTCTTTTCCGTAATCCATTATCTTGATTCTTTTAGTTTTTGTTTTGTAAAGATAAGAACATTTTTCTTATTTATTTCTTAGTTTTTATGGCTAAAAAAACCTGAATTTTACAATTCAGGTTTTCTATTTTACTTTGCTTCTAAAGCAAATTCAGCATATCAAATAAAGATAATTATTTGTATACTTCTTTAATAAAGTCTTCGTAAGAAAGTTCTTTGGTTTTAAAGCTCATGTTTTCTTTATAAAAAGCCAGTAATTTTTGACTGATTAATTGAGATTGTAATTTTTGAGCTTCTTCTTGGTTTTGCAATATTCTACCAGCAATATCATCTAATTCTTTTTCTTCTGGATTCATGTTACCAAACTGTGCCATTTGTGTTCTAATAAATCCTTTTGCATAGTCTACTAACTCTGCATAGTCTATTTTAATGTCGTTATCTTTCATGATTTTTCCTTCAATTAATTGATAACGTAATCCTTTTTCAGATTTATCGAACTCTTCTTTTGCTTCTTCTGCAGTTAATTCTTTTTCTCCTGCAGTTGCTAACCATTTTTGTAAAAATTCTGCTGGTAAATCAAATTTTGTATTTTCTACTAAATGCTCTGTGATGGCATTTAATAAATATTGATCTCCTTGTTGTGTGAATTGTTTTTCTGCGTCTTCTTTAATTTTATCTCTTAATTCAGTTGCCGTTTTTACGCTTCCATCAGGAAATAATTTATCAAACAATTCTTGATCTAAATCTGCTGGTTCTGTTTTGGTAATTTCTTCTACCGTAAACGTAACTTTAATAGCTAAATCTTTAACGTCTTCTTCTGCAATGCCTAAAATGTGTTGTAATTTATTTTCGTCTTCAAATAATTTCTTAGTTTCTAACTCAATTACATCACCTACTTTAGCACCAATAACTTTTTTCTCGTTTTTCTTTCCTTTTAGGTCGTTTACTAAAAAGGTAGATTTTTTATTGATTTCTTTTTCTTCGTTAACAAATGTACCTGTTACGTTTGCATGTTCTGTAGCTGCTTCTATAGAACTCATTTTGCCATAACGTGTTTGTATATTTTTAACTTCTTCGTCTAAAAGATCTTCTGTAGCTATAATATTGTAAGCAGTTACTTTCTTTTTTGGTTTTAAATCTACATCAAATTCTGGCACTAAACCTAATTCGAACTCAAAAGAAAAGTTGTCTGCATCCCAGTTAAAATCTTCTTTTACTCTTGGTAAAGGATTTCCTAAAATGTCTAATTTTTCTTCTGTTATAAATTTATTTAAAGAATCTTGTAAAAGTTTATTTACTTCATCTACCAATACAGATTTACCATACTGTTTTTTAACCATACCCATAGGTACATGGCCTTTTCTAAAACCAGGTATGTCTGCTTTTTTACGATAATCTGTTAATACTTTTACTACTTTTTCTTGATAGTCTTCTGCAACAATATCAACTTTTACCACTGCGTTTAACGCATCTATGTTTTCTTTAGTAATATTCATTTCTTTATGCTCTTATTCTTTAAAAAATCGAGTGCAAAATTACGCTTTTTAATTGATTGCACAAATGTTTAAGTGGTTCTATTTCAGTGATTATTTTATTAATCGAGTTGTTATTTATCATCTTTTAGTAAAGAAAATAATGCAGATCTAAAAAATGACAATAAAATACTAAAAAATAATGCTGCCCAAAAGCCTGAAACAGCAAAGCCATCTACTAATTTATCTGCCAATAATATAATTACTGCATTTATTACAAATATAAATAACCCAAAGGTTACTAGGGTTGCAGGTAGTGTAAAAAAGATTAACAGTGGTCTTACAAACATATTTAACAAAGCAATTACAAAGGCTACAATTATTGCAGATATGTAACCAGATATAGCTACCCCAGGTAAAATATTAGCCAAAACAATTACTGCTACAGCCGTTAATAATATTTTTAAAAATGTTTTCATTTTACAGGTATTTATTTGATAATTAATTAGCTAAAAACGTACCAAATAAAAAAAACTGCTTTTTTGGCAGGTTTTTTCCTGTAAAGGATTCTTAATTTTTTAAAAAAGTTAATTACTGAAACTTTTTTACTACAATTTAAATCACTTTTAAACATGTTGTTTGTTATAAAAGTAGAGCTTTCTTACTATCTTTGTAAAAACAAAATAAAATAATGAGTAATATACTTGCACCTTCAGTTTTAGCAGCAGACTTTGCCAACTTACAACGCGACATAGAAATGGTTAATAATAGTGAAGCAGATTGGTTTCATATAGATATTATGGATGGCGTTTTTGTACCAAACATTTCTTTTGGTATGCCTGTTTTAAAAGCCATAACCAAACATGCTAAAAAAACAATAGACGTGCATTTAATGATTGTAAATCCAGATCAATACATACAAACATTTGCAGATTTAGGTGCCAATATTCTAACAGTACACTATGAAGCTTGCACACATTTACACAGAACAGTACAAGCCATAAAAGCAGCGGGTATGAAAGCGGGTGTTGCTTTAAACCCCCACACACCGATAGCTGTTTTAGAAGATATTATTTCAGACTTAGATTTGGTGTGTATTATGAGTGTAAATCCTGGGTTTGGAGGACAATCTTTTATTGAAAATACTTACAAAAAAGTTAGTCAGTTAAGACATTTAATAGAGTTTACAGCCTCTAATTGCCAAATAGAAATTGATGGCGGTGTTACCAATAAAAATGCAAACCAATTAATAGAAGCTGGTGCCAATGTTTTGGTGGCTGGTAGTTATGTTTTTAAAGCAGAAAACCCAAAAGAAACTATTGCCGATTTAAAAAATATTATAGCATAATTGTATGCGGTTGTCGACATAGAAACTACAGGAAATGGCCCTAAAGGTCAAAAAATTACAGAAATTTCTGTGCTGGTTTTTAATGGCGAAAAAATAGTAAATGAGTTGACAACTCTGGTAAACCCAGAGCAAAACATTCCAGCTTTTATTACAAACCTAACAGGCATTACTAATGCTATGGTTAGAAACGCACCCAAATTTTATGAAATTGCACAAAAGTTAGAAGAAATTACGCAAGATTTAATTTTTGTTGCCCACAATGTTAATTTCGATTACAATATCATAAGAGACGAGTTTAAAAGTTTAGGCTTCGATTGGAAACGTAAAAAACTATGTACAGTGCGGTTAACAAGAAAAATTATTCCTGGCTTACCTTCTTATAGCTTGGGTAATATTTGTTCTGGAGAAAACATTCCAATTAATGGCAGACACAGAGCAAAAGGCGATGCAGAAGCTACTGTAGAATTATTTAGAAGATTGATTAAAAGAGACCAGCATTTTATCATCAATTCTTTTTTAAATCCACGTTCTAGACAAGCTACTTTACCGCCACTTTTAGATAAAAAAACAGTAGATAATTTACCCGAAACTTTTGGAGTTTATTATTTTAAAAATACAGCTAAAGAAATTATTTATGTTGGTAAGGCCAACAATATTAAACAAAGAGTTATTAGCCATTTTTATGACAAAAAGAAAAAAGAACAAGCAATGTGTATGGAAATTGCACATATTTCTTATTCAGAAACTGGTAGCGAATTATTGGCGTTGTTATTAGAATCTTCAGAAATAAAAAACAAATACCCAAAATACAATCGCTCTCAAAAAAATAATAATGCCGCTTTTGGTATATTTTCTTATGAAGATCAAAAGGGAATTATCCATTTAGCATTTAATAAAATTAAATTAGTTTCAAATTCGTTAACTACATTTTACTCTTTGACTGCTTGTAGAGTTTTTCTAGAAAAAATTTGTAAAGAATTTACTTTATGCCCAAAATATTGTCATTTACAAACCAATGTAAAGCAATGTTTTCATCATCAAATTAAAGAATGTAAAGGTATTTGTTGTAACAAAGAACCTGTTTCAGAATATAACAAAAGGGTTTTAAAGGCAATACAATCTGTTAGCGTAGCATTAGAAAATATTGTGATAAAAGAAACGGGGAGGTTTGCAAACGAAATTGGTTTTGCTTTAATTTTAGAAGGAGTTTACCAAGGTTTTGGATATATTGATAAGGAACTAGATGCGCAACTACAAAACCCAGAAGATTATCAATTTTACATACAACCCAAAAGAGATAACAAAGATGTGCAAAAAATATTAACTTCTTATTTACAAAAAAAAGAAGGTTTAAAAGACTTAGAAAATGGAAAAATCGGCATATAAGATACACATTATTGGTGCAGGAGTTAGTGGTTTAATTGCAGCACAAGTTTTAGAAAATCATGGTTATCATCCAACAATCATAGAAGCTAGTGCTACAGTTGGTGGACGTGTAAAATCAGATATTGTAGACGATTATATTTTAGATCATGGTTTTCAGGTGTTGTTATCTTCTTACCCCGCAGCACAAAAATATTTAGATTATAAAGCGTTAGATTTACAAGAATTATTACCAGGAGCCACAATTTTTAAAAATGGTAAAACGCAAACTATTGGAGATCCTTTGCGTAATTTTTCTTTGTTATTTCCTACAATAGTATCATCTATAGGAAACTTTTCTGATAAGCGAAAAATTTTTCAATTAAATAGGCTATTAAAAAAGAAAAAGATAGCTAGCATTTTTAATGAAGAAGAAAAAACAACACTTAAATATTTACAAGATTTTGGTTTTTCTAAAGATATTATCTCTAACTTTTTCAAACCTTTTTTTAGTGGAATTTTCTTAGAAGAAAAATTAAACACCTCTAGTAGAATGTTTGAATTTGTGTATAAAATGTTTGGCGAAGGAAAAGCTGTATTGCCAAAAGGTGGTATACAAGCAATCTCTAATCAACTAAAAGACAAGCTACAAAACACCACTTTTATTTTTAATACAAATGTAAAAGAAGTTTTAGATTCTAAAATTATTTTAGACGATGCACACGAAATTCAAACCCATATAAGTATAATTGCAACAGAAGCCAGTGCATTCATATCAAATTTAAACAATCAGGAAACCAACTGGAAAAGTTGCCATACGTTCTATTTTGAAACTAGAAACAAAGTAATACATAAACCTTTAATTGGTTTAATTGCAGATGGTGATGCTTTGATTAATAATATTTTTTATCATACAAGTGTTGCTACAAAATCTAAAGGCACTGTAGAATTACTTTCTGTAACTGTAGTAAAAGAACATAAATTATCTGAATTAGACTTGATATTAAAGGTTACAGAAGATTTAAAAATTCTTTGTGGAATAGAGGTTAAAAGCCTTTTAAAACAGTATCATATTAAAAAAGCCTTACCCCAATTAAGCAATTTGCAATACGAAATTTCGAGTTCTGAAACCAAGTTAAAATCTACCATATTTTTGGCAGGAGATCAATTGTTAAATGGGTCTTTAAACGCAGCTATGATTTCTGGTGAAAGAGCTGCATTAGGGGTTGTACAAGCCTTAGAAGATGGTTTAATTGTAGATGAGTTAACATCTGAGTATCAATAAAAAAATAGGCTCTTTATAAAAAAAGCCCCTTTTAAAACTACTATTACTAACTCAAAAACTATAATTGTTCTACTAAAAACTTTATTAAATCGGTTGTTGTTACAATACCAACTAACTCGCCATTTTTTGCAACAGGTAGTGCATGAAATTCTTTTGCTGCCAACAATTTAGACACCTCTTTTATGGTAGCATCTGGATCTACAACAGTTACATTTTTAGCCATCACTTGTTTAATGGTAAACATATCATACACAAAAGTGTCTACATTATTTTCATCATCTGAAATATCTGCAAAACTAATTCTTAAAATATCTGTATAGCTAAGCATACCAAGAATTTCTTTATTTCTAACTACAGGTATGTGCCTAATTTTATTTTTTTTGAAAAGTTTTTCTGCTTTTTCTAAAGTATCAGAAACATGTAACTATAACCTTGGTTGTCATTATAGATGATATTGGTGTTCGTTTTTTCATGATTTTTTTATTTAGAATTATAAATCAAATTTCAGGAAAACTATCAAATTAAAAGATGATTTTTATCAGTAATAAACAACAATTTTTTTGGTATTTTCTATAGAATTATGTAGAAAAAAACTACTATTTAAAATATAGATAAACTTTATTTTAAATAGTAGTTTTTCTTATTTAGTGACCTCCACTGTTGACTCTTCTAACTTTATTGAAGATTTAAATCATGTTTTATACTTCGATTTTTGACTATTTAAAATCTAGTACAAAAAAAATATTCCCAAGAATAAAAAATTATTCTTGAGAATAAAAAGTGACTCCAGCAGGATTCAAACCTGCAACCCTCAGAGCCGAAATCTGATATTCTATTCAGTTGAACTATGGAGCCTTTTTTAATTTAAATAACCTTTAACTTGTGCTAAAGATAGCAATTTGGTAATAAAATTATTTCATTAAATGTTTTCTAACCAATGTAGAAATTATTTTTCCTTCTGCTTGTCCTGCTAACGCCTCTTGTACTACTTTCATTACTTTACCCATATCTTGCATTCCAGAAGCATTTAAATTGTCTATGGTTGCAATTACAACACCTTCTATTTCGGCTTCTGTTAAGGCTTCTGGTAAAAACTGTTCTAAAATGGCAATTTCCGCCAATTCAGGTGCAGCTAAATCTTCTCGACCTTCTTTTAAAAAGATGGTAGCACTATCTTTACGTTGTTTTACTTGCTTTTGTATAATTTTTAGCTCTTGGTCTTCTGTTAATTCTTCTTGAGAACCTGTTTCTGTTTTGGCTAATAAAAAAGCAGATTTTACAGCTCTTAAAGCTTGTAAAGCAACTGTATCTTTTGCTTTCATAGCTTGTTTCATCTTGTTCATTACCTCTTTTTGTAAACTCATATTCTATTGTTTTAGTTATTTGTTTTTATTTACCTTTTTAAGGTATAAAATGTTTTTATTATAATCTATTATTGCTTTTCCTTTCTGTAAAATATCTGCCCCAATAATACCTGTAACTTCTTTGGCATTGTGTTGTATTAATGCTGTATTTACGTGCGATAAATCAAACAAAACCAAATTAAAAGTATTGGTTTGCCATTTGTCTATTTTAAGTTGATTTTTTGTGGATATTAGTGTTTCCATATCAGTTGCTCCTGCACCTGCAGCTTTGGTATCACTTTCTTCTGTTTCTAAATTAAAGTGTTCAATCGATTTTAAACCAACACAAGAATTAGAGGCACCTGTATCTAAAATAAAACGACCTTTTACACCATTAATTTTAGCTTTTAATTCTAAATGGTTGGTGGCAATTTTTTTTAATTTTATTTTAATGTATTTTTTCTTTGTTAAGATTTTTTTTAAACGTTTCATAAAAATTTTTAAGATCTCAAAAATACGATTTAATAGATTTAGAAAATACCAACCTACAAAATTTCTTGTAGTTTTTGTTTGTACAATTTAAAGGTTCTAATATTATGATGTGTAGCTTCTTCTAAAGTGATAAAACTATTTGCTGAATTGTTATTTAATTGAAATAGTTTTTTTGCGCCTTTAATAGGTGTAACACGATCGTTTTTACCTTGAAAAATGGTTATTGGTACTTGTATGTTTTTAAAAAAGGAATGTGTTTTAAATTTATATTTTAATAGAAAAGTTGGTGCTAAAAAAAAGGCCTTTTGTACTGCTTTTTTTAAACTATAAAAAGGAGATTCTAAAATAAGATGTTTGGGTTTGTACTTTTCTGCAATTTTAGCAGCAAAAGTACAACCTATAGAATAACCGTAAACTACAATTTTGTCTTCACTATACATTGTGTTGACATATTGATACACTTGCAAAGCGTCTTGATACATTTTTTGTTCATTAAAAGCACCAACGCTTTTGCCATAATTTCTATAATCGAAAATAATTATCTCGTAATTGTAGTCTAAAAGATAAGAAACTCTGTTACCCCATTTTGTTAAATTACCTTTGTTACCATGACAAAAAAGAATGATTCCCTTAGGGTTTTCTAGTTTAAAATGCACTGCATTAATTAGCGTATCATCGTTAGTTCTAATAAATAATTCGTTAAATGTATTTAGAAATTGATATTGATAATTTTTGTTTAGTTTTTTACCATTTAAAAAAATAAATTGCTCTTGAAAGAAATAAAACAAAATACAAAAGGTAATTATAAATAATATTAGTAAATAAATCATTTGTAGAAATTAATTAGAACGAAACTAATGATTTTTAAGGATTCTAAATAATAACTCGACCACCAAATTTACTAGCTAGTATAGTCTGGTTAAAAGCAAGAAAAAACAGAAATGTAATAAATAATCATATTTCTCATTCTTATAGATGTATATAATATACATTGAATAATATTGCAAACGTTCTGGGCGATATTAAAAATATAAGACAAAGTATACGCAGAAAATCGAAGTTCAAACTTTGAAAAAATACTTTGAAAACAATCTTAGCTTACGAATAATAGTTTTTAAAGAGAGTAAACGATTAGTGATAAAAAAGTTTTACCTAAATAAAAAAACCGAGACATATGTCTCGGTTTTTGTACTGAAGATGGGAGTAAAGAGTGTGTTTCTATTTGTATCTCATTAATTCATTTTGCACTTATTATCAGGTATTTATAAAAATAAATCTAGTAAAAAGATACAATATAATCTAATTAAATGTAACTTTACCGTACAAATACCGTACAAAAATGCCAACAGTAAAGTTTTTATATAGATCTACACGAGATATTGCTCCAATCACACTTAGACTATTATTCCGAAATGATTTAAAAGATCATGTTATAGAGTCTAAAACTCAAATTACTTTTACTAAAGAAGATTGGAAATTAATTCAAAACTCAAGACGCATCAAAGATGCTGAATTGAAAAATAAGAAGATTAAGTTTGACAAAGACACTATTGATATTGAAAGTCATGTGTTGACTGCCTTTAATAATTCTAATCCCAAACTAGTCAATAAACTTTGGCTTCAAAAGCAGCTCGATTCTTATTACGGTAATAATGATAAAGAAGTTATATCTGATAAAATCTTAGAGTACTTTGAAAGGTATCTAAAACTAATTGAAAACAACATAAAAAAAACCACTCATACTAGATATAATACTGCATATAAGTTTTTAATGCAATTTATAAGTGAGAATGAATTTTATAATCATAACACCTTAATTTCTGATATTGACGTTGATTTCTATAATGTATATCGGGATTATGGACTTGATAATGAATACTCTTTAAGCACAATAAACAAATACTTTAGCGCAATAAAAACAATGTGTAACTACGCTTATGCCCACCATGGTATTCAATTAAGTCATAGGTATAATCTAATTAAAATGAAAGCTAAGCGTATGCCTATTGTTTACCTAACAATGGATGAGTTAGAGTTAATTAGCAATTTGGAAAGTTATCAACTTGGTCCTAAATTGGATAATATTAGAGACTGGCTTTTAATTAGCTGTTTAACAGGTCAAAGAATCTCCGATTTTATGAAGTTTAATAAAGATAACATAAGAGAAGTTGATGGAATTAAGGTTATAGATGTTTTTAAAAAAAAGGGCGATAAGAGTGTTACTATACCCCTCCTAGATCCAGTTCTTGAAATAATGAAAAAATACAATGGAGATTTTCCAAAAAAGCTCTCGGGTCAAAAGTATAATGACTACGTAAAAGAAGTTGTTAAATTAGCTGGAATTGATGAAATTGTTTACGGAGGTGTTGTAAAAGTTATTCCAGGCAAAGGAAAAAGAAAGATTATGGGAGAATATCCTAGATACGAGCTGATTTCATCACATATTGGTAGAAGGTCGTTCGCAACTAATTTTTATGGAAAAATGAGAACACCATTACTAATGAATATAACAGGACATGTCAAAGAATCAACTTTCTTAGCCTATATAGGCAAGACATCTAAGGATACAGCTGTTGAAGCTGCAAGAGAATTCAAGAAAATAAAAATTAAATTATAACTATGGTAGTACTATTTGAAAAAACAGATTATGAAATAGAGTTGTTTCGAGATGATGCCGCATATGAGTCTGCACACGTCTGGACGAATGAAAAGCATTATATAAGAGATGATGCTGGAGAAATTGAAGAAGATTGGATAAATAATAGATTGAAAATTGTTCATTCCACTTTTGAAAAAGAATACGATTCATACGTTAAAAAGAGAAAGTATTTTTATGGCTGCCCACATGAGCTTTATCTCGAAACATTCAAAGAAAGACTCTCTTTACATTTATCAAAGCATGAAGACTACACATTAATCACATTCATTGAATCTGAGTTCAAGGATGGCGTCTTTTTGTTTAATCGCCCTTATGTTAGTTCCGAAAAGATGCAAAAAATTCAAGCATCACTTAGAAAGCGTTATGAGTTCCTGGTCGAAAGAGCTCAAGAGGAAAAGTACAACATTATTCTTTTAGAAAATGACAAAGTACAAATCAACAAGATTGTAAAAAATACCTTGATAGATGATGATGATTTAATTGAAGATAATAGTGGAGCTTTTGAAATTAAAGAACGAATTATAGTATTATACAAACTAGGCATCTTGGATTATTTATACAATCATCCAGAAATAGACTCTGTTTTAAGGATTGCAAAGGCAGTAAAATCATTTACAGGATTTAACTTTACAACAGTTCAGCCTTATATCAATCCTATTTTTAATAAATATACTGATCAATCGGGAAGTGCTTTAAAAGATAAGGGTCAAGTTGAAAAAATTCAAAAACACCTTGACGATCATGTTCTAAAAGCTAAGAAATAAAAGTTAGGTTCAACCTAATTCTAACCTAACAATCCTTTGCTCTTATTAATTTTAAATAAGTGCAAAATGCATAAAACAAATGTATTCGAGACCACACAAGACCAGCTTGTTGCTAGAGTGGTAAGCGAATTAAAAAATGAATTAAAACAAGCAACCTTCACAGAAAAGTATCTTACCAGGGAAGAAGTTTCTGAATTGCTTAAGATCAGTCTCTCAACAATTCACAATTGGACAAAAAAAGGGATACTACACCCTTATCAGATTGGTGGAAGGGTTTACTTCAAGGCTAGTGAAATTGAAAGTTCAATGATAAAACTAGAGAAGTAATGGAGAGTTTTATAAATTTAGTTAGTCAAGAGCTTGATAATGATATTTTAGAAAATAACATTTCAAAACATAAGGTAGACCTTACAGCCCCTTTACCTCCTCGGGAGGTTGCCTGGGAAATAAAAGACCCAGGGTCTGATGATTATGAAATACTAGGGACACTTGGTAATTTCAGTTTAATTAAGGGTAAAGCAAAATCAAGAAAATCTTTTTTATTGAGTATGGCTGTTTGTAGTGCTCTTAATGATTTTGTTTTTTCAGAGGTTTTCAGATCTCCAGTAGCTCATCAACAAAAAAACATCTTGTTTATTGATACAGAGCAATCAGACTGGCATGTTCAAAAGGCTGCAAGACGAATTTGTAGCCTTGTAGGAGAAAAATCTCCGAGCAAGCTTCATATGTATAAGTTTCGGTCATTAAGTCCATCAGAACGTCTAAATTACACTCAAGAATTGATTGCAAAAACCCCTAACTTAGGTCTTGTTATCATAGACGGAATTAGAGATCTTATAACATCCATTAATGATGAGAGTGAGTCATGTGGAATTGCGTCAAACCTATTAAAATGGTCTGAGGACTATAACATCCACATTGTAACAATCCTCCATGAAAACCCATCTAACGACAAGGCTAGAGGACACCTCGGTACTGAGCTTTCAAATAAGGCGGAAACAGTGATTCAGATTGAGGTTGATCCAAATCTACCCAACATATCTGTTGTAAAACCTTTTAGCTGTAGAAACAAACCGTTTGAACCTTTCGCCTTTGAAATCAAAGACGGTAATCCAACTATTATTTCAGATTATGATACTTCAATTAACGCGGAGAACTCATTTAATCTTAATAACATAGACGATGATACGTTTAAGGATATTTTAATAGAATGCTTCAAAGATAAAGAAGAGATTATGAGAGGTGATTTGAAAAAAGGATTCCAAAATCAACTTAAAATCAAGTTTGGAGATCGAAAAGGTCTAGGTCTCAATAAGATTGATGATATCATTGTTGATTTAAAAAATAAAGGAATCATATCTCAAGAAATGTCACGTAAACCATTCAAGTTAAACAAATAATATTAACTCATAAGTTTAGTCCCTATATATAGGGACTTAAACTGATAAATAGATGAGCGCATGAAAAATTATAGATATAGACTAGATGAAACATCAAAGAAATACAGGTGTCCATCTTGTAATAAGATTAGGTTTGTTCGTTATATCGATAATGAAACGAATCGGTTAGCTGATGAAATTTATGGTCGTTGTGATCGTGAAGTAGAGTGTGGTTATTTCAGTTACCCTAAAGGTTCAAGTACTTTGAGTTCATTAGAGTTCAAACCACCACCGATAAAAAAACCTTCTTTTATTGATACTGAAATGGTTACAAAAAGTATGTCTAGTTATACGATAAACCCTTTTATAAAGTTCCTAAAGTTGAATTTTGATGACAAAACTGTTGACTGGCTTATTGAAAGGTATAGATTAGGAACCTCTAAAAAATTTGGAGGTTCTGTAGTCTTTTGGCAGATAGATAAATACGGCAAGGTTAGAACTGGTAAAGTGATGAATTATAATAGTGAAACTGGAAAGAGGTCAAACGGAATTACTTGGGCTCATAAGCTTATAAATGCCCCTAATTTTGAGCTTAGACAATGTCTCTTTGGGCTTCATCTAGTTACAAAGGGCGTGACTAAAGTAGCGATTGTGGAGAGTGAGAAAACCGCTGTTTTATTCTCGGTAAATAGACCTGATATTGTTTGGTTAGCTACAGGGTCGTTGAGTAATTTTAGTAAAAAACTTCTTGAGCCTCTAAAAGGTTTGGTGGTTAAAGCATTTCCAGATAAGGGTTGTTATGATAAGTGGCTTGAGGTAGCTAATGCTTGTAATAAGGATGGCTTTAATATTCAGGTCTCTAAAATAATGGAAGAGACAGAGGCTGACAAGGGTGCTGATTTAGCGGATATTAAAGATACAATAAGCTACACCGATGAAGAGGTAAAGTTTCATAAACTTATTGAAATTAATCCAACATTTAAAAAATTGGTTAAAACCTTTGATTTACATGATAAATATGGAAAAAAGCTTAGAGATCATGAGTAGCACCCCTCCCAACCATTCACTTACTAAACAAAACATACTTAAACATTCTTATATAAGTAACTGTATATTAATATCTAAAAGGTTTAATTATAGTGTAACAATGATTGGTTCAAAATATTTAGGTGTTTTCTTACAAAAACTAATAACTTCCCTTTATGTGAGACTTGACTATTCTTTCACTGAAAGACGTTCCCTATAGAACGCATATAAAACATATTTAAGTGAAAAACTGAATTGAAAAACGTTCTATTGTAGCGTCTTCGAGACTCCGTATTTTCAGGTGAATTTTTAGAAAGCTTGTCAGTGATGATATCTTTTAGAAGATCCTCGAAACTACTTATATGATAAATTATGGAAAATACTAAACACAAAAGCCCATATAAAAAATAGCTCAGGGAGTTATTATTAAAGAAATTTATTTATTTTTATACAAAAATTGAATACCTATCAGAGATACTTCTTTAAAGACGCTACTTTCCATATAGGTACTAGTTAGGTGTAAGCAAAAACATTAAAATTAGAATGAAAAACAAACGTAAAAAAATTATTGCTCGGGAATTTTTGATTTTTGTTAGTACATTAATTTTTGTAATTATTGTTGGATTTTTATTTAAATCATTATCGCAATATTCTAATTCAAAAGTAGTACAACTTGAAATTTCAAAATTCAGAATATCAGCAACAACTCTCTACCTTTATGATTTAGTAAAAGAAGGAGAATTTAATTCAAAGGAAGATTTTGTTAATTACGTAGAAAAGAATTCTATAAAAGATTGCTATTTAAAAATAAAGGATGGTGCATTCTCGTCTTTATCTGAATTTGAGAAATTCGTTCCTGCAATCGCTATAGAAAGTGAAACTGAAGTATCAAAAAAAGTTTTACTAATTGAGAAAGAAATTCAAAGGATTGAAAATTCATTTTATTATAATGTGAATAATAATTTTTTATTTAAAATAGCTTTAATATTTTTTTCAATAACATTCCTTTTGAGATATATTTATTATGCAGTTAAATGGAGTTTAAGAACATTGAAAGAGAATAATTAGAAAAAACTGCAGGTAACAACGTATATAATTAATGGCTGGTTCTCGCCTACTTACGAAAATCCTCACTTCCAAGTGCCCCCGTATCTATAGGCATTGTTATTGGCTTTGACTTTTAGTAGGCAGTCCTTGCATACAAACACCCATTTCTTTTAATATAATTGCTTTAGGAAAACAGTGACCTTTAAACATCTTTTTTATTGTAAATATAAAAAATTGATTTTTTCTTACATTATATACGACAGAACCTAATTTTTTATTAAAAGTAATATCGATAGAAGATAAATCTTATAACTTTTATTTACTATTTAATTAAATTAATATAAGATAATATTCAATAAACTACATTAAGTTTAATTATAAATAATAATAAATGGCATTAATTATGTGTAATGAATTTTAGTTTTATTAGTACATAACTTATTTTACCTTTTTTAATTTATTTATTGGTGAGTTTAATTTTAGGTTTATAAATAATTTTTAAAAATTTAAATTAAACCCAAAAAAAGATCTATCTATTTATTTCAAATCACCAATTATTATGAAAAAAACACTTTTATTAATAGTCTTTGTAACAAGTATTGTTAATGGACAGGTAACATCAAAAAGAAAATCTATTGCTGATTTTATTCCTGGAAATATAATTGTAAAATTAAAGGATAATTTTGATGCAAAAGTTAATTATTCTAAAGCAGGAGAAGGGAAATCTAATTTAAATATAGGTGCTTTACTTGGTATTGAAAGTAAGATAAGTAATACTAGAATGTTGTTTCATAAAAAGACTATTGAAACAAGTATACTGAATAAGAAAAAAATAAAAGCAAAAAATATAGCCAAAAGCTCTGTTAATTCTAAAAATGGTTTTATTCCTAAAGAGCCTGTAAGTATGAAGAATATTTTTATTTTAAAAACAAAAAATCATAACGAAAATATCTTAGAACTTATAAATCAGATTAAAAATAACCCTAATGTTGAATATGTAGAACCTAATTACACATATAAGATTGATGATTTTGAGATAGGTGATTTTATTTCATCTGAGGAAGCTGACAAACTAAACACTAACTCTTTTGCAGATGTTAACGACCCCTTATATAGTGAGCAATATGCTATTACCACAACAAATATCGACGATGTTTGGAATGATAGTAATAATGGTACAACAGGTGATGGTTCTCAAATTGTTGCTGTAATAGATACAGGAGGTGACTACACACATCCAGACCTAGAAGCAAATACTTGGATTAACGAAGCAGAACTTAATGGTATTGAAGGTTTTGATGATGATGGAAATGGTTACGTTGACGACATTAGAGGATGGGACTTTATTAATGAAGACAATACACCCTTAGATGATAATGCCCATGGAACGCATGTTGCTGGTATAATTGGTGCTGTTGGAAATAATTCATTAGGTATTCGAGGAGCCGCATGGAATGTAAAGTTAATGCATATAAAAGTAATGCAATCCAACGGAACAGGTAATGCATTAGATATTGCAGAAGGAATTGAATATGCTGCAAATAATGGTGCAACTATTATTAATATGAGTATCGGGGGTTATGGTGAATCAGTTACTATGCAAGCGGCTTTAGAAAATGCCTACGCTACATCACTCCTTGTGGCTGCTGCTGGAAATGACGGGAAATGTATTGGTCCAGGTAAATGTCCAGACAAAACTGAAAGTGCTCCATTATATCCTGGTGCTTACAGCTATGTTTTAGGTGTTGAGGACAGTGCTGGAGATTATGATAATTACGACCAAGATGGACCGGTATCTACATCATACGCAAATCTTTTAAATTATGAGGTGAAAGCTCCAGGATCAGGAATTTTAAGTACCCTCCCAGGTGGAGGTTATGGTAATTTAACAGGAACATCAATGGCAACTCCATTAGTTGCTGGTGGAATGGCACTTTATTTAGAGAAAAACCCAAATGATAGTAAAGAATTAATATTTGGAAACTTAATTAATACAAGTACAGGAGCAGGTGGTTCTGTCGACTTTTATGAAGCAATTAATGTAGACCCTACTCCTCAATTAGCAGTTTTGTCAGCGTCTACAAGAGATACCATTTCTGGGCAAAATGGTAATGGTATTTTAGAGCCAGGTGAAACGATTGAAATACTACCACTCATAAGAAATTATTGGGGTCCTTCTGAAGATGTAAGAGTTGGTATCGAATTTGCACAATATGAAGATCAAACAAAAGCGACCATTACAAACGGTGAAATCTCAATAGGAAGTATCAGTGCTTATGCAACTCTTCAGGATTTACAAGAAACCATAAAAATAACTCTTTCTGAAAATATTGCTAATAATGTAAACATACGTTTTGTTTTAACTACTTGGTCAGGACCAAATAAAGATTTCATAAGTAATGAAACTGAATTTATTATTAATGTTAAAAACTCTATACTTTTATCTGGTATTATTTCAAACGATTATACATTTCTAGCAAGTAAAGAATATTTAATTGTAGATAATGTAGTTTTTAATGCTGACGCATCAGTAACCATGGAACCTGGTACAATTATCAAATTCTCGGATGGTAAAGGGATGAATTTTTTAGATAATTCTACTTTAATTTGCAATGGAACTAAAGATGCTAGAGTAACCTTTATTAATGAAAATTTATCTTGGAAGGGTCTTAGTCTGGGAGGTGATGGTAATAAATCTATAAGTTTTACTGACATTAGTGGGGTGGTTGCTCAAAAATTATTTTCAAATGCAAAAAACCTTCAAGTAGCTGATGTTTTAATTTCAGATTCTAAAGTGTGGTACCTGTTTAGTTTATCAACAAATTGTACTTTCACAAAAGTTAATTTTGATGAAATGAGCTATGGGACTAACATAGGCTCTTCACAATACATGACAAATATTACGCATACAAATGTTACAAATACAGTATATGGTTCAGGAAATTCTGGAAGAAAAATAGGAGTTGTAATAGCAAGCGCTTCGCATTCAACACAGTTGGCAGGTCTTAATATATTTAATAATGATTGGCTTCTCTCTGTACCAAGATATGGTAGTATTGGAACGTCATTTCCTGTTTTATCTTATTTAGGTTCTTCTGATACAGACATAGTAAGAACTAAAGTTACAGATCTCTTATCTGATGGGGATTACGAAAGCTTACTTGATCTTGGGCAGATAGCAACAGTTCCTAACGAATTAGCACATGGTATTGTCTGGAAGGTTTTAGTAAATGGTAAAGATGCACAAGACGAATATGAATTAATGGATCCTATTGGGGTAGGTGCTCATGAGTTTAAGGTGTATTTTAATAGAGCCATGGATACTTCAATTCCACCTAAAATCACCTATGGAGTTACAATCCCTTACGTTCAAAAAACAATTACAGAAACTGGCACATGGTCTTCTGATGGCAAAATTTATACTGTAACTCATAATGTTGGTATTGGTGCAGCTGATGGTATTAACAGAATTCGTGTACAAGACGCTCAAGATTTAGATTATTTTAAGATTCCTGTCGAGGATCATCGATTTAATATGTTAATACAGTCTGCAGGTTCTGCCTCAATTGGTTGGTTTGCAACACCTGGTCTTGGAGAAATAACTCTGGAATGGACTGCACCTCCTACAACAGATATAGATGATGTTCTTGGTTATAATATGTACCGTTACCAAATAGATGAAAATGGCAATGAAACGGAAGTTTCTAAAATTAATGATACTCTTATAATCGAAGATAGTGATGATAGCACTTCTGGTATTAATTTTACAGATTATAATGTAGAGGAAGAACAAACTTATTTTTACAAATATAAAATTCTAAGAACAAGCCTAGAGGAAACAGATTTTTCTAGTGTAGTATCTACTGCTCCTTTAACCTCTACATTAGGAGATTCTAATGGTGATTCTTCTGTAAGTGTATTAGATCTGGTTCAAAGTATAGATTACATAATAGGACTAAACCCCAGCCCATTTATATTTAAAGCAGCAGACATTAATAATGATCAAATTATCAATGTTTTAGATATTGTAGGTACTATTGATATTATTTTAAATCCTTCTAGCTCAAAATCTTTCAAAAAAACACGTCAATACTACAAGAACAGTGCTGTTGGTGATGCTATTTTTACATGGGAAGGAAATGATTTATATGTACATTCTGATTTTAATATTGGAGGTATACAGTTAGCCTTTGACAAAGGTTTTAATTTTACAGAATCAGAAAATATATCAAAAATAGAACGTTTAGATTATAATCAAGATAATTCTAAGATAGTTATGTTTTATAGCTTTGATAACAAGACAATAGCCAATAAGAAAACTAAAATATTAACAAGAAATAATCAAGAAAGCGAATTTGATATAACAAAGGCAGTTGTTGGTACTGTTAAAGGAGAAAAATTAAATCCAATATTAAATAAAGAAAACTTATTAGACATAGAAGCTCCTTTCCAAGATAGTAAATTAAACATTTTAGAGATGTACCCAAACCCTTCTCGAGAATTAGTTAACATAACTTATTACTTACCTGAGCAGATGGATCTAGTTACTGTCTCAGTTTATGACCTTCAAGGAAGAAGAGTTTTGGTACAAAAAACATCTTCAGCTCTTGGGAGAACAAAAAACACATTACAGTTGAATAACTTAAGTTCAGGCAGTTATATCCTTGCTGTAAGCGCTTACAAAAATGAAAAAATCAAATATATTTCTAATAAAAAGTTAATTATAGAATAAGAATGAAAAAAATAATCTTATTATTAAACATTTTTATTGTTCAGATTTTTTTTGCTCAAAATGTGATTAAACCTTCTTCTGTAAATACAGATATAAATACGGATTTTACATTCGATATAGATTTTGAAAATACAGACGCGGTAGCAGCTTTTCAATTCGATATAATTTATGATAGTGATGCAATAGATTTATCAACAGGTAGTAGTTTAAGTTCGCGTGCAAGTTCACACTCTTTAAACATAAGAAATATAGATGATAATACTATTAGAGTAATTGGTTTTTCAAACAACAATACATCAATTACATCGGGTATAGGTAAAATATTAACTTTAAATCTAAAAAGTAAAAATGAACCAGATACCTATATAATACAAATAACAAATATCACTTTATCTGATTCTGAAAGTAATTCTTTAAGTTCATCTAGTACAAGCGGTCAAATAACTATTAATGGACCTAGATATAATTTAGAAACTACTAGTATTAGTTTTGGAGATGTTCCTATGCAAAGTACTAGCTTAAAAAATGTTACTATATCAAATACAGGAAATACAGTTTTAGAAATCTCAGGTTATACGTTAGAATCTCCCTTTTTAATAAATACAACCTTCCCAATAAGTATTCTTCCTGGGCAAAATACATCTATTCCAATTGAAGTAAATACATCTTCAAAACAAAATATAAGTAAATCTATAATTTTTAATACGAATGATACAGACCCATTAAGAGCTCTTCAGCAAACAACAATTATCGCAAATATATATGCAGTAAATGAAATTCATATTGGCTCAAATAGTGGTGCAATAAATACATCCATATCAATTCCAGTAAGTATAAATAATATGGAGCCATTTAATGGATTTCAACTTGATATCAATATTCCATCAGGTATCATTTATGAAGCAAATTCAATAGCATTAGTTGGAAGGGAAACTGATCACAACATTATAGCCTCAATGATTAACTCTAATACACTTAGAGTAATAGCATACTCAGAAACAAAAACAAATTTTACTGGCAATTCAGGTGATATATTTTTATTTAAATTAACTCCAAGTGTAAACTCTGGAACTTATTCAATTTCAACATCCGGAGAAATTATATCTAACACAGAGCAAGAGAATATTATATCTAACTCTTACGAAGGTAGTTTAACTATAAATGCTCCGCTTTTATTTATATCTAATTCAGATTCTAACATTAATTTAGGTAGAATTCCTATAAACTCAAATCAATTATCTGAGATAACATTAAAAAATAGTGGTAATTCAGATCTAATTATTGATGAAATTATTTATAATTCTAATACAATTACTAGCGATATAACAACACCATTAACAATTACTCCTAACCAATCTTTAGAAAAAAATATAGCTTTTACTCCTATAAATACTGGATCATTTTCTAGTTCAATATATATACGTCATAATGCTGCTGATGTTCAAAATATAGTCAATATAACAGCAGATGTATTCTCACCTAATTATTTGGTTTTTGAAGAAACCACCTTTTTGATAAATGAAAATAATAATGTTAAGTTAAATATATCAAACTATGAAGATATTAAGGGAATTCAATTTGATTTAAATATTCCTGAAGGCTTTGTTTTTAATACAGATAATATAAATAAAAGTAATGTATTAGATAATTTTGAAATTACAAGTTACGATCTAGGAGATAGAAATTATAGGTTTTTGATTTATACATTAAGTAACCAAATAATACCTGCTAATTCTAATAATATTTTAACATTACCATTTTTTGTAGAGAATACAACAGCTCTAGGCGATTATACGTTTACTATATCGTCCGTTACTCTATCAAATACTAATAATCAAAACGTGGCTTCGGAAATGTTAGAAATAGGCGTAATTCACTTAACAGATAAACTAACTTGGACAGGTTTAACAAATACTAATTGGAATGATACTAGCAATTGGAACACTAGTGCTGTAATACCGGTAACAGCAAATGTACTAATACCAAACGGCATCTCAAATTACCCTGTTATTTCTTCAACAACAGATGTTTATTTATCTAGTTTAATTTTAGAGAATAATGCTTCATTAATAATTGAAAAAGGTGCTTCTTTAACACTGTCTAATGATTTTATTAATAGTGGTTTAATAACTTTACAATCCGATTCAGATGAGTTTTCATCATTATTGGTTAGTGGCACTTCGTCAGGTAACATCACCTACAATCGTTATGTAAATACTGTAGGTATAGGTGAGTGGGATTTAATTGGTGCACCAGTCTCTGGTATGGCATTTAGTAATATAATCACCGATAACAATATTGCAACAAACGGTAGTTTTTATGCAATAGGTTCTTATGATAATGCTACAGATACCTGGACAAATGCTACCAATTCAACCACAGGTAATTTAGCGTTAGGGCAAGGGTATCAAATGGCAACTACAAGTGGTGGTACGCTTTCTTTTACCGGTGCTATTGCTAGCGGAGACCAAAGTGTTACCATAGTGAACAACAATGCAGCAAACTCAGGGGCAGGAAGACGTTGGAATTTAATTGCCAATCCATTTCCATCGTATCTTAATGGAAACTCTAATGCAGATCCAACCGATAATTTTTTAACAATTAATACAGCAGCAATAGACGATAATTTTGAAGCTATTTATGGCTGGAAGGCAGATGGTACAGGATACGCTATTTACAACAATACAAGTTCACCTACTTACATTGCACCTGGTCAAGGCTTTTTTATAGCAGCTGTAGGTAGTGGAGAGGACAAAACAATTTCGTTTACCAAAGCCATGCAAACGGTTACTGGAACCGATGATTTTGTAGCTGCAAAATCTGCTACGAGTTATGAGTTGGTGTTAGACCTGTATAGTGATGGTGTTAAAGAAGACGATACTAAATTCTATTTTAAAGAAGGATTGACTTTAAGCTTGGACCCTGGCTATGATGCAGGAGCTTTCAATCAGACAACAGGCATAAGCTCACGTCTTATAGAACAAGACAATGGGGTAAGTATGGATATCAATGCAATGCCTACAAATGCCTTGAGCAATGCAATTGTACCTCTAACAATAAATCAAGAAGCTGGGATTGCTCTTAAAATTCAAATAGCAACTAGTACGATTCCAGAGGACATAAATGTTTATCTAGAAGACACTGTAGCAAACACGTTTACACTTCTTATAAATGAAAGTTTTGAGCTTACAGCAAAAACTATTTTAAGTGGTATGGGAAGGTTTTTTATTCACTTTACGACAAGCACCCTTTCCACAGACATAGGGAACAGTAGTTCTTTAGTAACCGCCTATAAAGGAACAGGAAATACTTACATTACAGTAGAGGGGTTGCAGCAGCTCTCACAACCTGCAGAATTTATGCTTTACAGTGTTTTAGGGGTAAAAGTAGTATCACAGAAAATACAAAAACCTACACAAAAAGAAACACTATCTACGGTTGGTTTAAAGAAGGGAGCTTACATCCTAAAAGTACAGACAGAAAACGGTGTGTACACCAAAAAAATACTTGTAGACTAAACAATTATCATGAAAAAAAGAAAGAACACAAGAGAGACTATTAATGTTATTAGTAGAAAAGAAGCCATTAAGAAAATGGGTAAGTATGCAGCCTTAACAGCTATGGGCACGTTTATGATACTAAATCCTAAAAAAGCGCAAGCAGCATCTTCCCCCTCGGAACCAGGTGCTTGGTGATAAAACAACTCTTCAAAGAATAATAAAAATGTATTAAAAATTAATAATCTTCTAATGAGACAATTTTTTATATTTATAAATCTACTAATTTGCTTTTCAACAACAGCTAAAAATTATAGTATCGATTCTAAATTTAAAAAAAAAAGTGATTTACTTTCTTTAAACTACTTAAATATTAAAGATACGACTTTATTCAAGGGTAAAGCTTATATAATCCCTGTAAAGTTAGTAAATAATGAATATCTAAAGGCTATTCAATTTGATTTAAATATACCAGAGGGTTTTAATTTTGATATAAATAGTATTGAGAAATATACAATATTAGATAATTTTTCAATAAGCACATCTTCTCTAGGAAATAATAAATACCGATTTATAATTTACACATTTGGGGATAATAATATACCAAAGGGAGATAATAACATTTTAAAATTACCTGTTTTTATTGAAGATTCAATTGAATTAGGTGAATATAGTTTTGAATTTTCTAATATCATTTTGTCTAATAAATTAAATCAAAATATTACAAGCCAATCTGATAAAATATGTCATATTAAAGTGATAGAAGATAATATAATACCTGAAATAACTATAATTGGTAATTTGACAGTATCTATTGAACTAGAAAGTATATATAAAGACTTTGGTGCTACTGCTTATGATAATTTTGATGGTGACATTACCTCTAAGATTATTAGTGAAAACAATGTAGATACTACTATTTTAGGAAGTTATCAGGTGACTTACAATGTCTCTGATAGTAATGGAAATAGCGCTAAAGAAGTAAAAAGAGTTGTAAATGTAGAATCTAGCTTATCAACAATAAAAAATACCAATAAAACAACAAAAATATATCCAAACTTAACAAAAAAATATTGGACAATAGAAAGTGCAATAATTTTAGATTCTATAAAGGTTTATGATGTTTTTGGTAGAATAATATTTTTTATAAATCCTAAATCACAATTTTACAAAATTGATGGTAGTCAATTTTCAAATGGTATATATTTTTTAGTTATAAATGGTAAAAATATAACAAGAGTAATTAAGGTCTAAAGTTTTTACTTAGTTTATTTTTAAAATTAATATTTAATAAACCTAATCGTTTTTTTATTGTTAAGATGTAAACCACGATGGCTAATAATGCAGCATTAATCTTTTATGGGTTGTATTTTGATCTAAGGTTGAAAATAATATTAACATTAGAATTCGTATTTGTTAATATTATTAGTATATGACACACAAAGAATATTTCACAAACAGAATTAATGTGTTTGATGTACCTAAACTTAATAAGGAACAGTTTCTATTTATATTAAAAATTATAAGCTTAGAAGGTGAAATAAATGCCTTAGATCAAATTGAAGATAAGGTTTTAGTTTCAGGATTAAAGCAACAAAAAGTTAAAGAGTTTAACAGGCTAACTAAAAGAAAGAAACCAGAAGATATATATAAGAAGTTGGTTTTTAAATAGTCTTCTCTAAAATAACTATTAGACGTTCTTAGTAGTCGGGCTATATATACATTTCACAGACACTACCTAAAAAGAAAAACGACTTTTAAAATCGATAGGGGGTGTTGTTTTGATAATGATGGTTGGGATTTTTTGGCTTTTTTTCTAAATTTAGATTAATTTACCGTACAATAACCGTACAAATTATAAATCAAAAAAACCTCAACTATTTGATTATAAATAGATTGAGGCTTTTACTTGTACTGAAGATGGGACTTGAACCCATACGAGCATTACTGCTCACTGGATTTTAAGTCCAGCGTGTCTACCAATTCCACCACTTCAGCATTGGTATTATTTCATAATAGAGCGAAAGACGGGATTTGAACCCGCGACCCTCACCTTGGCAAGGTGATGCTCTACCCCTGAGCTACTTTCGCAGTCAATGTTATTATGAACTTGCTCCTCTTCTTGGGCTCGAACCAAGGACCCTCTGATTAACAGTCAGATGCTCTAACCAACTGAGCTAAAGAGGAGTTTGCTTCACATTTGTGTTTAGCGAGTGCAAATATATATCTTTTTAATATATCACCAAATAAAAAGTAAAAAAAAAATTATTTTTTTTACTTTTATTATAACTAAAAAAATTCTTCCTTTTATGCCAAATATTGTATTTTTGTTTTCACAATTAGCTAAAAAGATAGCACAAACTATTATATGGATAAATTTTCGTTTTTAAACGCAGCGCATACAGGCTTTATAGCAGATTTATACGATCAATATTTAATAAACCCAGATTCTGTTGAACCTAGCTGGAGAAGTTTTTTTCAAGGATATGATTTAGCAAATGAAAATTATTCTCTTTCTGATGAAGAAACTTCAATAGAAGTACCACAAGAAGTAAAAAAAGAGTTTTTAGTTGTAGACCTAATCAATGGTTACAGAACAAGAGGGCATTTGTTTACAAAAACAAACCCGGTTAGAGAAAGAAGACAGTATCAACCAGTATTAGATATCGAAAATTTCGGTTTAACTGAAAAAGATTTAGATAAAGAATTCTCTGCTGGAGATGTGTTAGGGTTAGGAAGGGTAAAGCTTTCTAAAATTATAAGTCACCTAAAAACTATTTATTGCGATTCTATTGGGGTAGAGTATATGTATATGCGTAATCCAGAGAAATTAAAATGGTGGCAAAGTCGTTTAAACGAAAATGATAATCATCCTAATTACTCTCAAGATTCTAAAAAATATATACTTTCTAAACTAAACCAAGCAGTTACTTTCGAGAGTTTTTTACAAACAAAATATGTAGGCCAAAAACGTTTCTCTTTAGAAGGTGGTGAGGCCTTAATACCAGGAATCAGTGTAGCTTTAAGAGAAGCTGCAGAAAACCACGGAGTTAAAGAATGTGTTTTAGGGATGGCACACAGAGGTCGTTTAAATACCTTAGTAAACATCTTTAAAAAACCGGTAAGAGATTTATTTAGCGAGTTTGAAGGAAAAGATTTTGAAGATGATGACATTGATGGTGATGTAAAATACCATTTAGGCTTAACGTTAAGTAAAACCTACAGAGATGGCAATGAAATTAAGATGAACTTAGTTCCAAATCCATCTCATTTAGAAACTGTTGCAGCAGTTGCAGAAGGTATTACTAGAGCAAAAATAGATAGAAAATATAATGGAGATTCTAGTAAAATATTACCCATTGTAATTCATGGTGATGCAGCAATTGCAGGCCAAGGTATTGCATATGAAGTAGTACAAATGGCAAAATTGAATGGCTATAAAACAGGAGGAACAATTCATATCGTTGTAAACAACCAAGTTGGGTTTACTACCAATTATTTAGATGCACGTTCTAGTACCTATTGTACAGATGTTGGTAAAGTTACATTATCGCCAGTTTTACATGTAAATGCAGACGATACTGAAGCTGTATGCCACGCAATGCAAATGGCATTAGAGTTTAGAATGAAATTTAAAACCGATATTTTTATTGACTTATTAGGATATAGAAAATATGGCCATAACGAAGGTGATGAACCTCGTTTTACACAACCAAAATTATACAAAGCAATATCTAAACATAAAAATGTAAAAGATATTTATGCAGAAACATTGTTAAAAGAAGGTAGTATAGATAAAGATTATCTAAATACAATTACTACTGAATTTAAAGAAATGCTTAACACGCAATTCGATTTATCTAAAGAAGATAAAAACTCTAAAGTAAAAGAGTTTATGAAATCTACTTGGGAAGGTTTTGAGCGTGAACAATTAGCCACTATGTTACAGCCTGTAGATACAAAATACAAATCAGACAGGTTAAAGCACATTGCTAAAGTAGTTTCTACAGTTCCAGAAGGCGTTAAATTTGTAAGAAAAGCAGAACGTATTTTACAAACAAGAGCAAAAATGGCATTCGAAACCAATCAATTAGATTGGGGAATGGCAGAAAACCTAGCTTATGGTTCTTTAATGGAAGAAGGTTTTAATGTGCGTATTTCTGGCCAAGATGTAGAAAGAGGTACTTTTTCTCACAGACACGCTATTTTACGTGATGAAATTACCGAAGATAGAATTAATTTATTAAATACAAACCCAGATACAAAAGGTCAAATGACCATTTATAACTCTTTATTATCTGAATATGGAGTGTTAGGTTTTGATTATGGTTATGCCATGGGAAATCCAAATACGTTAACCATTTGGGAAGCACAATTTGGAGATTTTTCTAACGGTGCACAAATTATGTTTGACCAATATATTTCTGCTGCAGAAGATAAATGGAAATTACAAAACGGAATTGTAGTGCTTTTACCTCATGGTTACGAAGGGCAAGGTTCTGAACATTCATCTGCAAGAATAGAACGTTATTTACAGTTGTGTGCAATTGATAATATGACAGTTGCCAACTGTACAACACCAGCAAACTTTTATCATTTGTTACGCAGACAAATGAAACGCGATTACAGAAAACCATTAATTGTGTTTACACCAAAAAGTTTGTTACGTCATCCAAAAGTAGTTTCTACTATAGAAGATTTAGCAACTGGCGAATTCCAAGAAGTAATAGATGATACCATCAACCCAAAAAATGTAAAAAAATTAGTTTTTTGTATGGGTAAATTCTATTATGACTTATTAGAAGAAAGAGAAAACCTAAATAGAGATGATGTTGCTTTGGTAAGAATAGAACAACTATTTCCTTTACATTTAGATAAAATACAAAAAGTAATAGACAGATATCCAAATGTAGAAAATTATATTTGGGCACAAGAAGAACCTAGAAATATGGGAGCTTGGAGTTTTATGTTAGAGCGTTTTGATTTGGTAAAACTAAATGTATGCTCTCGTAAATACTATGCAGTACCCGCAGCAGGTTCTAGTACACGTTTTAAAAAGCGTCATAGAGCAGTTATAGATAGTGTTTTTAACGATGATGAGTAAGCGCGTTAAGGATTGAAACGACATCCTTTTTTTGCTGTCAGTTCCAGTGAAATTTCTTTTTCAGAAATTTTGTATCGAGAACAAAAAAGCAAAAAAAGATACAGTGGAAAGCCTGTTTAAACGCCCAAAAAATAAAAAAAGAATTTCAGATTAAAATAAAATAAGAAACCATGAGTGTTTTAGAAATGAAAGTTCCCTCTCCAGGAGAATCAATTACAGAAGTAGAAATTGCAACTTGGTTAGTTGAAGACGGAGACTATGTAGAAAAAGACCAACCCATTGCAGAAGTAGATTCTGACAAAGCAACTTTAGAGTTGCCTGCTGAAGAAAGTGGAATTGTCACTTTAAAAGCAGAAGAAGGAGATGCTGTAGAAGTTGGTGCTGTTGTTTGTTTGATTGATATGGATGCTGCAAAACCAGAAGAGAATGCTGCTCCTGCCAAAGATGAAGCTCCTAAAGAAGAAAAGAAAACGGAACCTGCTCCAGCTCAAAAAGCAGCTACTTATGCAACAGGAACCGCTTCGCCAGCTGCTAAAAAAGTATTGGCAGAAAAAGGAATTGACGCATCAACAGTAAAAGGAACTGGAAAAGAGGGTAGAATTACCAAAGATGACGCTGTAAAAGCAGTACCATCTATGGGAACACAACCAGCAAACGGTACTCGTGGTATAGAACGCAAGAAAATGTCGATGTTACGTAGAAAAGTAGCAGAGCGTTTGGTAGCTGTAAAAAGCGAAACAGCCATGCTAACTACGTTTAACGAAGTAAATATGCAGCCAATTTTCGATTTACGTTCTCAGTACAAAGAAGACTTTAAAGCAAAACATGGTGTTGGTTTAGGGTTTATGTCTTTCTTTACATTAGCGGTTGTTAGAGCGTTAAAAATGTATCCAGATGTAAACTCTATGATAGATGGAGATTACCAAATAAAACACGATTTTCAAGATATTTCTATTGCAGTTTCTGGCCCTAAAGGCTTAATGGTACCTGTAATTAGAAATGCAGAAAACTTGTCTTTTAGAGGTGTAGAGTCAGAAGTAAAACGTTTGGCTTTGCGTGCAAGAGATGGACAAATTACAGTTGATGAAATGACGGGTGGAACCTTTACCATTACCAATGGTGGTGTATTTGGTTCTATGTTATCTACACCAATTATAAACCCTCCACAAAGTGGAATTTTAGGAATGCACAACATTGTAAACAGACCTATGGCTGTTAATGGCGAAGTTGTAATACAACCAATTATGTATGTTGCCTTGTCTTACGATCACAGAATTATTGATGGAAGAGAATCTGTAGGTTTTTTAGTAGCTGTTAAAGAAGCTTTAGAAAATCCTATAGAATTGTTAATGGATAACAATCCAACAAAAGCATTAGAAATGTAGCCCAGAATCTGGGTTCATAAGCATGTAAAACTGAGCTTGTCGAAGTCTTGAACTGAGCTTATCGAAGTTTATCATAAAATATTAAAATCCTAAGCTTTTGCTTGGGATTTTTTGTTAGTAGTTATTTTCTGTTTGGAATTAATCCTGGGCAAAGACGGAAGTATATAAAAAGAGCTAAACTTTGTCTGTTGACTTTTTAATCAAAAAACCCAAAATACAAAGACTTCGTATACGCCTTATTAAAACACCCGCATCTGCTAAACTATTTACAAAACTCCAAAATCACACCTTTTATTTAGTAAATAATTTTTAATTATTTACCTTGCATCAAAAAGAAAAAATGTCCAAAAATCCTGAATTAGAACTTGCCCTAAATTTTATAGAAAAAACAGATAGAAATCTGTTTATTACAGGTAAAGCAGGTACAGGAAAAACTACTTTTTTACATAAAATAAAAAACGAATCTTTAAAAAGAATGGTTATTGTAGCACCAACAGGTGTTGCAGCTATTAACGCAAAAGGTGTTACGATACATTCGTTTTTTCAAATGCCTTTTGGCCCAATTTTACCAAATCAAACTCAAAACAACCAACAACGTCGGTTTTCTAAAACAAAAATAGATATTATAAAATCGTTAGATTTAGTAATTATAGATGAAATTTCTATGGTTCGTGCAGATTTACTAGATGGTATAGACCAGGTAATGAGGCGTTATAAAAACCGAAACAAAGTATTTGGTGGTGCACAAGTTTTAATGATTGGCGATTTGCAACAGTTAGCTCCTGTTGTAAAACCAAACGAATGGAGTTTATTGCAAAGTTATTACGAAACAGTATATTTTTTTAGTAGTAAAGCTTTTCAAGAAGCCCATGTAGTTTCTATTGAATTAAAACATATTTATCGTCAAAAAAACGAAGATTTTATTAAAATTTTAAATGAAGTTAGAAATGATAATTTATCATCATCATCTGCAGAAATTTTAAATAAAAATTACAATCCTTCTTTTTCTCCAGAGAAAGAAGAAGGTTATATCACCTTAACTACGCACAACAACAGAGCCAATTTAATTAACAATTCTGAGCTGAATAAAATTAAAAATAAAAGTCATTTTTTTACGGCAGAGGTTTCTGGTAAATTCAATGAAAACTCTTTTCCTAATGACGAAAAGTTAGAGCTAAAAGTTGGAGCACAGGTGATGTTTATTAAAAACGATTCGTCTTTAGAAAAAAGATATTTTAACGGAAAAATTGGTGTTGTAACCGATATTTCTAAAGAAACTGTAACGGTACAATGTGCTAATGAAGCAGATGAAATTGTTACAGAAAGAGAAAAATGGGAGAATATAAATTACTCTATAAACGACGAAACCAAAGAAATTAAAGAAGATTTGGTGGGTTCCTTTTCTCAAATTCCATTGCGTTTGGCTTGGGCAATTACCATTCATAAAAGTCAAGGTTTAACCTTTGAAAAAGCTATTATAGATGCAGAAGCCTCTTTTGCACATGGGCAAACTTATGTAGCTTTAAGTAGGTGTACTTCTTTAGAAGGCTTGGTTTTAAAAACTAAAATAACTAGCAATGCCATTATAAACGATAGTACTGTAAGTGTTTTTAATCAATCTGTAGAAGACAACCATCCAGATGAAAGTATTTTAAACGAATCTGAAAAACAGTTTCAATTAAACTTGATTGCAGAACTATTTGATTATCAGACTTTCTTATATCCCATTACTCGTTTAATAGATATCTTTTACAAGAATCAAACTTCTATTAAAGGTGATGTTATAGATCATTTACAAACTATAAAAGATGATGGTGTAGTTGCTTTAATGAAGGTTTCAAATGGATTTAAAAATCAATTACAAAATATTTCTGAAGCTAATATTTTACCAGAAAATAGCTCTCAAATTCAAGAGCGCTTTACAAAAGGAGTAGATTATTTTTTAAATCATACCAAAACAAATATTCAAAAATCTTTAGATGCCATTTCATTTTCTACAGATAATAAAGCTGTAAAAAAAGATTTTTTAAAACAGTTTGATGCTTTGCAAGAAAAATTAGAAGAAAAATTATTTGCATTGCAAAAAATGTCAAAGGGTTTTAAAACCAAAGCGTATTTAGAGGTAAGAGCAAAAGCAGTTTTGCAAAAAACACCACCCAAAAAGAAGAAAAAATCGCCTTCTCAAAGAGACCCATTATTAGCTTTAAAATTGCGCGAATTAAGAGACGAAATTCGCATTGCAGAAAACATACCCGCTTTTCAGGTATTTACGCAAGAAACCTTGTATGCCATGTGCGATGCTTTACCTAGAACAGAAAAAGAACTGATAAAAATCAAAGGCATGGGTAAAATTCGTGTCCATAAATATGGCGAAGAAATTTTACAGGTAATAGAAACCTATTGTAAAGAAAACGGAATTAACCAATTTAACGAACAGAAAAAAGAAGATAAAAAACCGACCAAACAAATTACGTTTGAGCTTTTTAAATCTGGATTTTCCATAAAAGAAATTGCCAAAGAACGCAGTTTAACAACAGGTACTATAGAAAACCATTTGGCAAATTACATTCCTTCTGGAGATATTGATGTGTTAGAATTGATAGATTTAAAACGCTACAAAAAAATATTGAATCAAATAGAAGAGGCTGGAGATGTAAAGGGTTTAACAGTGCTTAAAGAAAAAGTAGATACAGATATTACATACATGGAACTAAAAATGGTTTTAATGTCTATGGAGCGGTAATTTTCTTTTTTTTAGAAGCTATTTCCAGCTTTCGCTACTCAATCTTTTTGCTAAAAAAAGCAAAAAGGATTTCAAACAAATAGCTCAATCTGGGCTAGACTTATTTGCCGACAAATTCGATAATTTTAATTATGTAAGAGATATTCTAAAACACTTAAAAGTAAATCATATAAAACTAGAAAGAGAAGTTAATGCAAGCACTTCTGGTTCTGCAAGTATTGTTTTTTTTTGATCATAAAGGAAATACTATTTTAATTGATTAGCATGTTTAAGTTTATGTTAATCAAAGATTAAAAATCTAAATATATTTTTTCAATTTATAAAAAAAATGTAATTTTGTGTTAATATTAAGTCTGCGAAACACGAAAGTCGACTACATGTCGTTTTTTAAATTTATTTTAAAATTAGTGTTTTAGTGGGCTTATTTTATTTTTAGAAGTAAGAGGATTATTTTTGTTATCATAATAATTTCCCCATTTTTCATACTTTTTTAAATCATACAAATCTATAACTAATTTTATTTGACCTTTTAAATAGTTATAATATCTGGTTTCCCCTTTTTCAAAAACTCTTTGTATTGTCCAACAAAAATAATCTGCAAGATTTAGTAGAGGGTCTTTTGTTGGATAGTTAACGTTAAATACAACTTTTGTTTTAATATTAGAAGTAGCATTGCTTTTTGAAAATCTTTGCTTTGCTTTTAGAAAGGCTAATTCTAAATTATGGTTTTTTGTGCTTTTCCCTCTTTCAGAAATATGCATTACTAGTTTTTCATGTTTAGAAAGCTTGTTTTTTAAAAGATGTGATAATAAATCAGCATAAAAATATTCCTCTTTTCCTTTATGTTTTGTTTCATATCTTTCAATACTTTTTCTACCTACAACCGCTTCAAAACTACAATCAATCGTTTTAATTAAATCAAACATTTCTTTTCTAATCTCTGGAATGTCATCAGTTGCATGAAGATAATAACCACTTTTATTATTTTTTTTAATTACACTAGGAACTCTATAGAATTCATCTAATGAAATTTTATTTTGAAGAGAGTTAATTTTTTCTCTAACCTCATCTAGTGGATCTTTAACCTTTATCATCCCTAAAATAAAAACATTTGATACTCCATTTGTTCCAATAATATTTTTCTTTCCTTTCCCATAAAAAGTAGTATCTCCAGCTTCATCTAAAAAACGATGAAAATCCATTAATTTCTTTTTCTTCATAATTTCTATTTCAAATCCTTTAAAACTAATTGCACAGACTTATAACCTTGCCACTCATTTTCCTCTAAAGCATACACAATATCAAATTTGTCTTGTACAACATCCATTTTATCACCCAAATTAAAACCAATGGCATTATAGGTTTTTTGGTTATCACCTTGAAAAATATTTAATTTTAAATGCGTTTTGTCTGCACCTACTTTTTTACCATAACCATTATCTCTTACACAAGTACTTTTAAAAACGGGTTTCATATTTTGTGGACCAAAAGGTGCCATTTGCTGAATAATTCTAAAAAATTTAGGGGTTATTTCAGACAGTTCTAACGCTGCATCAATAGCAATTTCTTGAGTTAATAATTCTTTGTTGATGGTTTTTGCAACTACTTCTTCAAACTTATTTTTAAAATTTTGGTAGTTTTCTGGTAACAAAGTCAAACCAGCAGCATATTTATGGCCACCAAATTGTTCTATAAATTCGTCACATTCTAATAGTGCATTGTATACATCAAACCCTTTTACAGATCGTGCAGAAGCCGCTAGTTTATCGCCACTTTTTGTAAATACTAAAGTAGGTCTGTAGTATTTTTCTATCAATCTAGAAGCTACAATACCAATAACACCTTTGTGCCAATCTTCTTGAAAAACTACAGATGTAAAACGCTCTTCTTCTTCATTATCTATAATTTGAATAACAGCTTCATCGGTTATTTTTTTGTCTAAATCTTTTCTATCAGCATTAAAAATTTCTATGGATGCTGCAAACTCTACGGCAGCTTCAAAATCCATTTCTGTAAGTAATTCTACAGCATAATTACCATGTTTCATTCTGCCAGCAGCATTAATTCTGGGAGCAATGATAAATACTACATCTGTAATGGTTAATTCTTGTTTTTTTATTTGATGAATAATGGCTTTAATTCCGTTTCTAGGTTGTTGATTAATTACTTGCAAACCAAAATAAGCCAACACTCTATTTTCGCCATTCATGGGTACTATATCTGCAGCAATGGCAGTGGCTACCAAATCTAAATAAGGTACAAAATCTTTTATCGTTTGATTTCGTTTAGAGCCCAAAGCTTGAATCAATTTAAACCCAACACCACATCCACAAAGTTCATCAAAAGGGTAGTTGCAATCTTCTTGTTTTGCATTTAAAACAGCTACCGCATCAGGAATTTCTTTTCCTGGTTTGTGATGATCACAAATTATAAAATCGATATTTTTTTGATTTGCATAGGCTACTTTGTCTATGGCTTTTATACCACAGTCTAAGGCAATTATTAGAGAAAAATTGTTGTCTTCAGCAAAATCAATTCCTTTATAAGAAATCCCATAACCCTCCTCATATCTATCAGGAATATAAGTGGCAATATTGGAAGTTATTGTTTTTAAATATGAAGAAACCAAAGATACAGCTGTGGTGCCATCTACATCATAATCTCCATACACTAAAATATTTTCATTATTTGCAATGGCTATTTCAATTCTTTGTACCGCCAAATCCATGTCTTTCATTAAAAAAGGGTCATGAATATCTGTTAAACTGGGCCTAAAGAATTTTTTAGCTTCCTCAAAAGTTTCAATATTTCGTTGACAAAGAATTTTTGCAATTATTAAATCGACTTGAAGTTCTTTAGCTAGATTTTTTACTTTTTGTGTATTAGGTTCAGGTTTTAGTGTCCATCTCATAGCAAGTTATTGGGTTACTTTTCTAAAGTATGTAAATATATTTCTGTTTCTACAGTGGCAAATTGTCTAAACATTTCCATGACTCCACAGTATTTTGTAACGGATAGATTTACAGCTTTTTGTATTTTTTCGGGTTTTAAATCTGAATCTGTAAAATGGTAATCTACTTTTACGTTTTTATAAAATTTCGGATGTTCATCTGTTAATTCTGCAGTAACAATTACTTTAAAATCAGTAACTTCTGCACGCATTTTTTCTAATAAAGAAATTACATCTAAACCAGAACAACCTGCTAAAGAAGAAAGCATTAACGCTTTGGGTGCAAAACCAACTGTATTTCCATTGTCTTGAGATTTATCAAACATGGTTAATTTATGCCCACTAAGATTGTCGGTTTCAAAATGCGATTTCCCTGTCCAAACTGTACTAACAATATTTTTAACCATAAATAATATTTTTTAAATTTGAAGTATTAAATTGTGCTTCTTTACAAAAATAAGAAAAGCTTATAAGTTAATGATAAATTTAAATAAATCTCTTTGCAATAAAACCAAAATTTTGCTTGGCTTTTGCTTTTCTCTAGTATTATTTTTGCATGCTCAAGGAAGTCCACCAGAACTTTCTGCAACTGGAGACCAAGCTTATTGTATAGGAAGTCCTATAAAAATAGTTACCAATTTTACAATAACAGATCTAGATGATACTACAATTGATTTTTTTTACATACAAATCTCCTCTGGATATCAAGTAGGTTTTGATCGATTAGAATTGAGTGGAACTCACCCAACTATTTCTCAAAGTTGGAATATGAATGAGGGGAAATTAACTTTGACTTCTTCAACGACTCCAGGAATGTTACTAACTGAATTAGAAAACGCAGTTAAAGATGTAGTTTTTGTAACTACTGCTACTTCTGTAATTACAGAAAAATTATTTTCTCTATCTGCAGATGATGCTAATTATTTACCTGAAACTGATCATTTTTATCAATTTATATCTGCACCAAATATTACTTGGAAAGATGCTAAAATAGCTGCTGAAAATAGTACGTATTATGATAGACAAGGATATTTGGCAACTTTAACAAGTGAAGTAGAAGCAATTTTTGCTGGTAAACAAGCTTCTGGTTCGGGTTGGATTGGTGGTTCTGATGAAGAAACAGAAGGGGTTTGGAAATGGGTTACTGGACCAGATGATGGTACGGTTTTTTGGAATGGAGCTGTAAATGGCTCTACACCAAATTATGCAAAATGGAATAATAATGAACCTAATGATTTTAGAGGAAATAATTCTACAGGTGAAGATTATGCACATATTACAGATGCATCAATTGGGATTGTAGGTGCTTGGAACGATTTGCCAAATGAAGGTGGTACTGGTGTTTATGCAGCAAAAGGTTATTTAGTAGAATATGGTGCATCTGGTGATCCAAAATTAAATATTGTAGCAAGTACTAGAATTTATATACCGCAGATAACTTCAATAACTGAAGGCAGAATTTGTGAATCTGGAATAACAACATTATCTGCGACATCAGATGAAGGTATAATAATTTGGTTTGATTCACAAATTGGAGGTACAGAATTAGATAGAGGTACTAATTTTATAACACCCACAATAAATACAACTACAGATTATTTTGCAACAGTGTCTGTAAACGGATGTACAACATTACCAAGAACTAAAGTTACCGCTTCTGTAACACAAAGACCACAAATTACCAATATTTCTGAAGATGTAAATTGTGGTGGTTCCGCAGATTTAGTAGCAAATTCAACTAGTGGAACTGTTTTTTGGTACGATTCTCTAACGAGTACAACTCCTATTTTTTCAGGAAATAATTTTCAAACCCCAAATTTAACAACAACTACTTCTTATTTTGTAGAAGCTAGTTTATTTGGCTGTACCTCTACAAGAAAAGAAGTTGTTGCAACAGTCGATAGCACGATTCCATATTTTGAATTGGAACAAGATACTTATATTTTATGTAGTGATATTGGATCTATAACTTTAAGAACTATCAATTCGAAAGGAAATTATACTTATAGCTGGTCAAAAGAGAATCAAACTATTTCTGGTAATACCACTGAAATATCTGTTTCAGAACCTGGTTTATATACTGTAAAGGTATTTTCTGACGCTGGTTGCAAATATGTAGAAAAAACCATTATTGTAAAAAACTCAGAAATAGCAAGCATTACTAAAGAAGATGTAATTATTATCGATGATAGTAACAATAATTCTATGGAGATAATTGTGTCAAATATAGGAATAGGAGATTATGAATTTTCATTAGATAATGAATTTGGAGGGTATTCTAAAAATAATATTTTTGAAAATATTACAACAGGGACGCATACTTTATATGTAAGAGATATTGGTGGTTGTGGTATATCATCTTATCAATTTTCAATTTTAGAATATCCAAGATTTTTTACACCAAATGAAGACGGAATCAACGATTATTGGTCAATAAGAGGGTATGATAAAAATGTAAACCCATTATCAGAAATATATATTTATAACAGATTTGGAGTTTTATTATACAAAATGGATGCATCTGGACCCGGTTGGAACGGAACTTATGAAGGAAAAAAGCTACCCTCAAATACGTATTGGTTTAAGACTTTACTTACAGATCAAAATGGTTTGTCCATAGAAAAAAATGGAAGTTTTAGTTTAATAAGAAAATAAAAAATTAGATTTATGCCCTTAGTAACACCACTATCATCGGAGCACGATTTAGAAACAAAAAAATTAGCAGAATTTTTTAATGAAACTTTAGGGTTTTGCCCAAATTCGGTATTAACCATGCAACGTATACCTGCAATTTCTAAAGCTTTTATCAATTTAAACAAAGCAGTTATGGCAAACCAAGGTAGAGTTACATCTGCTTTAAAAAGAATGATTGCTTGGGTTTCTAGTAACGCATCAGGCTGTAGATATTGTCAAGCACACGCCATTAGAGCTGCAGAACGTTATGGCGCAGCACAAGAACAATTAGATAATATTTGGGAATACAAAACACACCCAGCATTTTCAGATGCAGAACGTGCAGCCTTAGATTTTTCGTTAGCAGCTTCTGTAATACCTAACGCTGTAAATACTAAAATTAAAAAGGAACTTTACAAGTATTGGGATGAAGGTGAAATAGTAGAAATGTTAGGTGTAATTTCTTTATTTGGATACTTAAATCGCTGGAACGATTCTATGGGAACCACTTTAGAAGAAGATGCTATAGATTCTGGAAATCAGTTTTTAGGCAAACACGGTTTTGAGGTGGGTAAACATATTTAATCTATTTTGGTTAAAGCTTGCTTGTCAAAAGATAAACCATCAAAACCTGTTTTTATAAAATTTCTAATATTTTGATGCGATGTTCCATTGATATCTTTTAAAACAGACTGATAATGCTCGCCAAAACAAAAAAGTGTCTCTTCTTTGTTTAATTGTTGGTGCACTGCAAATGCAAATAATTTACAAGAACCCGAGTTTTCTCCTGCTTTATTTTCAATTGCTCCATTTCTAAAAGCAGTAGGTATAAAGTTATAATTATCTTCTATTACTTGCATGGTTTCTGCAAACAAAATTGTTGTTGGGTTTTCTTTTAGTTTGGTTTTAAAGTTTTGGATGTTCATTTTAGTATCTTTATAAAGTGTCAAATTTAAAGCAAAAAAGATACCAAAGAAAATGTTTTTGTAAAAGTAAAAAAAGACGCAAACCCATTTTATTTATGTAAATGGTAAAGTTAAAGGCAAAAAATATTTTCAATATAAGTTCATAAACCTACAAATTTTTTAAAACCTTGTAGGTTTTCTTTTTTTAAAAGTTATTTGGAAGACTTCCCCTCAACAACCACAACAATTTCTCCTTTTGGAAGTTTCGCAGTATAATGAGCCAATACTTCTGTAGCAGTTCCTCTAATAGTTTCTTCAAACATTTTTGTAAGTTCTCTAGAAACAGAAACTTTTCTATCTGCTCCAAAATACTCTATAAAATGGCTTAATGTTTTCACCAATTTGTGTGGCGATTCATAAAAAATCATCGTTCTTGTTTCTTCTGCTAACAATAAAAAACGTGTTTGTCTCCCTTTTTTTACAGGTAAAAACCCTTCAAAAACAAACTTGTCATTAGGCAAGCCAGAATTTACCAAAGCTGGCACAAATGCAGTTGCACCAGGTAAACATTCTACCTCAATATTATTTTCTACACAAGCTCTTGTTAATAAAAAACCAGGATCTGAAATAGCAGGTGTACCAGCATCCGAAATTAACGCACAAGTTTCTCCAGCTTGCAAACGTTTTAAAATCCCCTCTATAGATTTATGTTCGTTATGCATATGATGACTGTGCATTTGCGTAGCAATTTCAAAATGCTTTAACAATTTACCACTGGTACGTGTATCTTCAGCCAAAATAAAATCCACTTCTTTTAAAACTTTAATAGCTCTAAAAGTCATGTCTTCTAAATTACCAATGGGTGTAGGTACTAAATATAATTTGCTCATTTTTTTTGGTTTATAGTCTTTAGTTGGCGTCAAATTAGATCAATAATTATAAACCAACAACTAATTAAATTTCCTCATAAGTTTCCATAGTAATATCGGCAACAACATCTCCAGTATGTTTAGTAGATAGAGGCTCAAACAATAAAATATGTACTTCTTCTTTGGCAACAGGTTTGTGTTCAACACCTTGTGGTACAATGTAAAATTCGCCTTCATTTATGGTGATGATTTTATCTCTTAAATGAATTTCTAAAATGCCTTTTTGTACTATAAATAACTCATCTTCATGGTCGTGCTTATGAAAAACAAATTCGCCTTTTACTTTGGCTAATAAAATTTGTTGCCCATTTAACTCACCTATTTTTTTAGGCGACCATTGGTCTGAAAACAAATTAAATTTTTCTTGAATATTAATGACACTCATAAAGACAAATTTACAAAGATTTTATGGGAATAAAACAGTAGTAAAAACAATCGAAATTTCTTTAAAAATGATTAATTTTGCTCCTTACTAAACAATAAAGTAATGTATAGAAGTCATTCTTGTGGCGAGTTAAGAGATTCGCATATAAATACAGAAGTAACCTTAGCTGGTTGGGTGCAAAAATCACGTGATAAAGGATTTATGATTTGGGTAGATTTACGAGATAGGTATGGTATTACTCAACTAATTTTTGATGAAGAGCGTACCCCAGCAACTATGATGGAAAAAGCAAAATCTTTAGGAAGAGAGTTTGTTATACAAGTTACAGGTATAGTAATTGAGCGCGAATCTAAAAACAATAACATAGCAACTGGTGCTATAGAAGTGTTGGTTTCTCAATTAGAAATTTTAAATGCAGCTAAATTACCACCTTTTAAGATAGAAGATAAAACAGATGGTGGAGAAGATATTAGATTGAAATACAGATATCTCGATATCAGGAGAAATCCTGTAAAAGATAGTTTGATTTTTCGCCATAAAGTAACTATGGAAGTCCGTAAATATTTGTCTGACCAAGCATTTATAGAAGTTGAAACGCCATATTTAATAAAATCTACTCCAGAAGGCGCACGTGATTTTGTGGTACCAAGTAGAATGAATGAGGGTCAATTTTACGCTTTGCCACAATCTCCTCAAACCTTTAAACAACTATTGATGGTTGGAGGAATGGATAAATATTTTCAGATTGTAAAATGCTTTAGAGATGAAGACTTACGTGCAGATAGACAGCCAGAATTTACACAAATAGACTGTGAAATGGCTTTTGTAGAGCAAGAAGATATCTTAAATATTTTTGAAGGCTTAACACGTCATTTATTAAAAGAAATTAATGGAGTAGAGGTAGATAAATTTCCAAGAATGTTGTTTGATGATGCTATGCGTTTGTATGGAAATGATAAGCCAGACATCCGTTTTGGAATGGAGTTTGGCGAGTTAAATGAAGTAACACAACACAAATATTTTGGGGTGTTTAATAACTCAGAATTAGTAGTTGGTATTGCAGTTCCTGGTGGAAATGCCTACACAAGAAAACAAATAGATAATATTATTAAATGGGTAAAACGCCCGCAAGTAGGTGCTTTAGGGATGGTTTATTGTCGTGTAAACGAAGATGGTACTTTAAAATCTTCTGTAGATAAATTTTACAACCAAGAAGATTTAGCAAAATGGGCAGAAGTTACAGGAGCAAAACCAGGAGATTTAATTTGTATTTTATCTGGAGAAACCAATAAAGTAAGAACGCAATTGTCTGCTTTAAGAATGCATTTAGCAGAAGAATTAGGTTTACGTAAACCTAATGAGTTTGCACCACTTTGGGTAATTGATTTTCCATTATTAGAATTGGACGAAGAAACGGGTCATTACCATGCAATGCACCATCCATTTACATCGCCAAAACCTGGTCAATTAGAATTATTAGATACAGATCCAGGAGCAGTAAAAGCCAATGCCTATGATTTAGTATTGAATGGAAACGAGATTGGTGGAGGTTCAATTAGAATTCACGATAAGCAAATGCAAGCAACTATGTTACGTCATTTAGGTTTTTCTGAAGAAGATGCTAAAGCACAATTTGGTTTCTTAATGGATGCTTTTGAATATGGTGCACCCCCTCATGGAGGTTTGGCTTTTGGCTTAGATAGACTAGTTGCTATTTTAGGAGGTCAAGAAACTATTAGAGATTTTATTGCATTCCCAAAAAATAATTCTGGTAGAGATGTAATGATAGATGCGCCAGCTTTTATAGATAATGAACAATTGAAAGAATTAAGTTTGAAATTAAATATTCAAGAATAAATATTTAAGTTGAATTTATTTTAATTTCTTTTTTAAGAATATTTAGTAAACCTTGCAGCTTTTTAAAAACTGTGAGGTTTTTTTTATGAATAAATTTAGTACATTTAAAACATGAAAAACCTACTTCTTTTTTTTCCTTTGCACTATGGCAATTAATGGCAACACAAACCCACCTGAAGAACTCAAAAAGAAATTCAGTTTAAGTAACGAGCGAGCTAATTTGTATAAAAATTATTATACATATTTATATGGTTTGCCCATGAAATTAAAAAACTAAGAAACTATTATTCACGAAAAAGTAGAAAAAAATTAAAAGAAAAGAATACTTGGTTTTAAAAGCGACTTATAAAAAATAGAGCTTAGTATTATAATAAAAACAAAATATATTTAGGTATAGATATTTTATCGGCAACCAAAAATTAAAAAAATGTCAAAGCAAATTTATGAGGCGATTATCTATTTAAAGACTGCATCATTTTATTCGCAAAAACAACAAAAAAACAATGGCATCATCAAAAAAAATATTTAAAAAAATACTAGTTTGGAGATACAAAAACATCTCTGAAAGACAATTTGTATATGTTTTAAGTATTTTGGTGGGCTTTTTAGCAGGTTTTGGTACTGTAATTCTAAAAAACTTAACACATTATATTCAACTTTTGCTAAGTATCGATTTTGTAAAAAAGTATCAAAACTCCATGTACTTTGTGTTTCCTATTATTGGTTTGATAGTGGTGGCAATCATCAAAAAAAAATGGCTTAAAAAACACATTGGTCATGGTATTTCTTCAACCTTGTATGCCATTTCTAAACGTAAAGGAATTATACCAAGATACAATATGTATGCCTCTTTAATTACGGCGCCACTTACGGTTGGTTTTGGTGGTTCTGTAGGTTTGCAAGGACCCGCAGTTAGCGCTGGTACAGCTTTGGCCTCCTATACGTCTAAGTTGTTTCATATGAACACAAAAACTAGAATGTTATTAATTGGTTGTGCAACAGCAGGTGCTATGTCATCTATGTTTAAAGCACCTATTGCAGGTATCGTATTTGCTTTAGAGGTATTTAGTTTAGATATTGCTTTTGTATCACTTGTACCTTTATTGTTAGCCTCTGTAGCAGCTATTGTAACTTCTTATTTGTTTTTAGGTTCAGATGTTTTATTAGGCTTTGAATTGAATGATAAATTTCAAATAAGCGAAATTGGTTTTTACGCTATCTTTGGTGTTGTAACAGGAATTACTTCTGTATACTTCTCTGTAGTTTATTTTGCAATTAGAAAGTTTTTTCATCTTTTTGAAAAACGATTTACAAGATTAATTTTAGGGAGTTTAGTAATTGGTTTTATTTTATATTTAATGCCCTCTTTATATGGTGAGGGGTATGGTTTAATCAATAATCTTCTTAAAGGAAACCATATTGCAGCTATTGGGAACACTCCATTTTCTTTTAATCATGATAATATTTGGTTGGTCATTTTCTTTTTATTGTTAATTACCATTTTTAAAGCGATTGCTATGAGTACTACTTTTGCTGCTGGTGGTGTAGGTGGAATTTTCATTCCAACTCTAGTAATGGGGAGTGCCTTAGGAAATGCTTTTGCCAAAATTATTAATAATATAGGCCTTGGCTTTCAGGTTTCGGAAGCTAATTTTACATTGATAGGGATGACAGGTTTAATGGCAGGTGTATTGCACGCTCCATTAACAGCTATTTTCTTAATTGCAGAAATTACTGGTGGCTACGATTTATTTGTGCCACTAATGTTGGTCGCTGCTATTTCGTTTTCTATTACAAAATACTTTATTTCTAACTCTATTTATACCTATAAATTAGCTCAAAGAGGAGAACTCATTACCCATGATAAAGATAAAAATGTAATGATGATGTTACAAATTGACAAGCTAATTGAAACCAATTTTAAACCAGTACACCCAGAAATGTTATTGGGAGACATGTTAAAAAAAGCAGTAGCAACTTCTATAAGAAATATTTTTCCGGTAATTAATAAACAAAAACAATTTTTGGGGATTGTATTGTTAGACGATATTAGACCCGTAATGTTTGATACAGAAATGTACAACAGCATTAAAGTAGAGGCTATAATGAAAGCTGCACCAGAAATTATAAAAGAAACAGATCCTGTAGAAAAAGTGATGCAGAAATTTAAAACCAGTGGAGCATGGAATTTACCCGTAGTTAAAGATGGTAAATACATTGGTTTTATTTCGAAATCGAAATTGTTAACTGCTTACAGAAATAAATTGGTAGAAGTAACTGCTTAAAACCAAGGATTTTCGTTGGTTTCTAGTTGTTTTTGACTTTTTATAATAGACTTAGATTTAAACTCATTTTCGCCAACTAAAAGACAAGCGTATAGTAAGAAAATTATTTTCAATTCATTTGTATTTAAAACTAATAACTCTACTCTTTTATTGGTAAAAGATTCATCAAATTCAGCTATTTTTTCACCATCTTTAAAGATAGATTTCTTTTTCTTGTAGTGCACTTTTATTTCGTAATTGCCTGATAATAGGTCAAGCTTAAAAACTGTATTTCTGTTATTTTGAGCAATTAAAATAGATAAATCTGCAGTTTTTTGAGAGATTAAATACACCATTCTCCATTTCCAAAACTGGAATTTTTTGGTGATAGAAAATACAACCTCGTTTTTAGCATTTTTTATTTCTGCACAAGTTTTTCCAAACTCCATAAACCAAAAAGAAGAATAAATAACTTCATTATTAACGGCTTCAGAAATTTTTAAGATATTGTTATTTTGAGATATATGATATCGTTTTAAACTCATAGAAATACAATTTTATCAAATTTAGACGATGTATTTTTACCTGGCAATAATATTCATAAAAAAATGCTTAATAATTTATAAAATATAGATTACTCTGTTAAAAGTTTTAAAAGAGAGATTGATTTGTGAAAATTTATGAAATTCGTATCAAATTATTTTTAAAGATAGACTTTTTGTAATTTTGTAACATGAAAAAAGTACTAACAGTATTGTTTATTGTTTTTTTAGTTTGGATGTCTATTGGAGGTTATTTAATAAATACAGAACATGAAAAAGCAAAAATTGTTATGGGTTTAGGGGTTTTGTATTTGTCTTTTATATTTATGCCCATTTTTATTTATTACAGATATAAAGATGGTAAGTATAAAAAATACATAATAAATGATGATAAATTAAAAAACGCATTTAAACAACAAGGAAAAGGATAATCTCCCTTTTTTAGAAAACATACACATGAAAATAGTCTGAAAACCACCTTAATACCAGGGTCAAATATAGGTTCTAAAAAGGTATCCTTTATAATTATCTTCAAAACATTTTCTACTAAAAATATATTTTTTTAACATTAAATAAAGAATTTATTAATACCACTTTAAGAATAATATTCAAAACGAAATTATAAATTTGTACTGCGGGAAACTTAGTAGACTTTCTGTATTTGAATTTGAGTTATATAAATTAAATCTAGACTTTTGTCTAGATTTTTTTTGTGCCAATTTCAAACTAAATCTTTGTATTTTTGTAAATTATGATAGACGCAAAAGAAGCCATTTCCGAAAAAGCCATATTAATCGGTATTATTACCCAACTTCAAGATGAAGAAAAGTCTGAAGAATATTTAGATGAACTGCAATTTTTAACAGAAACTGCCGGTGGTGTTCCTATAAAACGTTTTGTACAAAAAATGGACAAACCCAACCCTAAAACATTTTTAGGAACAGGTAAGTTAGACGAAGTAAAAGCATATATAGACAGGCATCATGTGGGTACGGCTATTTTTGATGACGAATTATCGCCTGCACAATTAAGAAATATTGAGAAAATATTAGATTGTAAAATTTTAGATAGAACCAATTTAATTTTAGATATTTTTGCACAAAGGGCACAAACAAGTTCTGCAAAAACTCAAGTAGAATTAGCACAAAGCGAATATTTATTACCACGTTTAACAAGACTTTGGACTCACCTTGACAAGCAAAAAGGGGGTATTGGTATGCGTGGACCAGGAGAAACAGAAATAGAAACAGATAGACGTATTATTAGAGATAAAATTGCAGTATTAAAAAAACGTTTAAAAACCATCGATAAACAAATGGCTGTGCAACGTAAAAACCGTGGTAAAATGGTTCGTGTTGCATTGGTTGGGTATACAAATGTTGGTAAATCTACTTTAATGAATGTTGTTAGTAAAAGTGATGTTTTTGCAGAAAATAAATTATTTGCAACATTAGATACTACTGTGCGTAAAGTGGTTATTAAAAATATTCCTTTTTTAATGACAGATACAGTTGGGTTTATTAGAAAATTACCTACGCAATTAGTAGAGTCTTTTAAATCTACTTTAGATGAGGTTCGTGAAGCAGATTTGTTGTTACATGTTGTAGATATTTCTCATCCAAATTTTGAAGACCATATAGCTTCTGTAAACACTATTTTGGCAGATATTAAATGCGATGACAAACCAACTTTAATGGTGTTTAATAAAATTGATGCCTACGAATATGAAACCATAGATGATGATGATTTGGTAACTGAAAAAACAAAAGAACATTATACATTACAGGATTGGAAAAAAACTTGGATGAATGATAAAGAAGTAGCCTCTATCTTTATTTCTGCTTTAAACAAAGAAAATTTAGAAGATTTTAAAGAAAAAACATATGAAGAAGTAAAAAAGATTCACATTCAGCGTTTTCCTTATAACGATTTCTTGTATTATGAATATAAAGAGGAAGAATAAAAAAATGAGACAAGGTTAAATTAAGCCTTGTAGCTCTTTGTTTAATATATATTATTTTTCATCAGATTTTACATTCTCAATAATGCCCATTCTTTTGGCTCTGGTTTTCCATGATTTCCTTGCTAAATCTTGTAGATCTGCAACATTATCGCTTTCATCCATAATTTCTAAACCCAACAGGGTTTCTATTACATCTTCTTGAGAAACAATTCCACTAACAGAGCCATACTCATCTACTACCAAAGCAATATGTTCTTTTTCTTTAATAAGTTTTTCAAATAAATCAGGAATAGATAACTCTCTATTAGTAATTAAAATAGTTCTTTTTATAGTTGCTAATTTTTCTTTACCCTTACCATCTATAATCGCCTTATATAAATCATCTTTTAAGAAATACCCTGTAATTTCATCAGGATTGTTGGCAAAAACAGGAATTCTAGAAAAACTTAGTGTTTTATGATTTTCATAAAATGATTGAATATTTACATTTTCGTCTGCAGTTTTTAAAACGGTTCTAGGGGTCATAACATCACTTACCTTAATCTCCTTAAAACCCAATAAATTTCTAATTACTTTGCTTTCATTTTTTTGAAAAACGCCTTCTTTTTCAGCCATATCTGCCATCACTAAAAAGCTTTCTCTACTTAAAATACTACCATGACCTTTACCACCAATTAGTTTTGTGGTTAATTGTAAAACCCATAAAATTCCTGTATATTTTAAAGGAAAAATCATTATTTTTAGGGCTTTAGTTGTAAAGTTAGCTAATTCTTTCCAATAGGTTGCACCCATGGTTTTAGGTATAATTTCTGAAGCCACTAAAATTAAAACCGTCATAATTGTAGATACAAAACCTACCATTATATCTTCGGTAAATTGTATGCTTAAAAAACTTCTACTCGTAGTACCATACATTTCTGCATACGCAACTTTTGCTTGTACACCTACCAAAATAGCACCTACTGTGTGTGCAATGGTATTTATAGTTAAAATGGCAATTAAAGGCTTGTCTACATCTTTTTTTAGTTTTTCTAAAGACGCTGCATATTCCAAACCTTCACTTTTTTTAAGGTTGATAAATGTTGGAGTTATGCTTAATAATACAGCTTCTAAAATAGAACACAAAAACGAGAAAAATATAGAAACGGTTGCATAAATAATTAGAAAAGTCATAAAACAATAAGGTTTATGCGAATTTACATAAAATAAAAAACCTCAAGAATTTCTTCTTGAGGTTTTCTGTAAAATATGTTGTTTTTGTTTAGAAAGAGTAGCTTAAACCAAACAACCAATAAGATTGTAACTTATTGTCTACACTGTTAAAAGTCTCTACAGGATTGTCTATTAATGCATTTTGTAAAGCTTCTTGTTTGTTTTTACGCAAACCAAGTTCAAAACCAACACCTACACCTTTCCAGATTGTGTAACCTAAAGAGTTGGTTAATGTCCAGTTAGAAAAATCTGTAGATTTGTAGCTATGAAACATTGATAAATTAGATTTTACACTAAGTTTACCATATTTGTTTGTGTAATCTGTTACTACTTTTGCTCCTAAAGAAGATTCAAAAACAGTATCTCCACTACTAAATACAAAGTTGTAGTTTCCTGGGTGAATTACCACAACTAAATGGCTTGATGGTGTCCATGTTGCCCCTGCGCCAAAATCTAAATAACCAGGATTATTAAAGTTTTCTATAAGTGTTGTTCTGTATTCTCCTAAAGCAGAAATTGCCCAAGTTTTACTTAATCTTCTACCATATAAAGAAGAAATGTTAAAAACATCTGTAGCAGTTTCAAAATTAGGGTTGTCAGTTGCGCTATCTTTATCATCAAACTTTACCCATCCTAAATTAACAGATGCAGCGTTTCTCCAAAAAAAATCTTCTTTTATTAAATTGGCAAATCCATTTACAGAAATACCAATGTTTGCAGATGATGTGTTTGGAGCAGTTCTTGCGTACCAATTATTAAAGCCAGCAATATTTCCACCAATAGTACCAAAAGCACCAATTTTCCAACCAGGTAATGCATCTATTTTAGACTGCAATCCTTTAGCTTCTTTTTGTAATTTAGAAATCTCTCCCTTTTTTTCTTTTAGTTCTTTTTTTAATTCTACTTCAGTTTGTGCATTTGCAGTAAAACTTACACATACAAATACAATTAAAACAATTAATTTTTTCATTAGATTTTTTTTAAGTTTATAGTATGTAAAAGTACTTTATTCTAGTAAACCAAAAACTATTAATAAGTCACTTTTTCGTGGAAGTTATAATTTACACCCAAACCAAATAATTGTCTAAATTGTATTTTACTAGCAGTATTATCATCTACAATGGCTTGAAAAGTTAGTTGCATTTTAATATGCTTATTTACTTTAAAACGAATGTTAGTTTGGTAATCTATATCAAGGTTACCAACATTTGCAAGATAATCTGTATAAATAGATAAAATATTTTCCATTTCAATATTCTCCATTAGTACAAACTTATAGTAACCAGATAAGTTAAAACCCAAACTAAACGCAACTGTTTCTCCTTGGTCTACACCAAATCTGCCAGCATCTTTAGTAAAAAAATCGTTTACAAATGTATATCTGGCTGTAGCTGGTGCAATGTTTAAGTTTATGTCATCAGATTTTTTCCATAACATACCTGGTCCATAAGTTAAATACGCGGGCGATAAAAACTCTGAGACTAATACTTTTGGGTCTTTTTTATAATCGTAACCTTTTGCATACTGTGTTCTAAAATTGGCTATAAACGAAAAAAACCAATATTTACTCGTTTTAAAACCAAAAAGAGAATTCACTTCAAAACGGTCATCTGTTTTTCTATAACCTTTTTCACTAATATGACTCAAACCATATCCTGTTATAATTCTAGTATCCCAGTTTACGTTCTTTTTTTTGTAGTTAAAATCGTAATTTATATTGATATTTCCTGCAACTGTATTTTCACCACCCGAAGCCCAATTAGAAAAAGAAGATTGGTTAAATATAAAAGCAAATCTTCCGTTAATTTTCCATTTTGGCTTAGGTAAGGTGTCCTGTTTGTTTTTTTGAGAATAAAAAGTTGTAGCCAGTAGCATAAAAAAAAGGATAAATATTCTTTTCATGAAGCACTTTTAAAATGACAAGCAAAAGTAAAATTATTTCTTGGCTTTGAAAATTGGTACTGTAGAACAGGCCTCTCCAAACATAATAGATTTTGCTATGGGTTGTAATTTTGTTATTAATAAAGAGTATGCAGCATTAGGTATGGGTTTTTCTGCACAACCTTTTATGATTACAGGTACATCTGTAAATTCTTTGTAGTCTATAAATTCTAATAATTCTTGATATAAAACAGTCTCTAACAATTCTAAATTACCGATAACCACTTTGTTTGCATAAGGGTTTAACTCTGCAGCAACCAACATAAAAGCCCAAGAAGGTATAATAGCATCTACAGAACAAGTAATTGCTACAAAACAATTTTTGTATTTAGACCAATCATGGTTTTTTACGTAGGCTCTAAAATCTACTTCTTTTAGAATAAGTTCTTGAAAAAGCCAATCTTTTATATCAAATAAAACGCGTTTTCCATCAGGATAAATTTCCTCAAGGTCAAAGGTTTTTAGTTTGCTATTAGCAACTCTGTTTACAATTTCTTCCATTTTATTTTTAGTTTCAAAGTTGTTCTCGATACAATTTCGATGAAAAATCGAAATCACTCGAACTTACAATGACTGCGAATTGTTGACTAGCTAATGCCAACTAATTTTACAGCATGCCCAATTCTAATTTAGCTTCTTCGCTCATCATTTCTTGCGTCCAAGTTGGATCAAAAGTAATTTCTACTTCACACTCGTTAATTTGTTTTAAAGATTTTACTTTTTCCTCTACATCTCTTGGTAAACTTTCTGCAACAGGGCAATTTGGCGAGGTTAATGTCATTAAAATTTTTGCGTTGTTTTCATCAGAAACAAAAACATCATAAATTAAGCCAAGTTCGTAAATATCTACAGGTATTTCTGGATCGTAAATGGTCTTTAAAACGCCTACAATCTTATCTCCTATTTCCTCTAATTCTTTATCTGTCATTTTGTAAAATCTTAGTTTTCTAATTTAGTTTGTTGTGCAATTGCATACATTTTTATTTGTTTAATCATAGAAATCAACCCGTTCGCTCTTGTTGGAGACAAATGCTCTTTCAAACCAATTTCGTCAATAAAATTGGTTTCTGCGCCTAAAATATCTACAGGTTTTTGCTCAGAAAAAACACGCAATAACAATGCCACAATTCCTTTGGTTAAAATAGCATCGCTATCTGCTGTAAATTTAACTTTATCATTTTCTAGTTCAGAGTACAACCAAACTTTAGATTGGCATCCTTTAATTAAATTTTCTTCTAATTTATAGGTTTCGTCTATTATAGGTAAAGATTTACCAAGTTCTATAATATATTCATAACGCTCCATCCAATCATCAAACATAGAAAACTCATCAATAATTTCTTCTTGTATTTCTTTGATAGTCATTTTTAAAACTTATTTTTGCAGTATCGCAGATACCTTAATTATAGTGCAAAAATACGATAAAAATGCATTAAACGTAACTGTAGAATATAAGAATATCAAATATTAACTATTATAATAAATTCCTTCCTTTTGCGAAGGTTAGAATACTAAAATGAGTAAATTATTAGCAGTTGGTACTGTAGCTTTTGATGCCATAGAAACACCTTTTGGTAAAACCGATAAAATTTTAGGTGGTTCAGGATCTTACATAGGATTATCTGCATCTCAATTTGGAGTAGAAACAGGCATTGTTTCTGTTGTTGGTGGAGATTTTCCTGCATCGTATTTAGAAATGATGAATTCTAAAGGAATCAATACGGATGGAGTTGAAATAGATAAAGACGGTAAAACTTTTTTCTGGAGTGGAAAATATCATAATGATATGAATTCGCGCGATACTTTACTCACAGAATTAAATGTCTTAGAAACATTTACACCAGTTGTACCAGCAGATTTTAAGGATGCAAGTATTGTTATGTTAGGTAATTTACACCCATTAACACAAGCATCTGTATTAGATCAAATGAACCAAAGACCAAAATTAGTAGTTTTAGATACTATGAATTTTTGGATGGATATCGCCTTAGATGATTTGCATACAGTATTAAAAAGAGTAGATGTAGTTACTATAAATGATGAAGAAGCGCGCCAACTTTCTGGAGAATATTCTTTGGTAAATGCCGCTAAGAAAATCCATACAATGGGGCCAAAATATGTGGTGATAAAAAAAGGAGAACATGGAGCTTTGTTATTTAATGAAGGAAAAATGTTTTTTGCACCAGCTTTACCATTGGCAGAGGTTTTTGATCCAACAGGAGCTGGAGATACTTTTGCAGGAGGTTTTTGTGGTTATTTAGCAAAAACAGAAGATGTTTCTTTCGAAAATATGAAAAATGCTATTATTTATGGTTCTAATTTAGCATCCTTTTGTGTAGAAAAATTTGGTACAGAACGCATGCAAGATCTTACAGCGCAAGAAGTTAAGTTGCGTTTGAAAGCTTTTAAAGATTTAACACAATTTGATATAAAAATATCTTAATTTTAATCCGCAGTATTTACGCTGCGGATTTTTTTATAAAACACACACAACTAAAAACTATTATTACCAATGAGTGACGCTATTAAACACGAATGTGGAATTGCACTTGTTCGATTAAAAAAGCCTTTACAATTTTATAAAGATAAATACGGTTCTGCTTTTTACGGAATTAACAAAATGTATTTATTGATGGAAAAACAACACAACCGTGGTCAAGATGGTGCTGGTTTTGCAAGTATAAAATATAATGTGGCACCAGGTACAAGGTACATTAGTAGAGTTAGATCTAACCAGCCACAACCCATACAAGATATTTTTGCACAAATTAACCAGCGTTTAAATGGTGTTTTAGAGCAAAACCCAGATAAAAAAGACGATGTTGCTTGGCAAGAAGAAAATATGCCTTATGTAGGAAACCTTTTTTTAGGACACGTTCGTTACGGAACTTTTGGTAAAAACAGCATAGAAAGTGTGCATCCTTTTTTACGTCAAAGTAACTGGAAACATCAAAATTTAATAGTTGCAGGTAATTTTAATATGACCAACTCTAAACAATTATTAGAAGAATTGATAGAGTTAGGGCAGCATCCAAAAGAGTTTACAGATACGGTAACTGTAATGGAAAAAATTGGTCATTTTTTAGAAGACGAAGTGGCTAAATTATACCAAAAAGCAAAGAAAAAAGGATTCAGTAAAAAAAATGCATCGCCATTTATAGAAGAAAATTTAAGCCTTAAAAAAGTTTTAAAACGCTCTTCCAAAAACTGGGATGGTGGTTATGCAATGGCTGGTTTAGTAGGCCATGGAGATGCTTTTGTGTTAAGAGACCCAAATGGAATTAGGCCTACTTATTTTTATGAAGATGATGAAGTGGTTGTTGTAGCATCAGAAAGACCAGTAATACAAACCGTTTTTAATGTAAATATTGATGAAATTAAAGAATTAGAAAGAGGGCATGCATTAATTATTAAAAAAAATGGTAAAACATCTATCAAACAAGTTTTAGAACCAAGAGAAAAAAAAGCCTGTTCTTTTGAGCGTATTTATTTTTCTAGAGGTAGTGATGCAAGTATTTACGAAGAAAGAAAAAATTTAGGAAAATTTGTATTTCCAGAAATTTTAAAATCAATTGATAGTGATGTTTCAAATACTGTTTTTTCTTACATACCCAACACAGCAGAAACCTCTTTTTATGGGATGACAGAAGCTGCAGAAGATCTATTAAATCAGCAAAAAACAGCTAAAATCTTAGCTGGTGGAAAACAATTATCTGCAGAAAAAGTAACTCAAATTTTATCTGAAAGACCCCGTTTTGAAAAAATTGCAATCAAAGATGCAAAATTAAGAACATTTATTGCAGATGATAGCAGTAGAGATGATTTGGTAGAACACGTTTACGATGTAACTTATGGGGTTGTAAAATCTACAGATAATTTGGTAATTATAGACGATAGTATTGTACGTGGTACTACCTTAAAAAAGAGTATTATTAAAATTTTAGACAGATTAAGTCCTAAAAAAATAGTAGTAGTTTCTTCTGCACCGCAAATTCGTTATCCAGATTGTTATGGTATAGATATGGCAAGAATAGATGCCTTTATTGCATTTAAAGCAGCTATTGCTTTGTTAAAAGACACCAACCAAGAACATATTATAGACGAAGTTTATAAAAAATCGAAAGCACAACAAAAAACTGAAGATGAAGGTATTGTAAATCATGTAAAAGAAATTTATAAACCTTTTTCAGCTGAACAAATTTCAGCAAAAATTGCAGAAATGCTAAAAACAAAAGATATAAAAGCAGAAGTAGAGGTAATTTATCAATCTATAGAAGGCTTACATAAAGCTTGTCCAGATAATTTAGGAGATTGGTATTTTACAGGAAATTACCCAACTCCTGGAGGTCATAGAGTAGTAAACGAAGCCTTTATAAACTTTTATGAAGGAAACGATAAAAGAGCTTATTAACCTCAATCAAGTTTTAGAACGCATAAAAAAAGCATCCAATTTATTGGATGCTTTTTGCGTATATATAAAATGCTGAAATTTATTTAGCTTCAGCGTAGCGTCTTTCAACTTCATTCCAATTGATTACTTTAAAGAAAGCATCAATATAATCTGGTCTTCTGTTTTGGTAATTTAAGTAATATGCATGTTCCCAAACATCTAAACCTAAAATAGGTGTTCCTCCACAAGTAACGCCAGGCATTAATGGATTATCTTGATTAGGTGTAGAACAAACTTCTACTTTTCCTCCAGGAAGCACACATAACCAAGCCCAACCAGAACCAAATTGTGTAGCTGCTGCTTTAGAAAAAGCATCCATAAATTCTTCTTTAGAACCAAAAGCGGCTTCAATAGCATCTTTTAATTCACCAGATAAAGTACCTTTGTCTTTTGGATTCATAACTGTCCAGAACAAAGAGTGATTATAATAACCACCACCGTTATTTCTAACAGCACTATTATTCATGTCTAAATTTGTTAAAATATCTTCAATAGATTTACCTTCTAAATCAGTACCTTCTATTGCTGCATTTAATTTTGTTGTATATCCATTGTGATGTTTGCCATGGTGAATTTCCATAGTTTTTGCATCAATATGTGGTTCTAATGCATCATGTGCATATCCTAATTCTGGTAATTGAAAAGCCATTTTTTTATTGTTTATAAGTTAGTATTTTATTTGTAAATGTAAAATTACTTAATATGTAAGTAAATCGCAAAATATTAGCCTTTTCTTAACTTATAGCAGTATAAGAACAATTTATTCGCCATATATTTTCATAAACTCCTCTACTTTTTCTACCATATTTTTACTACCGCAAATAAAAGGAACTCTTTGATGAAGTTCTGTTGGTATAACATCTAAGGTTCTTGTATAACCATCGGAAGATTTACCATTAGCTTGTTCTGCTAAAAATGCCATTGGGTTACATTCATAAAGCAAACGTAATTTCCCATTTGGATTTCTAGAGCCTTTTGGATACATATAAATACCTCCTTTAATCATATTTCTGTGAAAATCTGATACTAAAGAACCAATATATCTACTCGTGTAAGGTCTGTCTCCATCTTCTTCTTGACAATATTTTATGTATTTTTTTATTCCTAAAGGGAAATCTAAATAATTACCTTCATTTACAGAGTAAATACTGCCATCTTCTGGAAAAGTCATATTTGGATGCGATAAATAAAACGAACCAATTGCAGGGTTTAAGGTAAAACCATTCACACCATCTCCAGTTGTATATACCAACATTGTAGAGGTTCCGTAAACGATATAACCTGCAGCTACCTGTTTATTTCCTTCTTGTAAAAAATCTTCTAATTGTACAGGTGTTCCAACAGGTGTTACGCGTCTGTATATAGAAAAAATGGTACCTACAGAAACATTTACATCGATGTTAGAAGAACCGTCTAAAGGATCAATTAAAACCACATATTTATTTTGATGATTCTCATCTTGACTGTTAATCGTTATAAAGCTATCTTCTTCTTCACTTGCAATACCACAAACAATGTTTCTTTTGGTTAAGGTTTGTATAAATTTATTATTGGCATAAACGTCTAACTTTTGTTGATCTTCACCTTGAATATTTGTGCCGCCAATGGCACCAATAATATCTACCAAACCAGCTTTATTCACCTCATGATTTACTACTTTTGCAGCTAACCTAATAGAGTTTATAAGCCTAGAAAGCTCACCAGAAGTGTATTTAAATGCGTGTTGATTTTCAATAATAAATTCGCCAAGAGTTTGTTTTTTATGCGTCATTTTAATAGATATGGTTCTTAATACAAATATGTTATTTTTTTTTTACTATTTAATTTTTTACATCAGTTAATTTACCTGTTTTTTTAAACAAATCATAAAAAAATGTGTAAAATATTCAAAAAATTTTGTCAAGTATCAAATAAACTATCTTTGTATAAAATTTGTAAAAATGAGTTTTATAATTAGAAGAGCAATAGAAAAAGATGTACAAGCGGTGCACGATTTAATTACAGAATTGGCAGTTTTTGAAAAAGAACCAGATGCGGTAGAAATTACTGTACAAGATTTATTAAATGATGGTTTTTCTGAGCGCCCAAAGTTTAAATTATTTGTTGCAGAAGAAAATAATACAGTAATTGGTATTGCTTTGTTTTATGAAAGATATTCTACTTGGAAAGGAAAAACCATACATTTAGAGGATTTAATTGTTACAAAAAGTAGACAAAAAATTGGAGCAGGCAAAGCTTTGTATACAGCTGTTTTAAAATATGCTTACGATCATAATTTTAATAGAGTTGCTTGGGAAGTTATAGATTGGAATACCAACGCAGTTAATTTTTACAAAAGCACAGGAGCAACCTATTTAAATGATTGGTCTGTGGTGCAAATGAATAAAGAAAACTTAGCAAAATTTATTGAAAATAATTAGAAATGAAAATTTTTAAATTTGGAGGTGCATCTGTAAAGGATGCTGTAAGCGTAAAAAATGTTACAAACATTTTACAATCCGAAGGTACAGAAAATACATTAGTTGTAGTTTCTGCAATGGGTAAAATTACCAATGCTTTTGAAGACGTAATAGAAGCTTATTATAACAAAACAGATAATTTATCTGAAAAATTAGGAGTTATAGAAGATTTTCATAAAGCTATCATGGATGATTTATTTGAAAAAGAGGCTCCAATTTATAAAGAAATAGATATTTTATTGGGCGAGTTAAGTTGGTTTTTAGCTAGAAATACATCGCAAAGATATAATTATGTGTACGACCAAATTATTTGTTTTGGTGAGTTGTTATCTACCAAAATTGTTAGTGCTTATTTAGAAAAAATTGGTGTAGCAAATAATTGGTTCGATGTAAGAAATTACATAAAAACAGATAGTAATTATAGAGATGCAAAAGTTGATTGGAACTTAACCCAAGAACTTATTTCTAAGAAAGTAGATGCTTCTAAATTAAACATTACACAAGGTTTTATAGCTGCAAACGATACAGAAAATACAACCACTTTAGGTAGAGAAGGATCTGATTATACAGCTGGTATTTTTGCATATTGTTTAAATGCAGACAACGTAACTATTTGGAAAGATGTACCTGGTGTTTTAAATGCAGACCCACGCGTTTTTGAAGATACTACTTTGTTAAAACAAATTTCTTACCAAGAAGCTATAGAGATGGCATTTTATGGAGCATCTGTAATTCACCCCAAAACTTTACAGCCTTTACAACAAAAAGAAATCCCATTATTAGTACGTTCTTTTGTAAACCCAAAAGAAGCTGGTACAAGAATTTCTAAAGGGTCTAATTTAGAGCCTTTAATACCTTGTTTTATTGTTAAGAAAAATCAAATTTTAGTATCTATTTCTGCTTTAGACTTTACTTTTATGGTAGAAAATAATATTAGTTATATTTTTAAGAAATTACACGATTATCAATTAAAAACCAATCTAATACAAAATTCGGCTATTAGTTTTTCTATCTGTATAGATAATAAATTTAATAAGTTTGATAGTTTTTACGAAGAACTAAAAACGGAATTTAAAATAGACGTACAAAAGAAAGTAGATTTGTATACAGTGCGTCATTTTGATGACAAAGCAATTGAAAGTATACAAGAAAAAGGTACTTTTTTGTTAACGCAAGTTAATAAGGAAACTATGCAAATTGTTTTGGATGCAAAATAATTGAATTCCTATTTCATTTTTTTAGTATGTTTGTATGAAGCTCTAATAGTATTTTATGGCATTAGTAACCTCTAAAGAAATTGCACAAGTAATTGGTATTCAGAAATTTAGATTTCTAGGTACTTTTGTAGGATGGATTTTATTAAGAATACTTCGTATATCTACCATTAATAAAATTTACGATAAGAATAAAAATAAATCTGAACTAGATTTTTTAAACGGTGTTTTAGACGATTGTAATATAAAGTTTGAAGTTCCAGAAGATGATCTTAAAAGAATACCAAAAGAAGGTCCTTTTATTACAATTTCTAATCATCCTTTAGGGGGGATAGATGGCGTTTTACTATTAAAGTTATTGATAGAAAAAAGAGCTGATTATAAAATAATTGCCAACTTTTTACTACATAGAATAGCGCCATTAAAGCCTTATGTAATGCCCGTAAATCCTTTTGAAACCAGAAAGGACGTAAAATCTAGTGTAGCAGGAATTAAAAGTGCTTTATCACATTTAAGAGAAGGAAAACCTTTGGGAATTTTTCCTGCAGGAGAGGTGTCTACCTATAAAGATGGTAAATTAAAAGTAGATAAGCCTTGGGAAGAAGGTGCAGTTAAATTGATAAAAAAGGCAGAAGTACCTGTTATTCCTATATATTTTCATGCCCAAAATAGTAAACTTTTTTACTTTTTATCTAAAATTTCAGATACGTTAAGAACAGCTAAATTACCATCAGAAGTGATTTCTCAAGGAGGTAGAGTTGTAAGAGTTAGAATAGGAAAACCAATTTCTGTAAAAGACCAAAGTGATTTTAAAGACATTCCGTCTTTTTGTGAGTTTATAAGAAAGAAAACCTATATGTTGGCAAATCCTTTTGAAAAAGCTCACAAACTAATTTCTACTCAAAATATAAAAATTAAAAAGCCAGCAAAAAAAATTGCTGCTCAAAAAAATGTAGATTCATTTATTAACGAAGTAAATATTTTAAGAGCTAAGAATAGTAGATTATTAGAAAGTAAAAACTACGAAGTGTTTTTTGCGGGCGCTAAAGAAATACCAAATCTATTGCATGAAATTGGTAGGTTAAGAGAAATCACGTTTAGAGAAGTAGGTGAGGGCACCAATAAATCTTTAGATTTAGATAAGTACGATAAATATTACTCCCACCTTTTTTTATGGGATAGAGAAGCTAGTTGTTTGGTAGGAGCTTATAGAATGGGACTTGGTAAAGATATTTTTAAAAAGTATGGTATCAATGGGTTTTACGTGCAAACCTTGTTTAAAATAGAACCAGAATTACACCAAATGATGAGCAATACCATAGAGATGGGACGTGCTTTTATTGTAAGTGAATATCAACAAAAACCCATGCCACTATTTTTATTGTGGAAAGGAATTGTACATGTTACTTTACGTTATCCAGAATATAAATATTTAATGGGTGGTGTTTCTATTAGCAATCAATTTTCAGATTTTTCTAAATCGTTAATGATTGAGTTTATGAAATCTCATTATTACGACCCATACATTGCCCAATATATTTATGCCAAAAAAGAATACAAGGTAAAACTAAAAGATGGTGATAAAGACTTTGTATTTGATGCTACTAAAGCAGACATGCAAAAGTTTGATAAAATTATAGACGAAATTGAACCAGGAGCATTAAGAATTCCAGTTTTATTAAAGAAATATGTAAAACAAAATGCCCGTTTGGTAGCTTTTAATGTAGACCCAAAGTTTAACAATGCTGTAGATGGTTTAATGTATATAAAAGTAGCAGACATACCAGAAAGTACAGTAAAACCTGTGATGGAAGAATTTCAAGCAGAGTTAGAGCGTAAAGCTACTGAATTACAGAATAAATAGATTTTTTTCAAAAATAAGCCCCTTAAACATCTTGATTTAATTTGAATTAAATTTGTTTTTAAATTGACAATGACAAGTTTTTTTAATAGTTTAAAAAAAATAACTATTATTTTTGTGTTTAAATGCATAAAGAACTCAATTCCTTTTTTTTTCAAGATTTTATTGCTGAAAATCAACACGTTCATCTACCTATTTTAGAAGAAAAAAAAGTAACACTTTACATAAAAAGAGAAGACGTAATCCATCCTTTTGTTTCAGGTAATAAGTTTAGAAAACTAAAGTACAATTTAACAGAAGCTAAAAAACTTAAAAAAAATACCTTACTTACATTTGGTGGAGCTTTTTCTAATCATATTGTTGCAACTGCTGTTGCTGGTAAGTTGGCGGGTTTTAAAACCATTGGTGTTATTAGGGGAGATGAGTTAGCTAAAAATTTAAAAGAAACGCTAGTTAATAATGCTACTTTACAAGAAGCCCATAAAAACGGAATGAAATTCCATTTTGTTTCTAGAGAAAATTACCGACAAAAAAATAGCCTTGGTTTCGTAGAAAAATTAAAAAATAAATTGGGTGATTTTTATCTAATTCCAGAAGGAGGTACTAATTGTTTGGCCGTAAAAGGTTGCCAAGAAATTTTAACAAAATTAGATCATAATTTCGATTATATTTGTTGTGCAGTTGGCACAAGTGGTACAATTTCTGGTGTTATTAATTCTTTAGAAAAGCATCAAAAGGTAATAGGTTTTCCTGCTTTAAAAGGTGATTTTTTTGCCGAAGAAATAAAAAAATATACCATCAAAAACAATAATTGGACTATCGTAAAAAATTATCATTTTGGGGGTTATGCAAAATATAATGACGAGCTCATTCGTTTTATAAACAATTTTACAGATCAAACTAAAATTCAGTTAGACCCAATTTATACAGCTAAAATGCTATTTGGTATTTTAAATTTAGTTCATAAAAATTATTTTCCAGAAAATAGTAAAATTTTAGCAATTCATACTGGAGGGTTGCAGGGTATTACAGGTTTCAATCAAAAATTAAAACAAAAAAATAAAGCGCTAATTAATTATTTATGAAGTTAAAAATACTTTTCAGTTTCCTATTATTATTGATTTTAGCAAGTTGTGGTTCTAATAAAAAGGTGATACATAAAAAAAATACAGGGGTGGTTATTGCAGAGCCAAAACCTAAAGAATTACCTTCTGTAAATCAAGTTGAATTTACTAAAAAATTAGCTAAAAAAAATCCTCGATTAAATAAACAAACCCTTGCTTATATTAAAAAATATGCACCTATTGCTGTACAAGAAATGCACGAATATAAAATACCAGCAAGCATAACTTTGGCACAAGGTATTTTAGAATCTGGTAGAGGTAGAAGTGAGTTGGCTTTAAAATCTAACAATCATTTTGGTATTAAATGCCATACACAATGGAAAGGAGAACGAGTGTATCATGATGATGATGAAAAAGGCGAATGTTTTAGAAAATACGTATATCCAGAAACCTCTTATAATGATCATTCTTTGTTTTTAACCCAAAGAAAACGTTATGCTTTTTTGTTTGATTACCCTATAAAAAACTACAAAAAATGGGCTTATGGATTAAGAAAGGCAGGTTATGCTACAGATAGAAAATATCCTGTAAAATTGATTCAAATCATAAAAGAGTATAAATTGTACGAGTTTGATAAATTCAAAAAATCTAAATTTAAAAAGGAAGTTAAAAAACTGAATAAAAACAACGAAATAGAGCAGGCTATTGTGATACAAAAAACAGCTAAAAACTATTATATTGTGCAAAAAGGAGATACCCTATATGCAATTGCAGCAAAAAATAATATTACTATAGAATTGCTTAAAGAAATCAATAATTTAGATGGTAATACCATTTCTATTGGACAGAAATTATTAATAAAATAAGTTTCTAGTCTTTTAGTTCGAGTCATTTTAAGGAAAGAAAAATTGTGTCGAGATTTTTTTTTATCTTTTAATTTAATGTCTTACTTTAAGAATTATTTGATACAAGTGGCAATCAGTTTGTCATATATTCTATTGATATTTGAGGTAAAAATTTCAAAATTTGTATGCCTGTAAAACCAACACCAAAAAACTAAAATTATGCCCATTATAAAACCTGTAAAAGGTAAACATCCACAAATATTTAAAGATTGTTACATAGCAGAAAATGCCACTATTGTTGGTGAGGTTTCTATAGGCAAAGAATGTAGTGTTTGGTTTAATGCTGTTATTAGAGGAGATGTTCATTTTATAAAAATTGGTAACAAAGTAAATATACAAGATGGAGCTGTAATTCATGCCACATATCAAAAATCGCCCACAATTATTGGTAATAATGTTTCAATTGGTCACAATGCAATTGTACACGGTTGCACCATTAAAGACAATGTTTTGATTGGTATGGGTAGCATTATTATGGACGATTGTATTGTAGAATCAAACTCAATAATTGCAGCAGGTGCTGTAGTTACAAAGAATACACATATAGAAAGTGGAAGTATTTACGCTGGTATACCTGCAAAAAAAGTAAAAGACATTTCTCAAGAATTAATCTCTGGCGAAATTGATAGAATTGCTAACAATTATGTAAAATATTCAAGTTGGTTTAAAGATTAACAATCTTTTATTTTTTTATAAGTTCATCTTTATTTGGGCGTTTTAACAGGCTATCCATTCTATCTTTTTTTTGTACTGATTTTTTTTAGCACTTTTCTATTTAAACTTAGTGTTTTTTTTAATTGAAATATTGTTTCTAGTCTAGAAAAAAAAGGATGCCATTTCTATCCTTAACGCAGAAAATAACTCTCAAAATAAAACCCGACCCCTATCTAGAAACCGGGTATTATATTTCAAATAAATACGATATTGTATAATTATTTTCTTCTCATTTTTTTACCTCTTTTTTCTTGCATTTTTTTCATTTTCATTTTTTTTGTCCGTATTTTTCTTGCTTTCTGCATTTTCTCAAACTTTTCAAACTGCTCTTTATTTAAAATTTCTTTCATGCTATTTCTCATCGCAATTTGATTGTCTAACATTTTACTCTTTAAAGTATAAACTTCGTCTGCAGTGGGTTTTTTACGTTCTTTTCTAGCTTCTTTTCTTTTTTCCATAAAAGCTTTTCTCTCTGTCATTTTAGCTGCAATTAAAGGCTTAATTTTGTTCTTTTGGTTTTCAGATAAATCTAAGTCTAGGGTCATTTTTTTAATTGCTAAATTAGTATGTTGTTCAATGGTAAGCTGTGGTCTTTTATGACTTCTTTTTTTCTGTTTTTGTGCTTGTGTTGTAAATGTAAAAGCAAATACAAATGCTAAAATTGTTGCTAATTTTTTCATGTTTTTTAAATTTTAATTAATGTTTTATGTTGTTAGGACCTAGTAACTTTAAAAAGGTTTAATTATAGATACCTATTTATTAATATTTATACTTCTTAGGCCTTTAAAAAAAACAAATAGATTAAATTTGTAATTCTATTTATAAATAATTAAATTATTTACATGAAAAATATCATCTATATTATCTTGATTTTTCCATTATTTGTATTTGCTCAAGTACAAGATAAAGACTCTGTAAAAGTAGACTTAAGTAGCCCACATGCAATTATTTATACGCATTTATATTTCCTACAATCAGATTCTTTTCAACCCAAAAAAGCGGCAAAAACTATTTATGGGTTATCTGAAAGTAAAGCAGAAAAAAAGGCCATAAAAATAAAACAAGTTTTAGATGGCAAGGGGTTGTATGTAGATTTAGATAGAGTGCCTACAAATCCTAACTACAAAGATAGTATTGGCTACTCTTCTTATTATAAATATGTTTTATTTCCTCAAAGAATGCCACAAATTTATGTAGAAAAAGTTGACGATAAATGGTATTATTCATCAGAAACTATTGCAAAAATAGACGATATTTACAAAGAGGTTTTTCCTTGGTATGTACAACAAATACAAGAAATCATTCCAGTTTCTGGACATAAAAAGTTTTTTGGGATAGAGATATGGCAGTTTATTGCCTTAGTTTTACTTTTCGTTTTGGCTTATATTTTGTTTTTAGTAGCAAAAAGAATTGCTTTTTTTGTACTGCAAAAAATAAAATCGGTCATTCAGAAAAACACTTCTTTTGAGGTAAATACAGTTTTAAAAAAATTAGCACATCCAATTAGTTTGTTAATTACAACTGCTTTTGTAGATAAAATATTTCCGTCCTTACAATTCAGTTTAGAAATTAATACCTGGGTATTCTTAGCCCTTAATATAGCTGCAACTGTTTTTTGGATTTATGTTTTCTTAAAGCTTGTAAAAGTAATTATGAAAATTTACAGCGAATACACAGAAACTACACATAATAAGTTAGATGATCAATTAGCCCCTATCGTAAATAACTTTTTTACAGGTTTAGTTATTTTAATTGGTGTTTTTAGGTTGCTAACACTTTTTGGTGTAAATACAACCACAATGTTAGCAGGAGCAACCATAGGAGGGTTGGCATTCGCTTTAGCATCTCAAGACACTGTAAAAAATCTAATAGGTACCATTATGATTTTTTTAGACAAACCCTTTCATATAGGAGATTGGATTGAAGCAAGTGAAGTTGTAGGTACCGTAGAAAAAGTTGGTTTTAGATCTACAAGAGTGCGCGCTGCAGATACTTCTGTATACCAAATACCCAATAGTAAATTGTCTGAAATTGTTATTAATAACAAAGGTTTACGATTGTTTAGACGTTATAATACAAATTTAGGTTTGCGTTATGATACACCACCAGAATTAATAGAAGCTTTTGTAAAAGGTGTTAGAGAAATTATAATAGCACATCCAGAAACACGTTCAGATTCTTACAATGTAGAGTTTACAGGTTTTGGTGATTCTGCATTATTAGTAATGGTAAATGTATATTTTAAAAGTTTGGCCTGGGGTGTAGAGCAATCTTCTAAGCATAGATTACATATTGCAATTATAAAATTAGCAAAAGCACTGGGTGTAGATTTTGCATTTCCATCGACTACTGTTACAATAGAAAATTTTCCAGAAAAAAAAGCCATCAACCCAAAATATGATACAGAGTCTACAAGAATTAATGAAGCAATATCAAAAGTTTTAGAAGAATTTAATCAAGAAATTGTAGCGGCTGAAAATGAAGAAAATAGAATTTAAAAATTTAACTCTGAATTTTTAAACTTACACAGTTTTTAGGATAGTGTCAATTACTATAGTCTATATAATCTAGATATATAAGATTTTTTTTATATAGTAGATAGTTCATTTTTTTAAAAAAAAACCTCATCATTATAGATGAGGTTTTGTGTAAAAAAATGGTGATTTTTATTTAGGTTCTAGAATCATATCAATTCTGTCTACTACATCTTGTAAATGGTAACGTCTTAAAGTGTTACCACTATTCATGGCCCTTTTAACATCCTTTTGCAAGCGTTTTAATTCTCCTCTTAAAACAGATTTAACATCAGATTGGTTGATGGTAATTCCACTTTGCTTAAAGTAACCACGGTTTGTACCTCTTTGGTTTTTAGCTTCGTTTAATAAGTAGTTTAATCTATCTAAATGAGCTCTTTGTAAATTTCTTCTATAAGTATCTATAGAGCGTCCAGAGTAAACTTCATTCCAAACACCTTTGCGTAAATCATTCATCATGGTAACTAATGTGTAAGCTTTTGAAGATCCATTTAAAGTTTCGTTTTCAATCATTCTAGCCATTCTACCAGCATCTAAAATGTTATTTAGGGTTCTCGCTTGTAAACCTCTAACTCTTTCTATAGAGCCAGAAAATTCTGTTTTGCTAAAAATATTTTCGTCTAACATCCAGGTAGGAGTTTTAAATAACTCATTAATTACAAATTGTAAAGCTTCTCTCTGTTTTGCTTTATCTACATGTGTATATACAGCTCCTTCTTGGTCAGATGTCTTGTAATATTCATAAACACCACCAATGTTTGCAGAAACATGCCCCATATATCTATTAAACTGACTTAATAATTGGCCATACATGGTAGATAACTCATCATAATTTTTTCCTTTTTCGGAAGTCCATTCTTCCAATCTAGGTAAAATTCTTTTTAAATTTTTAATACCATACATAGAAGCTTTCATTGCGTCATCTCCTAAATCTTCCGTTTGAGAGCTAGGGTCTACAACACCACCAGCTTGTTGGTGACCAAATCTGTACATTGGGTCTCCAGCATGTTTTAAAATCCAAGCATCTAAAATTGGTTTTTCTTCTTTAGCAGTTTTATTTAAAATAGGTCTATATCCCCAAGCAATTGCATACTTATCATACACGCCAATATTAGGCATTAAAGCTACATCTTCATCATCAGGTTGCGCTATATAATTAAAACGTGCATAATCCATAATAGAGGGTGCTGTTCCATATTTTTTTGTAAATGTTGCAGAGCGTAAAGAATCTACAGGATAAGCAACAGAACTCCCCATATTATGAGGCAATCCTAAAGTATGTCCTAATTCATGAGAAGATACAAATCGTATTAAACGTCCCATAACTTCTGTTTTAAATTCATTTCCACGTGCATCTGGGTTAATGGCTGCAGTTTGTATAAAGAACCAGTTGTGTAATAATGTCATTACATTATGGTACCAGTTTATATCAGACTCTAAAATTTCTCCAGAACGGGGATCACTTACGTGAGGTCCGTTTGCGTTTGGTATAGGAGAAGCTAAATATCTAATTACAGAATAACGTACATCTTCTGGACTATATTCTGGATCTTCTTCTTTAGTTGGTGCTCTTTTACCAACAATTGCATTTTTAAAACCTGCAGCTTCAAAAGCAACTTGCCAATCGTTTACACCTTGTATAATGTAAGGAACCCACTCTTCTGGTGTTGCTCTATCTACATAATATACAATTTGTTTTTTTGGCTCTACAAGTTCTCCTCTTTTAAACTTCTCAATATCTTCCTCTTTAACTTCTAAACGATATCTGTCTAAATAAGTAACTGTTTTACTTTTTTGAGCTTCTAAGCCATAATCAGTTTGTCCTCTTGCAAACCAACCAACTCGCTCATCAAAATATCTTCGTTTCATTGGTACTTTTGGTAATAAAACCATAGAATTACTCATTTCTAAAGTTATAGACCCTACAGCACTATTAGATGGGGCTTTGTTTGCAAGATATGTTTTTACATGTCTTACTTCTATATTTCTTGGATAGCTACTTACTCTTTCTATGTAAGAACGTGTTTTATCCATTCTTGTAGCTTGGTATCTTTTTCTGTAAAAAGAAGGAAAGCCTAAAGGTTTTACGTCTGTAGAAAATAAAGACGTCGCATCTATTACTGTTGCAGTAGAATCTTTACTAAAAGCTTTAATTGGAAAAGAAAATAAAATAGGTTCTAAATTAGAGTTTACTACCGCTTCATGCACTGGTAAAATTGTATCAGCAACTACATCATGAGATACGACTCTTAATAAGATATTTTTATTTTTTTTCTCCCAGCGTAAAACTTGTGTGTTGGTTTTACCACCACCAAAACCAATATTACTTGCAGTTTTAGCTATTCTTGTAACCATTAACATTTCTCTTCTTAAAAGAGAATCTGGTATTTCGAATAAATAATTATCGTCTTTGGTATGTACTTTAAACAGACCCTCGTCTGTTTTATGCTTTTTAGTTACAACTTTACTGTAAGGTTGAATGTCTCCTTTTTTAGGCTTAGGTTTAGCAGCTGTTTTTGGGGCTTCTTTTTTCTTTTTCTTCCAGAATTGAGCAGCAGTTTCTGTTGAAAAACCGAATACAAAAGCAACTAAAAGAAGTTTGATTAGGACTTTTTTGGTCATTATAAATTTGATTTAAATTAGTATACCCGAAGTTAGGTAAACTGATTAGGATGCATTCTTAAATTTTTGTTAAAGAGATTTGCTTTTTTTTGTTAAAATTCAACACAAAAAAAGCCTTTAGAATGAACTCTAAAGGCTTTAAATAAAGGTTTTATTTTTTAAAGATTAAATGTTTGTTTAATCTTTTCTACATAATCTAATTTTTCCCAGGTAAAGGTTTCTACTTCTTCAGAAACAGTTTCTCCCATTGGATTTGTAAACGTAACTGTTTTAATTTCAGGAGTTCTTCCCATGTGTCCATAAGCTGCAGTTTCTGAGTAAATAGGTGTTCTTAATTTTAAACGTTGTTCTATAAAATAAGGACGCATATCAAAAATACCTGCTACTTTTTTACTAATTTCTCCATCAGTTAAATCTACGTTCGATGTTCCGTAAGTTTCTACATTAATACTTGTTGGTTTTGCTACTCCAATAGCATAAGAAACTTGTACTAAAACCTCTTTACAAAGACCTGCTGCAACTAAGTTTTTAGCAATATGTCTTGTTGCGTATGCTCCAGACCTATCCACTTTACTTGGGTCTTTTCCAGAAAAAGCACCTCCACCATGTGCACCTTTACCACCATAAGTATCAACAATAATTTTTCTTCCTGTTAAACCAGTGTCTCCATGAGGCCCTCCAATTACAAAAACACCAGTTGGGTTTATATGGTAGGTAATATTATCTGTAAATAATTTTTGAATGTGATTTGGTAGTTTTGCAACCACTCTCGGAATTAAAATTTCTACGATATCTTTTTTGATTTTTGCTAACATGACATCATCAGATTTATCAAAATCATCATGTTGTGTAGAAATAACAATAGCGTCTATTCTTTGAGGTTTATTGTCATCAGAATACTCAATAGTTACTTGGCTTTTTGCGTCTGGTCTTAAATAAGTAATATCATTATTTTCTCTTCTTAAAGCAGCCAATTCTTTAAGTAATCTATGAGATAATTCTAACGCCAAAGGCATGTAATTTTCTGTCTCATCTGTTGCATAACCAAACATCATACCTTGGTCTCCTGCACCTTGTTCTTCTGGGCTAGATCTATCTACACCTTGGTTAATATCTGGAGATTGTTCGTGTATGGCAGATAAAACCCCACACGAATTTCCATCAAACATATATTCTCCCTTGGTATAACCAATTTTATTAATTACGTCTCTAGCAATTTGTTGAACATCTAAATAAGTTTTAGATTTGACTTCACCAGCCAAAACAACTTGTCCTGTTGTAACCATGGTTTCGCAAGCAACTTTACTACTTTTATCAAAAGCTAAAAAATTATCTATTAATGCATCAGAAATTTGATCTGCAACTTTATCTGGGTGTCCTTCAGAAACACTTTCTGAGGTAAATAAATATGACATAATATTGTTTTTTTATTTAAAATAATTTAAATGAAAAATAAATTTTGATTGCAAGGTCGCTAAAAGAAGTAGGGATTTACTGCTTTAGCATTTTTTTAATGAGGTTGCAATCAGTTCAAATTTTTCCTCTAAGTTTGGTGCAAAGCTACATTATAAAAATATAATTGAACATAATTTTACAATAATTTTTTTTGATAGTATCATTAATTAAACAATATTAGGCTCTTTATACTTTTCTTTTTAAAGAATGATGAATTTTTTGAGCTTTTAATTAAAGAATCTGTATTAAAATTAAAAAAACTACTTTTTAATTTGGATATTAAATTTTTCTAAACATATATTTGCATTCACAAAGTTCAATAACTTATTGAAATGTTATCAAGAAAGGTGGAGGGATTAGACCCTTTGAAGCCTTAGCAACCCTTTTCAAGAGGAAAAGAAGGTGCTAAATTCTACTTAGTTTCAGATTCATTTATCAGAAATTAGATAGATAACCCAAAACAATTGCACGTTCGTGTAATTGAATAATTCTTAATAACATTTTTCTAGTAAGTACATCAGCAAAAAAAAGAATCTGATGCATTTGACTTTTGGTTTAATCAGAAATTGATTCACAATTTAAAAATTGTGTTTCTTTTAAAAACTGTTCCTGAACAGACAGGAATTTAAATTAACTCAAAAAAAATAGAAAAATGAGTACACAAAAATTAGCAACCAATGCGTTGCACGCAGGACATGATGTAGCAGCCAATGGAGGTACAAGAGCAGTGCCAATTTACCAAACATCATCGTATGTTTTTAACAATTCAGAACATGCAGCAAATCTTTTTTCGCTACAAGAATTAGGGTTTATTTACACAAGGTTAAACAACCCAACCAATCAAATTTTGCAAGATCGTTTAGCGGCTGTAGAAGGTGGTATTGGAGCTGTAGTTTTTGCTTCTGGTACAGCGGCCATTTCAACTGGTTTGCTAACCTTGTTAAAAGCTGGAGATCATATTGTGGCTTCTAGTAGTTTATATGGTGGAACTTACAATCTTTTAAGCGTTACATTACCAAGATTTGGTATTACAACTACTTTTGTAGATGCTTCAAACCCTGAAAGTTTTGAAACTGCTGTTCAAGATAATACAAGAGCCTTTTTTGTAGAATCTTTAGGAAATCCTAAATTAGATGTATTAGATCTAGAAGCAATTTCTATACAAGCAAAAAAAGCAGAAGTTCCTTTTATAGTTGATAATACAGTAGCAACACCAGCTTTATTAAACCCAATCAAACACGGTGCAAATATCGTAATTCATTCACTTACAAAATATATTGGTGGTCAAGGAACATCTTTAGGAGGCGCAATTATAGATGCTGGAACTTTTAACTGGGCTAATGGTAAATTCCCTGAGTTTACAGAACCATCTGCAGGATATCATGGATTAAAATATCATGATGTTTTAGGAGCAGCATCTTATACTTTTAAATTAATTTTAGAAGGTTTACGTGATTTTGGTGGAGCTTTAAGTCCAACAAATGCATTTAATATTATTCAAGGTTTGGAAACATTGCCTGTTAGAATTCAAAAACATTCAGAAAATGCACTAGAATTGGCAAAATGGTTAGAACAACAAGAGGAAGTTGCTTGGGTAAACTATCCTGGTTTAGAGAGTAATAAATACAATGCCTTAGCTAAAAAATACTTACCAAAAGGGCAAAGTGGAATTGTAACTTTTGGACCAAAAAAAGGTTTTGAAGCTGCAAAAACAATTGCAGATAAAACTAAAATATTCTCTTTATTGGCAAATATTGGCGATACAAAATCGTTAATTATTCATCCAGCAAGTACAACACATCAACAATTAGATGAGGCAGCTCAAGAAAGTGCAGGTGTGTCTCAAGATTTAATTAGATTGTCTGTTGGTATTGAGGATTTAGAAGATTTAAAAGCAGATTTAAAAGCCGCTTTTTCAGAAATATAATTAGAAAAAAAACGAATTTCACAGGTTTTTAAAACCTGTGAAATTTTATACTTTAAATTTGGAATATCCATTACAACATATCAAAATTAAAAATTTTACCACAGAATTGGGGACTAAAATTCCTGAGTTGAATTTAAGTTACCAAATTTTTGGTCAAGATTTAGGTACAGCACCGGTGGTTTTAATCAATCATGCATTAACAGGAAACAGTGATGTTGCTGGCAAAAATGGTTGGTGGATTGATATTGTAGGAAAAGAAAAAGCCATAAATACAGAGGTTTACAGTATTTTATCTTTCAATATTCCTGGAAATGGTTTCGATGGTTTTTTAATTGAAAATTATAAAGATTTTATAGCCAGAGATGTTGCTAGAATTTTTATTGAAGGATTAAAAAAACTTAAAATAAATAAATTATTTGCATTAATTGGTGGTTCTTTAGGTGGTGGAATTGCTTGGGAAATGGTTGCTTTAAATAATAAATTAACGCAACATTTTTTACCCATTGCCACAGACTGGAAATCTACAGATTGGTTAATTGCCAATTGTCAAATACAAGAGCAATTTTTGGTAAATTCTAGTAACCCTGTGCACGATGCAAGAATGCATGCGATGTTGTGTTACAGAACACCAGAATCTTTTAAAGAGCGTTTTCATCGAACTAAAAAAGAAAATTCAGATATTTTTAATGTGGAGAGTTGGTTGTTGCATCATGGCAAAAAGTTGCAAGAACGTTACCAATTATCTTCTTATAAGTTGATGAATCAATTGCTAAAAAGTATTGATGTTACTCAAAATGAAGAAAAAAACAGCAGTCTTTTAGATAAAGTTGAAGCAAATATTCACATTATAGGTGTAGATTCAGATTTATTTTTTACAGCCGAAGAAAACAGAGAAACCCATAAAAAGTTAGCATTAACAAAAGAAAATGTTACCTATAACGAAATAAATTCTGTACATGGTCATGATGCATTTTTAATCGAATATGATCAACTACAGAAAATAATAGAACCTATATTCAATAAAGATTATAGTGCAAAAAAGATGAAAGTAATAAAGTTTGGTGGCAAATCTTTAGCCAACGGAAAAGGATTGCAAAACACCATAGAAATTATTTTAGACAAACATAAAAAAGGCGAAAAGTTTACGGTAGTTGTTTCTGCTAGAGGAACTACAACCAACGATTTGGAGGCTATTTTAGAAAAAGCGGCTAAAAAAGAAGCGTATAAAACAACTTTAGATGCTTTAAAAGCTTATCAACAAGAACCAAGTAAAAAAGTAGATTTTAGTAAAGAATTTAAAACCTTAGAAACTATTTTCGAGGGTGTTTCTTTATTAGGAGATTATAGTAATAAAATTAAAGATGAAGTTTTAGCACAAGGCGAATTATTATCAACAAAATTAGTTGCTAGTTTACTTGAAGAAAAGGGTGTTGTAGCAAAATTTGCAGATACCAGAAATTTAATTATTACCGATGAAAACTTTGGTAATGCACAACCTATTCATGCCTTATCTTCAGAAAATATAATTGCATATTTTAACGAAAATACTAAACCTGTACACATTCTTTCAGGTTTTATTGCATCTAATGAAAAAGGAGAAACCACAACTTTAGGAAGAAATGGCAGCAATTATACTGCTGCTTTAATTGCCAATTATTTAGATGCAGATGAGTTACAAAACTACACGCATGTAAGTGGAATTTTTACTGCAAATCCTGATTTAGTGGCTGATGCTAAAAAAATAGAAAAATTATCTTTCTCAGAAGCCAATGAATTGGCAAATTTTGGAGCAACTATTTTACATGCAAAAACCATTATTCCGTTATTAGAAAAAAATATCAATCTACGTATTTTAAACACTTTTCAAAAAGAAGATAAAGGCACCTTAATTACTGCAGAATCCTCCGAAAAAGGAATCAATTCTATCTCTACAATTAACAATGTTTCTTTGTTAAATTTCGAAGGAAGAGGTTTGTTAGGTAAAGTAGGTGTAGATGCACGTATTTTTAAAGCTTTAAGCGAAAAAAATATAAGTGTAAGCATCATTTCTCAAGGTTCTTCAGAAAGAGGAATTGGTTTAATAATTGACGGAAATCGAGCAAATGAAGCTGTTTTAGCACTGGAAAGAGAATTTGAAAACGATTTTTATGCGCAAGATGTAAACCAGATTTCTATTGTTGACGATGTTGCAGTAATTTCTATAATTGGGCAAGATTTAAGTGAGTTTCATTTACCATACAATGCCTTAATTAAAAACCAAATCACTCCTGTATTATTCAATAATACAGTTACCGGTAAAAATGTGAGTTTGGTAGTTAAAAAAACCGAATTGCACAAAGCAGTAAACGTAATTCATGGACAAGTTTTTGGAGTCGCAAAAAAAGTAAATATTGCCATTTTTGGGAAAGGTTTAGTTGGTGGTACTCTAATACATCAAATTATAGAAAATGCACCTTCTGTTTTAGAGCGTAGAAAAATTCAATTAAATGTTTTTGCAGTGGCAAATTCTAAAAAAATATTGCTAGAAAAAAATGGTGTTACCAAAAATTGGGAACAAGATTTAGAAGAAAAAGGCGAAGATACAACTAATGTAAATGATATTATAGAGTTTGTAAAAACACATCATTTTGAAAATTTAATTGCGGTAGATAATACGGCAAGTGTTTCATTTGTAGAAAATTATATTCCGTTAATAGAAGCCGGTTTCGATTTGGTTTCTTGTAACAAAATTGCCAATACACTGTCTTTTGATTTTTACAAAGAAATACGTTCTAAATTAAAAGAATATAAAAAACAATATCTATACGAAACCAATGTTGGTGCAGGTTTACCTTTAATTGATACCATTCGTTTATTACATGAATCTGGAGAAAATATCACAAAAATTAGAGGAGTTTTTTCTGGAAGTTTAAGCTATTTATTCAATACCTTTTCTGAACAAGATGTTTCTTTTTCAAAAGTTTTAAAAGACGCAATCGAAGCTGGTTTTACAGAACCAGACCCAAGAGAAGATTTAGGGGGTAATGATGTAGCTAGAAAATTATTAATTTTAGCGAGAGAATTAGAATTAGAAAATGAGTTTGAGGATGTGAATATTAACAATTTAATTCCAGAAAATTTAAGAGAAGGTACGGTTGATTATTTTTTATCTAATTTAGAATTGATGAACGAAGAATATCAACAGCTAAAAGAAAATCAACAAGAAAACTACGTTTTACGTTACATTGGAGAGTTAAGTGGAGATTTATCAAAAGAAACAGGAAACTTAGATGTAAAATTGGTTTCTGTTTCTAAAAATTCACCTTTAGGCTCTTTAAAAGGTTCAGACGCAATCTTCGAGATTTATACAGAATCTTATGGAGAGCAACCAATTGTAATACAAGGAGCAGGAGCAGGAAATAAAGTAACAGCAAGAGGCGTTTTTGGTGATATTTTAAGATTGGCAAAACATAATAATTAGTTTTTTATTGATGGTTTTTCGTGGTTAGTTAGCACCAAAATCCAACAACCAACAACTAACAACCAATAACGAACAACGAACAACCAAAATGTACAAACATTTCGAAACAGAAGCCATAAGAATTCAAACAGAAAGAAGTCAGTTTTCAGAGCATTCTACACCTTTATATGTAACCTCTAGTTTTGTTTTTAACGATGCAGAAGAAATGAGGGCTTCTTTTGCAGAAGAAAAAGAACGTAATTTATATAGTAGGTTTACAAATCCAAATACCACTGAGTTTGTAGATAAAATTGTACACATGGAAGGTGCAGAAGCTGGTTATGCTTTTGCAACAGGCATGTCTGCAATTTTCACTTCATTTGCTGCCTTATTAAATGCAGGAGATCATGTGGTTTCTTGTAGATCTGTATTTGGTTCTACACATTCTATGTTTACCAAATTTTTACCAAAATGGAATATAGAAACTTCTTATTTTAAAGTAAACGAGGTAGATTTGGTAGAAAGTTTAATTCAGCCAAACACCAAAATTTTATACATAGAAACACCTACAAACCCTGCTGTTGATATTTTAGATTTAGAATTGATTGGTAAAATTGCTAAAAAACATAATTTAATTTTTATTGTTGATAATTGTTTTGCAACACCTTACATACAACAACCTATTAAGTTTGGTGCAGATTTGGTAATTCACTCTGCTACTAAATTAATTGATGGGCAAGGTCGTGTATTAGGGGGTGTTACAGTGGGGTCCAAAGATTTAATGCAAGAAATTTATTTGTTTGCAAGAAATACTGGGCCAGCAATGTCTCCTTTTAATGCTTGGGTTTTGTCTAAAAGTCTAGAAACGTTGGCTATTAGAGTAGAAAAACATTCTGAAAATGCGCTGAAAGTTGCACAGTTTTTAGAGGAAAATGAGCATGTAGAATTAGTAAAATATCCTTTTTTAAAATCTCATCCGCAATATGAAATTGCAAAAAAACAAATGAAAATAGGAGGTAACATTGTAGCTTTTGAACTAAAAGGAGGTATAGAAGCAGGTAGAAAATTTTTAAACCATATTAAAATGTGTTCTTTATCTGCAAATTTGGGTGATACTAGAACTATTGTTACGCATCCATCATCTACAACGCATGGGAGATTGTCTGAAAAAGACAGGTTAGAAGTAGGTATTACAAAAGGTTTGGTTAGGGTTTCTGTAGGTTTAGAAAATATTGTAGATATTATTGCAGATTTAGAACAAGCACTAAATGCGTAAATAATTAAATTTGCGTATTTTTGAAATATGCTTTCTAAAAAAACAAAATACGGTATTAAAGCACTTACTTTTTTGGTAAAACAAGAAAATAAAGTGCCTGTGCAAATTGCTACCATATCTAAAAATGAAAATATCTCCTTAAAATTTTTAGAAAGTATTTTACTTACTCTTAAAAAAAACGGAATTTTAGGCTCTAAAAAAGGAAAAGGTGGTGGCTACTATTTACTAAAAGATGCCTCAGAAATTCAAATGACTACCATAATGCGTGTATTAGAAGGTCCAATTTCTATGGTGCCTTGTGTGAGTCTAAATTTTTATGAAAAATGTGATGATTGCCCAGACGAAAACACCTGTGCAGTGCATAAATTAATGTTGCAAGTAAGAGACAATACATTGCAAATCTTTAGAAACACCTCTTTGGCAGATTTATGCCAGTGATAATCCCATAGTTCTACTTTTTTATTCTTTAACTTTTAGTTTATTCATTTTTATATTAATAATAAAACCTTCTTATTTTTATTAATCTATTAAATCTATAGGGTAATAAGAAAATAATTTAATTTTATACCTATAAGTTCCATTTTATAAAGTATGTTTGTAATCCCTACTAAAACAGTAGGGTTATTTGAATTGTTTATTAAATATTTATGATTTTAGATCAAATGATTTTTAGTAAAAAAACACAAAGCAAAGGTTTTGAAGAGGTTAGGGTCTCCGAAAAACCTTTGCGTAGTGTTATAAAAGCATTAAGTTGGAGACTTATAGGGACTCTAGATACCTTGGTGGTTTCCTATATTTTAACAGGAGAAATTGCACTAGCAACTTCTATTGCTTCTATAGATTTTTTAACAAAATTGGTGTTGTACTTTTTTCATGAACGAATTTGGAATAAAATAAAATGGGGAAAATAATGAACTTGAATATTGAAGAAATTAATGATTTTTTATCTGATAAAAATCCTTTAGATATTGTAAAATGGGCAGTTTCAATAGCAGAAAATCCTTTAATTACAACCAATTTCAGACCTTATGAAGTAGCTATTTTAAATGCAGTAACAGAAGTAAAAAAAGATATTAAGGTAATTTGGTGCGATACAGGTTATAATACTGTACAAACTTATAGACATGCAGAAGAGCTTATCGAAAAATTGAATTTAAACATCCATTTATTTGTGCCTAAGCAAACTGTGGCCCATAGAAATGTGGTGTTAGGAGTTCCATCTATAGATGATAAAAAACATGCACTGTTTACAAAACAAGTAAAATTAGAACCATTTTCTAGAGCAATGAAAGAACATCAACCAGATGTTTGGTTTACCAACTTAAGAAAAGGGCAAACCGCTTTTAGAGACAGTATCAATATTGTATCGAAAAGTAATGATGGTGTTCTAAAAATAAGCCCATTTTATCATTGGACAGACAAAGATTTAGACACATATTTAGAGCAATACAATTTGCCAAATGAGTTCAAATATTTTGATCCTACAAAAGTAGAAAGTAACAGAGAATGTGGTTTGCATATCTAAAATACACAATTATGAATCAAAGAACATTACAGGCAGATGCTTTAGAGAGCGAAGCTATTTATATATTAAGAGAAGTCGTTGCGCAATTTGAAAAACCTGTTTTATTATTTTCTGGAGGAAAAGATAGTATTACGTTAGTAAGACTAGCCCAAAAAGCATTTTATCCAGCTAAAATTCCGTTTCCATTAATGCACATAGATACAGGTCATAATTTTCCTGAAACGATAAAATTTAGAGACGATTTAGTTAAAGAATTAGGCGTTGAATTAATTGTAAGAAACGTACAAGATAATATCGATTCTGGGAGAGTAAAAGAAGAAACGGGTAGATACGCAAGTAGAAATATTTTACAAACAGAAACCTTGTTAGATGCTATAGAAGAATTCGGTTTTGATGCTTGTATAGGTGGTGCAAGAAGAGATGAAGAAAAAGCAAGAGCCAAAGAACGTATCTTTTCTGTTAGAGATGATTTTGGTCAATGGGATGAAAAAAATCAACGTCCCGAATTGTTTGACATGTTAAACGGAAAAATAGATTTAGGGCAAAATGTTCGTGTTTTTCCAATTTCAAATTGGACAGAATTAGACGTTTGGTCTTATATCCAAAAAGAGAATATCGAAATTCCGTCTATCTATTTTGCACACAAGAGAAAAACCTTTTTAAGAGATGGTTTTATTTGGTCGGCAGATGATGATGTGGTGTACAGAGATAAAGAAGAAGAGGTAGTAGAAAGAATGGTTCGTTTTAGAACGGTTGGTGATATGAGCTGTACAGCAGCAGTATTATCTCATGCAGTAGATATCCATAAAGTAGTAGAAGAAATTAGAGATTCCTCCATTTCAGAAAGAGGTGCAAGAATAGACGATAAACGCTCTGAAGCTGCAATGGAAAAGCGCAAACAACAAGGGTATTTTTAAAAGCCCCCTCAATCCCCCAAAGGGGGAAGTCAGCAAGTTTGAAAACAAAAAAATATTAATTATCAATAAAAAGTAGCATTTTTCACAAGAATGTTCCTTCCCCAAGTCTGCATTGAGCGCAGTCGAAATGGGAAGGTTAGGATTTAATTATGAATAGCAATAAAACACAAACAAACTCAACTCCTTCTCCTTTGGGGAAGGTTGGGTTGGGGCACTTAAAAATAGCAACAGCAGGTAGTGTAGATGATGGTAAAAGTACCTTAATTGGGCGTTTATTATTTGATACAAAATCCTTAACAGACGATAAATTAGAAGCTATTGAAGAGAAAAGCAAACAACGTGGTTTCGATTATTTAGATTTTTCTTTAGCAACAGATGGTTTAGTTGCAGAACGTGAGCAAGGTATTACCATTGATGTTGCACATATTTATTTTTCTACAAAAAAGAAAAGTTTCATTATTGCAGATGCTCCAGGGCATATAGAATACACAAGAAATATGGTTACTGGTGCTTCTACAGCACAAGCTTCTATTGTTTTAATTGATGCAAGAAATGGAGTTGTAGAACAAACGTATCGTCACTTTTTTATCAATAATTTATTACGCATAAAAGATGTTGTAATTGCCATTAATAAAATGGATTTGGTAGATTTTTCTGTAGAAAAATACAATATTATAAAAGGAGAAATCGAATATTTAGCAAGTAAAAGCGAATATAAAAATCAGAACTTGACGTTTATTCCTTTATCTGCCTTAAAAGGCGATAATGTTGTAGAAAAATCAGAAAATATGCCTTGGTACAAAGGCGAAACATTGTTAAATCATTTAGAAAAATTAGATGCAGAAGATATAAATGATGTTTCTCAAACACGTTTTCCTGTTCAAACAGTAATTAGACCAAAAACAGAAGAACATCACGATTTTAGAGGCTATGCAGGAAAAATATATGGTGGCGATTTTGAAATTGGCGATAAAGTAGCTGTATTACCATCGCAAACAACATCAACCATAAAAAGTATACATTTTTTTAATGAAGAATTCGCCAAAGCAAAAAGTGGAAGTTCTGTAACCATCACTTTAGATGATCATGTAAATATAAGTAGAGGAGATATGTTGGTAAAAGTAGATGAAGAACCTACCATTACAAAACAACTAGATGCAACCATTTGTTGGATGGATAAAGAACCTTTACAAGCATCGCAAAAATATTATATCAAGCATGGTGTAAATGATGCACAAGCAAAAATCACCCAATTACATAGCATCATAAAAACAGATTTTTCTGGAAAATTAGAAAAACCATCAGCGTTAGAATTAAACCAAATAGGTGATGTTCAATTAAAGTTAAGTAAACCATTATCGGTAGATGCTTACAATCAAAATAAATCTAATGGAGCGTTTATTTTAATCAATCCAAAAACAAACAATACAGTTGGTGTTGGTTTTATAAAGTAGAAAAACGACGAGTTTGGTAGTTAGAAGATGTAAAATGTTTTTTAAATCTTAGCTATCAACATTTAAACACAAACAAATGCAAAGTTTTAGAACAGAAATAGAAAATCCAGTTGTAGAAAAAGATATTATTGAATTGGCAGATAAAATTGCTGCATTTAATAACCTACAAATTGATGAAGAAAAATTTAGAAGTTTACGTTTAGCAAGAGGTGTATATGGTCAGCGTCAGCAAGGTGTTCAAATGATTCGTATCAAATTACCTTATGGTAAAGTAAAAAGCAATCAATTAAAAAGAATAGCAGAGGTTTCAGATGAATATTCTAGAGGAAGATTGCACATTACAACTCGTCAAGATATTCAAATTCACTATGTAGATCTAAATAGAACGCCACAACTTTGGGCAGAATTAGAAAGAGATAAAGTAACTTTAAGAGAAGCTTGTGGTAATACTGTAAGAAACGTAACCGCTTCAGAAACAGCAGGTATAGATGTAAATGAGCCCTTTGATGTTTCTCCCTATGCAGATGCGCTTTTTAGATTCTTTTTAAGAAATCCAATTTGTCAAGAAATGGGAAGAAAATTTAAAGTTTCTTTTTCGTCTTCAGATCAAGATACAGGTCTTTCTTACATGCACGATTTAGGTTTTATTGCTAAAACAGAAGCTGGTGTTCGTGGTTTTAAAGTAATGCTTGGTGGTGGCTTAGGATCTCAGCCAAGACATGCAGATTTGTTTTATGATTTTTTACCAAGTGATAAAATAATTCCTTTAATGGAAGGTGTTTTAAGAATTTTTGATAGATATGGAGAACGTAAAAGTAGAGCCAAAGCTAGGATGAAATTTTTAATAAAAGATATTGGTTTAGATAGCTTTAAAGAATTGGTAGAGAAAGAGCAAACAGCAATTGAATTTAAATCTGTACCAATTGATGCAGATGCTTATGAAAGCTCAAAACCTGTTGATATAAAAGAAATACCAAAAGTAGAAATTAAAAATCATCAAGCTTTTGAAACTTGGAAATTAACCAATGTAATTCCTCAAAAACAAAAAGGATATATTGCTATTGGTATAAAAGTTTTATTAGGCGATTTTTATACAGACAAAGCAAGGTTATTAGCAGATTTAGTTGAAAATTATGCAGCAGGAGAAATTAGATTATCTCTCCGTCAAAATATTTTAATTCCTTTTGTAAAAGAAGAGTTAGTTCCTTTTTTTTATCAAGAACTAGAAAAGTTAAATTTTGTAGAAGCAGGTTATAATAAAGCAGTAGATATTACGGCTTGTCCAGGCACCGATACTTGTAATTTGGGTATTGCAAGCAGTACAGGTATTGCAGCAGAATTAGAAAGAGTTATAGCTGCAGATTATCCTCAATATTTAAAAAACGAAGATTTAATCATTAAAATTAGTGGCTGTATGAATGCTTGTGGCCAGCATAATATGGCAAATATTGGCTTTCAAGGTATGTCTGTACGCACCCCAGAAAAGTTAGTAGCGCCAGCTTTACAAGTACTTTTAGGAGGTGGTAATTTAGGTGATGGAAATGGAATTTTTGCAGATAAAGTTGTAAAAGTGCCAAGTAGAAGAGGTCCAGAAGCTCTACGCAGAATTTTAAATGATTTTGAAGTAAATTCTAATGGAAATAAGTTTGTTGATTATTACAAAATAAAAGGCGAACGTTATTTTTATGATTTATTGAATGATTTACAAGATGTTACCAATCTAACCCAAGAAGATTTTATTGACTGGGGAACCAATGAAGAATATGTTAAGCAAATCGGAATTGGAGAATGTGCTGGTGTTGTTATCGATTTAATAGCAACTTTATTTTTAGAAAGTGAAGAGAAAATTGAAAAAGCAAAAGAAGCTTTTGTAAACAACGTATATTCAAGCGCTATTTATCATACTTACAGTTCTTTGGTAAACTCTGCAAAGGCATTGTTATTAGCAGAAAATACCAAAACAAATTCGCAAGCAAATATTATTAAATTGTTTGATGAGTATTTTATTGACACTAAAAAAATTGATATAGGAACTTCATTTTCTGAATTTATTTATCAGATTCATAAATACGCTCCAAAAGAAGAGTTTGCAAAAAAATATATAAAAGATGCTGAATATTTTTTACAACAAGTAAGAACTTTTAGAGAAAACGAAACAGCAGTCAACGAAACTATAAATTAGGAGGTATGATTTTTAAAAATCCAAAATTAACGGTAGTTGGAGCTGGTCCTGGAGATGTAGATCTAATCACATTAAAAGCCATAAAAACTTTAAAAAATGCAGATGTTGTTTTGTATGATGCTTTGGTAAACGAAGAATTATTAGACCATATCAACCCAAAAGCAGAAATTATTTTTGTGGGAAAACGCAGAGGTTGTTACAGATATCAGCAAGAGCAAATTAACGATTTAATTGTAGCCAGAGCAAAAACACATGGGCATGTTGTTCGTTTAAAAGGTGGAGACCCATTTATTTTTGGACGTGGAGCAGAAGAAATGGAGTTCGCAGCAAGTTTTGGCATAGAAACAGCTATGGTTCCAGGTATTTCATCTTCTTTAGCAGTGCCTGCATATCAAAATATACCTTTAACAAAAAGAGGAAATGCAGAAAGTTTTTGGGTAATTACAGGCACAACAAAAGACCATAAATTGTCTAATGATGTTGCGATAGCAGCAAAATCAAACGCAACTGTAGTGGTTTTAATGGGAATGGGAAAATTGCCAGAAATCATCAAATTATTTCAACAAGAACATAAAAATAATTTACCAGTAGCAATTATTCAAAATGGAACAAGAGATAACGAAAAAATCGGAGTTGGCACGGTAGATACCATTTTAGATGTGGTAAAAAAACAAAAATTAAGCAATCCTGCAATTATTGTTTTGGGTGAAGTTGTGAATCACAGGCAAATATTAGCAAATGTTCAACAAGAACATCAAAAAGCACTAATTGCTTAATTTTTTGTAATGGAAAGAAACAATTTATATCCTATTTTCTTAAAAACTAAAAACCTGCAAATATTAATTGTTGGTGGTGGCTTTGTTGCTGAAGAAAAATTAACGTTTTTACTAAAATCGAGTCCTAATGCGAATGTAACAATGGTTTCGCCAATGTTTAGAGAAGGTACAAAAACCTTAGCTAAAACAGGAAATGTAAAAATAATTCAAAAAAAATATAGCAAGCGATTTTTAAAAGGAAAACATATTGTTGTAGCAACTACAGATATTCCTGCCATTAATCAAAATGTTTACAAACATTGTAGAAAGCGCAGTATTTTAGTAAATGTAGCAGATAACCCGCCTTTTTGCGATTTTTATATGGGAGGTATTGTAACCAAAGGGAACGTAAAAGTGGCAATTTCTACCAACGGAAAATCGCCAACAACAGCCAAAAGATTACGCCAGTTTTTTGAAGAAGTAATTCCAGAAAATATAGACGATTTAGTAAAAAATTTAAATGAATATAGAAAAACCATCAAAGGAAATTTTGAGGAAAAAGTAGAAAAGTTAAACGAGTTTACAAAAAGTTTAGTAGAAAAAAAATAGAAATATTGAGACCTTTCAGTTTTTTAAAATTTGAAAGTTCTAAAAAAAGTAAATTATGATACAAACAGATATCCTAATTATTGGAGCAGGACCAACAGGTTTATTTACCGTTTTTGAAGCAGGTTTATTAAAATTAAAATGTCATTTAATAGATGCATTGCCACAACCTGGTGGGCAGTGTTCAGAAATTTATCCTAAAAAACCTATTTATGATATACCTGCATACCCAGAAATTTTAGCAGGAGATTTAACAAAAAATCTATTAGAACAAATCAAGCAGTTTGAACCTGGATTTACATTAGGAGAAAGAGCAGAAACTATAGACAAACAAGAAGATGGTACTTTTATTGTAACTACAAATAAAGGTACAAAACATCATGCAAAAGTGGTGGCTATTGCTGGTGGTTTAGGTTCTTTTGAACCAAGAAAACCCTTGTTAGAAAATATTGCAAAGTTTGAAGATTTTGGAGTTGAGTATATTATAAAAGAACCAGAATTTTACAGAAATAAAAGAGTCGTAATTTCTGGTGGAGGAGATTCTGCTTTAGATTGGGCAATCTTCTTATCAGATGTTGCTTCAGAAGTAACTTTAATTCACAGAAGAAATGAATTTAGAGGCGCTTTAGACTCTGTAGAGAAAGTACAAGAATTAAAAAACTTAGGTAAAATAAACTTGATAACGCCAGCAGAAGTTAAAGCTATATTAGGTACAGAAAAAGTATCAGGTGTGGTTGTAGAAAAAAAGGGCGAAGACGCTTTTATGATTGATACAGATCATTTTATTCCACTTTTTGGCTTATCTCCAAAACTAGGTCCTATAGGAAACTGGGGTTTAGAAATCGAGAAAAATGCCATTAAAGTTAATAATGCTTTAGATTATCAAACTAATATTCCAGGTATTTATGCCATAGGAGATGTAAATACCTATCCTGGAAAATTAAAGTTAATTCTTTGCGGATTTCACGAAGCAACCCTAATGTGTCAAAGTGCTTATAAACGTATTTTTCCAGATAAAAAATATGTAATGAAATATACTACTGTAGGTGGTGTAGATGGTTTTGACGGAACAAGAAAAGAAGCGCCAAAAGCAGTTGTAAAAGCCATCAATTAAATTTTTAGAAGCTATTTCTAGCTTTCTACTATATTTTTTATTTTTGTTACATGCGTATAAAAGAATCTTAAAAATAAAGAATAAAAATATCAACAGATATTTGAAATATTTCAATGTGGGCTAAATTTGCTTAAAAGTCATTGCTTTCTTTCAACAAATAATCAATCTATATTGTTAGGTTTCTGTAACTTTGCAAAAAGGTAACAGTTATCATAGCTAACTATAAAAACTATTAACTAGGCAGATGCAAGACATCAATATAAAAATAACAGATAGAAATGGCGTAACACATGATATAGTTGCACCAACAGACATGGCAATGAACTTAATGGAAGTTGTTCGTTCTTACGAATTGGCAGAAGAAGGGACCATTGGTATTTGTGGTGGAATGGCAATGTGTGCATCTTGCCAATGTTATGTGAAATCAGACCACAAATTACCAGAAGTTAGCGATGATGAAGACGCGATGTTAGCAGAAGCATTTCATGTAGAAGATAACAGTAGACTAGGTTGTCAAATTCAAATAACCCCAGAAATTAACGGTTTAGAAGTAGAGTTAGCACCAGAATCATAAGTTTTATGAAAGAAATAAAAGAAAAAGTTCAAGTAATAAATTATAGTATGTGTTTAAGAGACGCTGTAGAAGTTTTTACAAAACAACTTTTAAATTGTTTGTTTGATAAGGTTTATCAAAAAGAGAATGTTGTAAAAACTAAAAATAAATTCTTTAAAATTTTAGAGAGATTAGAGGTAGATAATGAAAACTGTTCCTGGTTGGCCTTTGAAAATACATTTCCTAAAATTAGAAAAAAATTAGATTTAGATGCGCAAGCTGCTGTAAATAGAGATCCAGCCGCAAAAAGTTTACAAGAAATTTATTTAGCATATCCAGGGTTTTACGCAATTGCAGTGTATAGATTAAGCAATCAGTTATTAAAACAAAAAATCCCTGTTTTACCTAGAATGATGAGCGAGTTTGCACACAGTACAACAGGTACAGACATTCATCCAGGTGCAGAAATTGGCAAATCTTTTTTTATAGATCATGCAACTGGTATTGTTATCGGAGAAACTACAATAATAAAAAACAATGTAACCATTTTTCAAGGGGTAACTTTAGGCGGAATCCAAGTTAAAAAAAATATGGCATCTACCAAAAGACATCCAACCATAGAAAACAATGTTGTCATTTATGCAAATGCTACAATTTTAGGTGGTGATGTAGTTATTGGAGAAAACTCTGTAATTGGAGCCAATGTATGTGTAACTGAATCAATTTCAAAAGATTCGGTAGTTACAGTTCAAGCAGAAAATAAAATCTTTCAAAGAAAATAAATCACATGAAAACAAAAAGTATCATAGATTTTGTAGGAAATACACCTTTGGTGGAAGCTCAAAATATTTTTAAAAAAGAAGGAGTTACACTTTTACTAAAACTAGAAGGTAACAATCCAGGAGGAAGTGTTAAAGATAGAGCTGCCTATAATATGATTTCTGAAGCTTTGAAAAGAAATAATATTAAAAAAGGCGATACTTTAGTAGAAGCAACCAGTGGTAACACAGGGATTGCTTTGGCTTTAATGGCAAAAGTTTTAGGTGTAAATATGGTATTGGTAATGCCCGAAAACTCAACTATAGAAAGAGTAAAAACCATGCGTGCTTATGGTGCAAAAGTGCATTTAACACCACAAAAACTAGGTATGGAAGGTTCTATAGATTTTGCTTTAGAGTTAAAATATAAAAAAGGGTATTTTAGATTAAATCAGTTTGATAATACAGATAATTCTAAAGCACATTATAAAACTACAGGCCCAGAAATTTGGAGAGATACAGAAGGTAAAGTAACACATTTTGTTGCTGCAATGGGTACCACAGGAACTATAATGGGAGTTTCAGATTTTTTAAAAGAAAAAAATAAAAATATTACCATTGTAGGAGCACAACCTAAAGATGGTGCCAAAATCCCAGGAATTAGAAAATGGCCAGAAGAATACTTACCTGCTATTTTTAATAAAAATAAAGTAGATCAAGTTATTGGAGTAAGTGAGCAAGAAGCTATTACTATGACCAAAAGATTGGCAACAGAAGAAGGTATTTTTGCAGGTATGAGTAGTGGAGGTTCTATAGCAACAGCCATAAAAGTAGCTGAAAAATTAGATAAAGGTGTCGTAGTTGCCATTGTATGCGATAGAGGAGATCGTTATCTATCATCTTCACTTTTCGAATAAGTATTTTTTTAAAGTATAATATTCTTTAAATAAAAAAATAATCCTTTTATTTGTACTATCGTTCATAATCTTATTGATTTACGTTATCATGAAAGGCAGAGGGATTAGACCCAATGAAGCCTTGGCAACCTCTCACTTTTGAGAAAGGTGCTACATTCTACCTGTATTGAACTTGTTTCAGTAACCTATAAAAAGGGACAGATAACAGCGAAAAAATTACCTTTCCTGATGACATACATTGATAAAAATATCAGAAAATGTCAAACATTTACAAAGAATTACAAAAAAGAATTTTAGTTTTAGATGGTGCAATGGGTACCATGTTGCAAGCCTATAAATTTACAGAAGAAGATTTTAGAGGAAAACGCTTTATAGACTACCCAACACCATTGCAAGGTAACAACGATTTGTTGTCTATTACTCAACCAGAAGCTATTAAAACTATCCATGGTAAATATTTTGAAGCTGGTGCTGATATAGTAGAAACCAATACATTTTCTGGAACAACCATAGCAATGGCAGATTATCAAATGGAAGATTTAGTATATGAACTAAACTATCAATCAGCAAAAATTGCGAAAGAAGTAGCAGAAGAATTTACAAAAAAAGAACCACAAAAACCACGTTTTGTAGCAGGTTCTATTGGGCCTACAAATAGAACAGCAAGCATGTCTCCAGATGTAAATGATCCCGGTTATAGAGCGGTTACTTTTAACGAATTAAGAATTGCTTATAAACAACAAGTAGAAGCTTTATTAGATGGCGGAGCAGATTTATTATTAGTAGAAACTGTATTTGATACCTTAAATGCAAAAGCAGCTTTATTTGCAATAGAAGAAGTAAAAGACGAAAGAAATATAGAAGTTCCAACCATGTTAAGCGGCACCATTACAGATGCTTCAGGTAGAACTTTATCAGGGCAAACAGCAGAAGCTTTTTTAATTTCTGTTTCCCATATACCATTATTATCTGTGGGTTTTAATTGTGCTTTGGGAGCCAATTTATTACAACCTCATTTAGAGGCAATTGCTAATAAAACAAACTTTGCAATTTCTGCTCATCCCAATGCAGGTTTGCCAAATGCTTTTGGTGAATATGATGAAACTCCAGAAGAAATGGGCGAGCAAATAGAAGAATATTTAAAGAAAAATTTAATTAATATTATTGGTGGTTGTTGTGGTACATCTCCAGAACATATAAAAGTGATCGCAAATATTGCCAAAAAGTATCAACCTAGAAAATTAGTTATTGGTTAGTGGTTATTGGTTTTTGGTTGACGCCAAAATACCATAAAATATAAACTTACAACCAAAAACCATTTAATAATATGAATTATAGAGATTTAGACGTTTGGAAATATTCCAGAGAACTTGTAAAAAAAGTATATCTTCTAACAAAAAAATTTCCAAAAGAAGAAATATATGGATTAACAAATCAAATTAGAAGATCTGTGGTTTCTGTCCCTTCTAATATCGCAGAAGGCATTGGAAGACTTTCAAACAAAGAAACAATTCATTTTTTATACATCGCTAAAGATTCTTTACAAGAAGTTGAAACACAATTGTATTTATCTTTTATTTAGATTATATGTCAAAGGAAGATTTAAAAATTATTTTAGAAAAAGTGATTTCATGCAAGAAATTATTAAATGGTTTTATTAATTATTATAAAAAATTATAAGTATGAGTGAGACCAACAACCAACAACCAATAACTATTAACCAAAAACGTTACATGAAATTGTCTGGATTAGAACCACTAGTTCTAACCGAGAACAGCAATTTTATAAACGTTGGAGAACGAACAAATGTCGCAGGTTCTCGTAAGTTTTTACGTTTAATTAAAGAAGAAAAATTTGACGAGGCTCTTGATATTGCAAGGCATCAAGTAGATGGTGGTGCACAAATTATCGATATTAACTTTGATGACGGCTTAATTGATGGAAAACAAGCCATGGTTCGTTTCTTAAATTTAATTGCAGCAGAACCAGATATTTGTAGAGTACCAATAATGATTGATAGTTCCAAGTGGGAAATCATAGAAGCTGGACTGCAAGTGGTACAAGGAAAATGTGTGGTAAACTCCATTTCTTTAAAAGAAGGAGAAGAAAAATTTATTTGGGAGGCCACTCAAATAAAACGTTATGGAGCAGCCGTAATTGTAATGGCTTTTGACGAAGTTGGGCAAGCAGATAATTACCAAAGACGCATCGAAATTGCCAAACGTTCTTATGATATTTTAGTTAATAAAGTAAATTTTGCATCCGAAGATATTATTTTCGATTTAAATATTTTTCCTGTAGCAACAGGTATGGATGAACACAAAAGAAATGCAATCGATTTTATACAAGCAACAAAGTGGGTAAGAGAAAATTTACCCAATGTTTCTGTAAGTGGTGGTGTAAGTAACGTATCATTTTCGTTTAGAGGAAATAATGGTGTTCGTGAAGCAATGCACTCTGTGTTTTTATATCATGCTATAAAAAACGGAATGAATATGGGTATTGTAAACCCTGCTTTGTTAGAGGTTTATGATGATATTCCAAAAGATTTATTAGAACATGTAGAAGACGTAATTTTAGACAGAAGAGAAGATGCCACAGAACGTCTTTTAGATTTTGCAGAAACTGTAAAAGGGTCTAAAAAAGAAGCTGGTGCAGATTTATCTTGGAGAGAAAATACATTGCAAGAAAAAATTACACATGCCTTAGTAAAAGGTATTGACGCTTTTATTATAGAAGATGTAGAACAAGCAAGACAAGAAGCTGAGGCACCTATCGAAGTCATAGAAGGTCATTTAATGATTGGTATGAATGTAGTAGGTGATTTATTTGGAGCAGGAAAAATGTTTTTGCCTCAAGTAGTAAAATCTGCAAGAGTGATGAAAAAAGCTGTTGCGTATCTAAATCCATTTATTGAAGCTGAAAAATCTGATAAATCAGAACCCGTTGGTAAAATTTTAATGGCAACTGTGAAAGGGGATGTGCATGATATTGGTAAAAATATTGTGAGTGTTGTTTTGGCTTGTAATAATTACGAAATTGTAGACTTAGGTGTGATGGTTCCACCAGAAAAAATTATACAAACAGCTATAGATGAAAGAGTAGATGCTATTGGTTTAAGTGGTTTGATAACACCATCTTTAGATGAAATGGTGTATCTAGCAAAAGAAATGCAACGTCAAAATTTTGAAGTTCCTCTATTAATTGGTGGTGCAACTACTTCTAAAGCACATACAGCAGTAAAAATAGATACACAATACAAAAATGCCGTAGTGCATGTTAATGATGCCTCAAGAGCCGTAACAGTTGTAGGAGATTTATTAAACAAAAAATCGAGCCATTTATATACTGCAAAATTGAAAAAAGATTATGACGAATTTAGAACCAAGTTTTTAAAACGTGGGAAAGAAAAATCATATATTTCCATTGAAGCTGCCAGAAAACGTAAGTATAAAATAGATTGGGAAACCACAGAAATAAAAAAGCCAAACGAACTTGGAATTCAAACCTTAGAACAACTAAGTTTAAAAGAATTGTTGCCCTTTATAGATTGGAGTCCGTTTTTTAGAAGTTGGGATTTACATGGTAAATACCCAGCTATTTTAACAGACAATTTGGTTGGCGAACAAGCCACAGAATTGTTTAACGATGCTCAAAAAATGTTGCAAGAAATTATAGCAAAACAATTGCTAAAACCCAAAGCAATATTTGGCTTGTTTGAAGCAAACTCAATTAACCATGATGATATTTCTGTTCATAAAAAAGGCAAAGAAATTGCCGTTTTTAGAACTTTAAGACAACAACTTAAAAAAAGAGAAGGAATCCCTAATTTAGCATTAGCCGATTTTATTGCACCAAAAGAAACAAAAAAAACAGATTATATTGGTACATTTTGTGTAGCTATTTTTGGCGCACAAGAATTGGCCAACAGTTACAAAGCAAAAGAAGACGATTACAATGCAATTATGGCGCAAGCTATAGCTGATAGGCTTGCAGAAGCTTTTGCAGAATATTTACACAAACAAATAAGAATAAAACATTGGGGGTATGCTATAGATGAAGCTTTAACCAATGAAGATTTAATAAAAGAAAATTACAAAGGTATTCGACCTGCACCAGGTTATCCTGCATGTCCAGATCATTTAGAAAAAGAAATAATTTGGAAGTTACTAGATGTAGAAAATCAAATAGGAGTTAGCTTAACAGAAAGTTTAGCCATGTGGCCAGCAGCAGCAGTTTCTGGATATTACTTTGCTAACAAAGAATCCAAATATTTTGGTTTGGGTAAAATTACAGAAGATCAAGTAACCGATTTTGCAACAAGAAAAGGAATTACATTAGAAAAAGCGAAAAAATGGTTGCATCCTAATTTGGCAGAAGAATAGTTTTTTTAGACCTTACAGGCTTTTAAAGCAAGAGTGAGTTTTGCTTTAGCGATTGAAATGGCATCCTTTTTGGCTGTCAGTTAGAGTGAATTTTGAGGAACGAAAAATTTGTAACGAGAACAAAGCAAAAAAGATATAATGTAAAGCGCGACCTTTAGGGAACGCCCAAAAAATAAGTTTAGCGTTAAAAGTTTAGGGTGTTTAAACCAAAAACGAATAACCAAAAACGAATAACTAATTAAAATGAAAATTACAGACCACATTAAAAATGCAAACGGAAAAACATTGTTTTCCTTTGAAATTATTCCACCTAAAAAAGGAAATAATATACAAGAATTATATAATAATATAGATCCTTTAATGGAGTTTAATCCGCCATTTATAGATGTAACCACTTCTAGAGAGGAGTATGTGTATGTAGAAAAATCGGGTTTATTAGACAGAAAACTAACTAGAATGCGCCCAGGAACTTTAGGTATCTGTGCAGCCATAAAACATAAGTACGAGGTAGATACAGTGCCACATGTACTTTGTGGAGGTTTTACCAAAGAAGAAACCGAATATTTGTTAGTAGACTGTCAATTTTTAGGTATAAATAATGTAATGGCATTAAGAGGAGATGCTATGAGTCATCAAAAATATTTTTCGCCATCCAAAGGGGGGCACGAATATGCCTCTCAATTAGTAGCTCAAATACAAGATTTAAATGGTGGTAAATATTTGCACGATGTTGTAGAACCAGAAAACGCTGCCGATTTTTGCATTGGTGTTGCTGGTTATCCAGAAAAACACTTAGAAGCGCCCTCTTTACAAACCGATTTAAAACGCCTAAAAGAAAAGGTAGATGCAGGTGCAGATTATGTGGTTACACAAATGTTTTTCGACAATAAAAAGTATTTCGAGTTTGTAGAAGCCGCAAAACAAATTGGTATAAATGTGCCTATTATACCAGGAATTAAGCCCTTGGCTGTAAAACGTCATCTACAAATTTTACCACAAGTATTTAGAATCGATTTGCCAGAAACTTTAATAAACGAAGTTTCTAAATGCAAAACCAATAAAGATGTGCGCCAAGTAGGTGTAGAGTTTGCCATTGCTCAATCTAAAGAGTTGTTGGCAGCAGGTGTGCCAGTATTGCACTATTATTCTATGGGAAAATCGTCTAACATAAAAGAAATTGCGAAACAAGTTTTTTAGGGCGTGCCCTTTTTTGTTTTAAAATTTTGCAAGGCAAAACGAAAACAAAAAACGTCAGGCTTTCGGCACTCGCTTTGCACAAAAAAGTGCAAGAGCTCAAACAAAGCCTCAATCCTTCACGCACATACTTGAAAAAGCTATTGCATATAGAAACCATTGATAGTTTTATCAATAGAAATAATTTAAGCAAAATAAAAAGGCAAATAATTTAATTACTTTTGTATATCAAATTAATAACAATCAATTTTAAAAACATATAAAATGGCATTAGAAATAACAGACGCAACTTTTGAAGAAGTAGTATTAAAATCAGACAAACCAGTATTAGTAGATTTTTGGGCAGCTTGGTGTGGGCCATGCAGAATGGTAGGACCCATTGTAGACGAAATACATGCAGAATACGATGGTAAAGCAGTTGTAGGTAAAGTAGATGTAGATGCCAACCAAGAATTTGCTGCAAAATACGGAGTAAGAAACATACCAACAGTTTTAGTGTTTAAAAACGGAGAAGTTGTAGATAAACAAGTAGGTGTTGCTCCAAAAAAAACATATACAGATAAAATAGAAGCTGCGTTATAGTAGAGTAGCAATATTTTTTATGATCTTAAAAAGGTTTGGCTAACGCTAAACCTTTTTTTATTTTAGTAAAATTCAATTTTTAAAAGTAACAAAAGCTATTTTGTAATAATATTTAGACAATAGTACAGATTATAACCCTATTTTTAAAGAAACTATAGCAAACTACAGATCATTTAAAAAGAGTATTAGAAACTAAAAAGTAAGTATGAATTTATCTAAAATAAAATCTTCTGAAATTAAAAACCTAAACATGTTAGCAAAAAGTGTGGTAGAAGGTTTTATAACAGGTATACATAAAAGTCCATTTCATGGTTTTTCTGTAGAGTTTTCTGAGCACAAACTTTATAATAAAGGCGAAAGTACACGTCATATAGATTGGAAATTGTATGCGAAAACAGAAAAGTTATATACTAAAAAATACGAAGAAGAAACTAATTTGCGATGTCATATTATTATAGATAATTCTGCATCTATGCATTACCCCATTGTAAAAAAGCAAACATTAGCTTCTTTAAATAAGGTGGGTTTTTCTGCGGTAGCGGCAGCCTCTTTAATGGAAATCTTAAAGCGTCAAAGAGATGCTGTTGGTTTAAGCATTTATTCAGATTTATATGAATATTACGCACCCGAAAAAGGGAGTGAACGTCATAGAAAGATGTTAATTCATCAATTAGAACAATTATTAGTGTCAACATCTACCAAGACTACAGAAACGTATAAATATTTGCATGAAATTGCAGAAAAAATTCACAGGCGTTCATTAATTTTTCTGTTTACTGATATGTTTCAAACAACCAAAGAAAACGAGGCGCTTTTTGAAGCTTTACGTCATTTAAAATACAACAAACACGAGGTGGTTTTATTTCATACGTTTGATGGTAAAACAGAACTAAACTTTAATTTTGATAATTCACCCAAGAAATTTATCGATTTAGAAACCGGAGAAGAAATAAATGTTTACGCAGAAAATGTTAAAGAAAAATACAGGGAAATTGTAGGAAATTATTTTAAAGATTTGAAAAATAAATGTTTACAGTATCAAATAGATTATGTTCCTGTAGATATTAATGCAGGTTTTAATGATGTATTGACAAAATATTTAATTAGTAGAAAAAAAATTAGATAATAATTCATTTTTTTATTTGCAGATATTAAAATCTATTATATATTTGCATCCGCTATAAGCAACGGTTTGGTAGTTCAGCTGGTTAGAATACCTGCCTGTCACGCAGGGGGTCGCGGGTTCGAGTCCCGTCCAGACCGCTTTTTTAGAAGATAAACCCTTAAGGTTCAACACTTTAAGGGTTTTTTAATACCCGATAGGGATAGTTGTAGGGACAAAGTGACTGAAAATCACTACCTTTACATCATGGGTAGTTTATTTCTCACATATCTTATTAAGAAAAAGGAAAACAAGTTATTCCCCCATTTTACCTACGTTTCCAACAATAAAAAGACAAAAATATTTAGTGGTGTTAATTGTGAAGTATCTGATTGGAATAGGGATAAGAAACAAGTTAGAAGGAGTGATAAAGATTACAAGAAAAAGAACCTTCAAATTGATGTTTTAAGAACCAAATTAGAAGCCCTTATAAATCGATACAAGAACAACGATGAATTACTCTCAACGGAACAACTTAAACTTGAGTTAAAAAAGAGGGAAAAAGTAAAACAATCTTCAAGTATATCTTCATTACCAGCATATTCTTTGATAAAGAATTGGTTAGAAGATTATATGAGTAATGAACTAATCTTAAAAGGAACACGAAGAAAAACAAAATCATTAACAACTGATGTGCTTGATTTCATAATGGTAAGAGAGAAAGAACACGATACACTCTTGATTGATGATTTGAATGAAGAATTTTCGAGAGATTTAATGGTTTGGTTATTTGATAAAGATTTGGCTCCAAGTTCAGTTGAAAAAAGATTTGTAGTTCTTAATCAGTTTTGTAAGTGGTATAGTAGAATTTCCAAAGAATATTTTAGAATTGAAAAACCAAAAGAATTACAAAAATCAGTTTCAATCGGAAGAGGTGAGGATAAACCATTCTTAAAGAACGATGAATTACAAAAGGTATATAATTTCAAATCATTCAATTTCTTAATTCCAATCACAAAAAAAGGGCATGTAGAATGGGTGGAAAATAAAGAATACCATAAATACCTTAAACTCAAAGGAGATACAAAAACAAATGATAAAGATGGTGTTGTAGAACTCATCTTTGATAAAACTAAATATGGTTTACAAACATATACCACCTATGAAGTATATAAGGATTTATTTGTTTTCTTGTGTAGTGTAGGTTGTAGATATAGTGATGGAATAAAAATGAAACTTGATAATTTCTATCATGGGGAAAGAAGTTCAACCTCAACTATAAAAGATGGTGTAGAGGGTTTTTTTAAGTATTATCAGAAAAAAACTAAAACAGATGCCATTCCAAGAGTAAATGAGGTAAGTTTTGAGATTTACAAAAAGTATAGTAGAGGTAAATCAAAGAATGATTACCTCTTCCCTTTAACAGGAGATGGAAATTTTATTAGTGATGTAAAATTTAATAAGCACATAAAAAAAATATGTAAGATTATTGGTTTGAATAGAACTTTTGTAGATAGAGAAATTGGAATAGGAGGGAAAGAAAAATCAAGGAAAGTTGAGAAATTACACCAAGTAATTTCCTCTCACGTTGGAAGGAGAACCTTTATTTATAATATGGTAATGGATGGGAACTTTACAAATAATGAACTTATGACGATGACTGGCCATAAAAAAACAGATGTTTTCCAATCTTACTTTAAGTTAAAAGAAGAGATTCATAAAAAACCAAATACTCCATTCTTAAAACTTCACACCAATATTATACAGAGTGATGATGAGGTAGAAAAATTAAATGTGGATGGTTTTACAAAGCCAGAGAAAACTCTAAAACAAAAATTAGAGGAATTGGATTCAGTTAAGGATATGATTACTAAAAACGAATATGATAAAATGAGGAGTAATTTACTTAAAAATCCTTTCTAACTCATCAATTCAGTAAACTCAAATGGAGATACAATTGGTTGTTCCTCCAATCCTTTAACGAACTCTTCCCCTTGTTTCTTCTCCATTTTCTCAATACCTACAACCTTTCTAACCTTCCTCACAGAATGGTAGTGTAAATCACAAAGTTTAGCAACATCACAATTCTTCATACTTGGGTTTTCTCTCAAAACTTTAATTGCCTTTTGGATTTTAGGTTTGTTAATCCATTTTTCCATCTTCTCTTTACCTCTCACCTTATCGTTTTGTTTATATACTCCCATTTCTTTAGCTCTTTTAATTCCAAGAGCTTGTTTCTCTCTTCGTTCCCAATAATTTAGTTCTGCAAAACAACCTTGTAGATAAATCAAAAAGTTAATCGTTGGTGTTTCAACATACTCAACAACTCCATTCACATCTTTCTCAACCAAACTCCTTACACCAAGGTTCTCAATAACTAAACAAACATTGTTCTCATGTAAAAATGAAATGATTTCTGTTAAATCCTTAACGGAACGAGATATTCTATCAACTGAATAACAGATAATTTCCTTTACCCTTCCTTCTAAAATCATTTGTTTGATTAGTTTTCCTTTCTCTCTTTCAAATAAGCCAACTTTGTATCCACTAATTTTTTCTTCAATTACATGAATACCATTTTTTTCATCATCTTCCTTGATGTACTTATCAGTTGTTTGTTCAAAAGTGGAAACACGAACGTATCGAATTACTAATTTTTTACTCATATCGTTTATATTATTAAGATATACACAAATATACCCCTTTTTTATACAAAAAACAAGTCAAAACCCCCATTTTACTGGGATAATCATACATTTTCTTCCTATAAAAAAAACTATACCCCTATTTTATACAAAAGTGTAACCGAGAAACACTTTTCATCTCCAAACCCACCCAATTTTCTAAAACCCACCAAATGGGGGAGGGTTAAATGTAACTGAAAACTTTTAAAAAAGGTGAATAGTGAAATCGGAGTAAAAAATATCGAGGTTGAAATTTTTTACTACGGGAAGTTGATACAGTAATTACCCTTGCCAATAAAAATGAAATTCTTTATCTTTACGATAATGAAAATTGTGAATATAGAAAATAGAGATGTTTGGAGAGATGATTTACTTGATGGTGGAACTAAATGTAGATTTATCAAACCATATATTGAAAGGAGGTTAGAAAACTTTGATGATTTTATTTATGCTTCACCGAGAGTTGGATATGGTCAATTTGCTCTTTCTGTTGTTTGTAATGAATTAGGTTGTAAATCCACCATTTTCGTTCCAAAGGGAAACATTACACCAATTACTCAGAGGTGTATAGATTTAGGGAGTAAAATCGTTCAAGTTCCTATGGGATATTTATCTAACCTCCACCATAAATCAAAGAGATATAATGAAGAGAAGATCAACTCACATCTACTCCCTTTTGGTTTTGATTGTGATGAGATAATACAAGATGGCATTGATATTCTCAATTCCCTTCATACATGGAAGGATTATGATGAGGTTTGGTCTGTGATTTCAAGTGGAGTTCTTTCTCGTATTCTACAAGGTGTATTTACAAAAAGTAAAATAATCGGTGTAAGAATAGGTCATAATACAACAGAGAAAGAACAAGGAAGGGCACACCTCAAACTATCCCCATATAAGTTTGAGAAACCTTGTAAGAAAAATGAATTACCTCCTTTTCCATCGAATCATCATTACGATAGTAAAGGTTGGAAACCATTTGTAGAACAATCAAAATCTAATTCTTTGTTTTGGAATTGTGGAGGAAGTTAAATTATGGATAGAAGAGAATTTTCAAAGAGAAAGAAACTGATGGAGGAGAAGGTGAAACTCAAATTGATTGAGAAATACCCTCATATACATCAGTTATATAAAAGTGGTGAATTAACCTTGAAAAAAGCTTATGATGCCTCCCAAAGTGAAATGTTAGGGGTTGAAACTTTCAAATCTAAGGGGACAAAAACATATATCACCCACTCAACACGAATAGAAAAAGAAGAAAAAACCTCAACAAATATGATTCCCTTTGGTAGAAATCCTATTGGAGAGAACCCAAAGTATAATATTACTTTTGATGAGGTGAATAAGATGGATTACAATGAGTTTAAGGAGTTTATTCTATCTGTAAGAGGATTTCTATTGGAACTATGGGATAATCACAACATACCTCCTTATATCGGAAAAGATAAAAAAGGGATAATTGATGATATTGAAAAGTTGATTGAGTTTGATGTTGAACGAATGTGGAAGAAAGGTGATGATATATATGAATATATAATCTCAAATAATTTCCACTATGGTTCATCTTGTAATCAGTTCCAACCATCACTCCATAAAACTCGGGTTAGCTCTGTGAGTATGTATGATATAATCAAAGAACCTTCATTAGAATTAAAGTTTGTAAGAACCTTCACAAGAAATCTCAAACAAGATAAAATGTATATGATTTCGAAGATGATGAAATCTAAACATGATTATAAAAGTTTAGATAAGAAGAAGTTTGGTTTAATGATACATTCAGTAAAAAAGAAAGATGAGATTTCATTTACTAAAAAAGAGATAGAAAAATTAAGAAATGAAGGGGTTATAGAGTATTACCATATTAAAAACATTAGTAGTGAGTTGGAAGGCTCAACTTATTTCCATCTCCGTTATTTTAAGAGAAATGAAAAAATAACTAAACATATAATACATACTCTTCGTGTTGGTTTTAGTAATACACCAACCAATCTCTCTCCATTAGTATCGAGATATTTGTATGAAAAATATTTACCTAAAAGTGGAGGAATTGTATTTGACCCATGTAGTGGTTGGGGTGGTAGATTGATGGGTTCTATATGTAGTTCAAAGAACATTCAATATATCGGATGTGATGTGAACTCAAATATATTTGAATCTCGTTCATATGAGAGAATTGGTGAATTCATTGAAGAAGAAATTGGTAGGAAATCAAATTATAAGGTTCATCAAATCAGTTCAACAAGATTTAATGAAACCGATGATTATAAACAACATATAGGAAAGGTTGATTTACTATTTACCTCACCACCTTATTTTAACCAAGAAAAATATTCCACAGATAAAGAACAATCATATAATCTTTATCCTTCATACAAAGAATGGATAAATGGATACATTAGGGAAACTTTCCAAATTGGTTATGATTTGTTAAAACCAAATGGAGTTCTTCTTTTGAATATTGCTGATACAAAAGAACTTCCACTTGAATTGGATACTCTTGGGGTTTTAGAAGAGATTGGGTTTGAGTTTCAGTATGAGATTGGAATGAAAATGCAGAAATACCATGGATTGAATATAGAAAAGATATATAACCGATATTACGATGAAGATGGTGGGAAGTATGTGAAGGTTGAACCAATTTTAAAATTCATAAAAAACTAAATTTAGTTTATGTCGAAAAGAATGTCACTTGAAGAATTTATTGAAAAATCAAATATTAAACACAAAAATAAATTTGATTATTCAATCACAGAACAATTTAAAAGTCAAAGGGATAAGGTTTTTATAAAATGTCCCATCCATGGAAAGATTGAAGTAAATGTACATAACCATTTACAAGGAAGTGATTGTATGGATTGTAGTGGAAATACTAAAAGAAACACAAAATCCTTTCTCATAGAATTAGACAGTAAGGGGTTCTTATTCAAAGACCATGATTACTCATTAGTAGATTATAAAAACACCAACACAAAAGTTATTTTAATTGATAAAAAGTTTAACACTAAACACTTCATAACCCCTAAAGAACTTCTTAAAGGAAAGAGATGTTCATCATCAAATTTAATGGATGGATACTTAAATTTTGAAGATGCGAGAGAATTTGTGTGGAATTTAAATTTAAAAAATGAAAGGGAATGGAGAAAATATTATAAAACAGAAAATAGACCTTGGAATATTACCACCACTCCATCCAAAAAATATAAAGATAAAGGTTGGGTTTCCATGAGTGATTGGTTAGGAACTAAAAAAGGTTGGGATGGTAAACATCTTGATTTCGAAAAAGCTCGTGAGATTGTAAGAAATGAGAATCTTAAATCTCAAAATGAATGGTATGATTACATAAAAAGTAAAAAACCACATTATATTCCTTCAAACCCTCAATTTGTTTATAAAGAAAAATGGAAATCACTTCCTGATTGGATTGGAACAAACGAAGGTTGGGAAGGATACCAATGGAAAAGTTACGAAGAATCTAAAAAGTTTATCCATAGTTTAAATTTAAAGAATACAGATGAATGGGATGATTATACTTCAAAAAACAAATTACCCAAAGGAATACCGTCCTATCCGAATAGAATTTATAAAGAATTTGGATTCAGTATGGGAGATTGGTTGGGTACTGGGAATGTTTCTAATCGTGATAAAGAGTTTTATTCATTTAAAGAAGGTAGAGAATTCGTTCATCAATTAGGTTTAAAAAGTAGTACTGAATGGAAAAAATATACTAAATCCGATAAGTACGATAAAATGATTCCAAAAGCACCCCATATGACTTACAAAGAGTTTGTAAGTATGGGTGATTGGTTAGGTTATATTGGAGATGGTTCACATCAATGGACAAGAGAATATATTCTTGATTTCATTAATAACATTAAGGATGAACTTATTAAACTTGATTCAATAGAGTTAATTACAATAATCAACTCCAATAATTTAGCAAAGAAAATTAAAGATTTAGGATTTTTAGAAGATTTAGTTTCCTCCAAATCAAATACAGTTCAAAGGGAAAATGTAGTTTCAAAAATTCAAAAACATATTAGTGATTTAGTTGGTAATTCAGATGAAGAAGAAATAGTTGAAGAAGAAATTATAGAAAATGTATTTGAAGAAGAATTAAAAGAGGGAGATGATACTTTTTATGATAGTGTTGAGGAGGTTGAAGAATTAGCTGATTTCAAACCCCTTGAAGAATTAAAGTTTTATGATAACAAACTAATCACATCATCTCTTGATGATGAAAATATAGATTTCCTATTAAAAAATCAACTCAAAAAACTTTGGAATAGTGTTCTTAATAACGAAATCTCAGTTGATGAAATTATAAAAGAGGATGGAGGTAAAAACTTTAAATTAATAAAGGATAATTTTATTAATGAATATGAAGAAGTTCTAAAAATAATCCCTCCTCAAGATTATGTTTTCAAATACTCACCAAATTTGATGCAAAAACTTGTTACATACAGAATGAAACAAGAAAAATTGTATGGTAATTGGAGTGGAACAGGTGCAGGAAAAACTTTATCATCAATTTTTTGTGGGAGATATCTTAATCTTAAAAACACAATCATCATTTGTAATAATTCAACAATAAGTGGGTGGGTAAATTCAATTCACGAATATTTTGATAACTCTAAAGTTTATACTAAAACACAACTTAATGATAATGATGTTAAACCAAATAAATACCAAATAACTCACAAGTATAATATCAATCTCCAAAAGGATAGATATAATTATATAGTTCTCAACTATGAGACGTTTCAATTAGAGGATGGAGAGTTTATAGTATCAGAATTACTCAAAAGAAATACTATTGATTATATAATCTTAGATGAGGTTCAAAATGTTAAACAACGAAGTGAGAAGGATGAATCTTCCAGAAGGAGTGTAATTAATAAATTAATTATTCATTCCAAAAATGAAAATCCGAACCTCCATTTAATGGTAATGAGTGCAACTCCAGTAATTAATAACCTCGTAGAACCTAAAAAGTTAATAGAACTAATTAGTGGTGAAGTTCATGAAGAATTAGAAACAAAAAGTAGTATCAGTAATGGTATTGAAATGTATAAATCTTTAACAAGATTTGGTATTAGATATAAACCTAAATATGGTATATCGGTAAATGAGAACTTAATTCAAGTCAATGGTGATGGATTAACTGATGAATTAAAAAAAGTTCCCAAAGGTTCTCCAATAGGATTTGAGAAAGTTTTGATTAACACTAAACTTGAATCAATCAAACAATACCTCAAAAAAGGAACTCTCATTTATTCACATTATGTGACTGATTTGGTTAGTGAAATTGGAGAATTTGTTGGTGAACTTGGATTTACCTATGGTTTTTACATAGGAGAAGATAAAGAAGGTTTAAGAAGGTTTAAAAATCAAGAGATAGATATTTTGATAGGTTCTGCACCGATTGGAACTGGGGTTGATGGAATTCAATATGTATGTAATACTCTAATTCCATTAATACTACCTTGGACTAGTTCTGAATACGAACAACTTCTAGGAAGGATTAATAGACAAGGTTCAAATTTTGATAATGTTAATGTATACATACCCCAAGTAGTAGTTTCTCGTGGTGAAAAGGAATGGAGTTGGGATAAAAGAAGATACAATATCATAAAGTTTAAATCCACACTTGCAGATTTATCAATGGATGGAATCATACCTAAAGAACTTTCTCCTCCAAAATCAACATTAGTAAAACAGGCACAGAAAGAACTGGAAGAATGGATTGATAGAATTTCAGAGAATGATATTCTAACAATTGATAGAGAAGAAATTAAGATTCCTCTTAATCCAAAACAGATTGAGTACAAAAGGACGGAATTAGGAGACTTCTCTAAGTTAAATAAAAACTGGAGTGTTTCAAACTCTAAAACTATTAAAGAAAGATTAAAAAAAGATAAATCTGAATGGAATTATTATCATACACTTTACAGAGAAAAAAGGAAAGGTTGGAGTGAAATACCCTACATAGAGATTTCAAAAAAAATTAAAGATAGAAGTGATTGGATTGTTGCAGATTTAGGATGTGGTGAAAATCTTTTATCTAAAGAAATAACAAACAAAGTTTATCCATTTGATTATGTCGGAATTGATGAATCCGTTATTGAATGTGATATATCAGATATTCCATTAGAAAACAATAAAGTAGATGTTAGTGTTTTTTGTTTATCTCTGATGGGTTCTAATTACAAGGAATACCTTCAAGAAGGATATAGAATACTAAAACCCTATGGAAGTATGTTTGTTGTTGAACCTCAAAAAAAATGGGAAAACAATTCCGATAAACTAATTTCAGAATTAGAATTAATTGGGTTAAAAGTAGTTGATTCATATACCTCCAGTAGGTTTTTGTATATTCAATGTTTAAAACTAAAATAAATGAGAGTTTTTGTATTAAGAGCAGATTATGGGAGATACACTGATGTATTTAAAAAACAAAGTTATATTGGAATAGGTTGGTTTGAGGAAATTAATCCTATTGAAAATAATTGGGATTTGTTAGATAAGGGTTTTTTAAAAGAAAAATATAGAGAAAAATACCCTAATGATGTTGATATGAGAGTAAATCAAAATGTTGGACAAATATTTAGATTTATAAATGATATCAAGATTGGTGATATAATAATTTCTCCACATAACACAAATGAATTAATAATAGGTAAAGTAGTTGGAGATTTATATTTTGAGTCAGATAATACTTCTCCATATCCTTGGAGGAAAAAAGTAGAATGGTTTAAAAGTGATTTTAATAGACATAGTTTTTCACAACCTCTTCAAAACACATTACGAGCAACTTTAACTTGTTTTGAGGTAAAACAAAGGGATGAGGTTTTTGAGTTTTTAGGTTTTGGAAGTTCAAAAAAGATTGAAAAAGAAATAAAATTTGATTCAAAATCTGTTTATGATTCAATTAGAAATAAATTCCTTGAACTTAACCCAACCGAATTCGAACAATTGGTTTCATATCTATTGAGAACACTTGGTTTTGAACCCACACAAGAAATAGGAAAAGTTGGTGATGGGGGTATTGATTTTGAGGGTGTATTAGATGTAAATGGGATTGCATCGATAAATCTCCAAGTACAAGTTAAGAGATACGATAATAGTTCTATTGGTGAAAAGGAGATAAGAAGTTTCAGAGGAGCACTGAAACAAGATTTTCAAGGGTGTTTTATAACTCTATCAAAATTTCAGAAAAAAGCAATTATAAGTTCCTCAAAAGAAGGTTACAAAGGAATTCAGTTAATTGATGGAACTAAGTTTATCGAATTATTTATACAACAATATGAAGAAATCATTGATGTAATTCAAAGTGATGATAATGATGAATTATTAGATAAACTTCAATTCAAAAAATCATTGTTACCAATTTAAAAAGTGTAACCGAGAAACATTTTTTATAATTAATATAATTGTTCAAAATCTGAAATAACATCTCATATGATTAGTAGGTTAATAGAAACCGAAGATGGAGTTTAGTAAATATTAATCAAACAATCCAAACATATCTAACATGAAGTAAACAAGGAATAAATTAATACCAATCATTATCCATTTAATTACCGAATAAGATTCTGATAAACTATTCAAAAATTTAAACAAGAAATAACCAGTTACAAATATGAGAACTGATTTAAACCATCCATATTGAAAACCCATTGGAATACAAAAAATAGCAAGAAAGACTGTTGGTAGAAATGAAAAAGTACTATCTGAAGATTCATAAATATTTCCGTAAGGATGTTCACCTCTCGATTCGTAACCTATTTGACAAGCATTACAATATTGATAAACATTTAATTGTGATTTTCTTCTACAACCCAAACACACTCCAAAAGAACTCATAATTCAGTACTTCAATTATGTAAAAATAAGAAAAAATAGTTTAATAATAATTTTGAAAAAGTGATGATAATGATGAATTATTAGATAAACTTCAATTCAAAAAATCATTGTTACCAATTTAAAAAGTGTAACCGAGAAACATTTTTTATAATTAATATAATTGTTCAAAATCTGAAATAACATCTCATATGATTAGTAGGTTAATAGAAACCGAAGATGGAGTTTAGTAAATATTAATCAAACAATCCAAACATATCTAACATGAAGTAAACAAGGAATAAATTAATACCAATCATTATCCATTTAATTACCGAATAAGATTCTGATAAACTATTCAAAAATTTAAACAAGAAATAACCAGTTACAAATATGAGAACTGATTTAAACCATCCATATTGAAAACCCATTGGAATACAAAAAATAGCAAGAAAGACTGTTGGTAGAAATGAAAAAGTACTATCTGAAGATTCATAAATATTTCCGTAAGGATGTTCACCTCTCGATTCGTAACCTATTTGACAAGCATTACAATATTGATAAACATTTAATTGTGATTTTCTTCTACAACCCAAACACACTCCAAAAGAACTCATAATTCAGTACTTCAATTATGTAAAAATAAGAAAAAATAGTTTAATAATAATTTTGAAAAAGTGATGATAATGATGAATTATTAGATAAACTTCAATTCAAAAAATCATTGTTACCAATTTAAAAAGTGTAACCGAGAAACACTTTTTATCTTTTGTAAACTTCATCCACGATAGAAATTACATCATGGAATGATAATTTATCTTTACTATTCTCAACCATTTTTTTGATTTCATATTTTAACCTTGATTTTACCTCACCATCATCACCAATTGTTTTAATCATTCTAAATGCAGATTTTAATGATATCTCACCACTTAACACAGAATTGAGTAATTCTTCATCATTACTTTCTTCTATTTTCTTCAATCTATCATCATTAACATTAGAAATACCAACTTCTTTATGTAAATACTCTCTTAGTTTTAGAGAACCCATAAGTTCTTTTCTTTTTTTGAGAGGTAAAGATTTCATTTGAGATTTTAAGGTTCTGTATTCGTTGATTTTTTCAATTAAACTCTTTTCTCTGTGCCTGTTTGATTGTATTAACTCAATAATTTCTAACTCATCAACAGATTTATAGATTATATCAATTGTATCTATTCCCAATCTTTTGATTGTGTTATATCTTCTGTGGCCAGAAATCAATTGATTGGTTTTTTCATTCACCAAACATGGTTCTAACTGCCCATAAAGTTGGATGGAACTCTCCAAATCTTCATCTTCTTTTGTGTGTTTAGATGAATAGATTTGATAATTAATTGGATTTTCTTTGATTGATTCTATCGGAACTCTTAAAATCTCTCCTATTTGTTTTTTTTTATCTTCCATATAATCGTAAAAGTAATGAAATGGATACTATCACTAAAATTTATTTAAAACCCCTTAAAATCGTTAGTATCATTTACAGAATTTGATATTTTTTTACAATTTTTTATCGTTTGGGATATTTTTCCATATTTATAATTGTGGAACATCAACATAATGTTCCTATTCCTTTACCATTTTCTTGGTAAGAAACCAATCAACGATGGGTACGAGTGGGTAAGTACAACCAAGTTTGGCTCATAAGAGTATGTTTAGGTGTTCGTTGAGGAATGAAACTCATTAGAGTTTTTCTATCGGTGGATAGGGTGTGAATGGTTATACTAATCAGAACAGATTCTTAATGGGGAGTAAAATCCCTTTTAAGGGAGAAGTGTTCCCAATTACCAAATCAGTAACAAAGAAAAAATATATAAAAAGAAATTTCAACCTCGTTTAAAAAGAATTATCACTAAAGAAAAAATACCAAATCGATTCAGAAATATATATTTAAAACATGGTAAGAGTATCGAGATTGGAGTATTGAGAAATCTAAAGAAGAATTATTAAAAGTATTTTCAAATGATAATAACAATAGGAAAGATGAGGTTGAAACAAGTTGATGGTTCATCAATAGATGATATAACCTTCAAGGATATAGATAAAGATAAAGAATATTCTTTTGATGAGTATATGGAATTAATTGAAAAATAATTATGCAAAGAAAAATGAATGAAATAGAAGGTTTCACTTTTGATGGAATTATCCAATTGAGTGAGAATAAATGGGGAAAAAAGTACACCATGGGAATAATGGATATACTCTATCTCCACCACTTACAATCTCGTGGGATTTGTGGAAAAAGAATTGAGGATATGAAAACTTATTTAATGAGAGAGGGTTATAGTAGTAACGAAACTCTATCAATGATAAAAAGATACAGTCTCGTTAAGAATGATTTATTTGAATACACTACTAAAACTCAATCAATGATGGATAGGATGAAAGAGTATGGGAATACTAAAACAATAACCTCTTGGGAACAAGTAGATAATCTCCATTTGGGAATTGTGGAAGAAGATAAAGGTTGGAAGGTGATCGATATATCACAAGGAACTGAAAAACTAATTGCAAGGATAAATGAGGGGGTGTATTGGATAGATACACACCTCAACCCAAACCAAATGAATTATATAACTAAAACAGCAAAGATGTTGAAACAAACATCAATAGGAGGAATACTATGATAAGAGTAGAAACCAAACATTTATTTAGTGAGGGGGTTTCTCCACATATCAAATCACTAATATTAAAAACAAGAGCGGGGATAGTTCTTAATGAGAATGAAAAGAAAAAACTGAATAGATTTAATGAGAGTGTGAGTATGAAAGAAATACCGAAAAACAGAAAGGGAGTTGTTCCTCCAAACTATATACCTCAACCTAATGAAGATGAATTAGAGGATATGATAGATTTAGATGAAATCCTACGAGAGATGGGTTATGGAGATGATGAGGACACAGATGATTTATCTGTTTTAGATAAAGAAACATTAAGAGATTTTATTAAGAAAGAAGTTAGAAATCACTACGAAGAGATGTTAAAAGACGATGAGGATTTCGATTTTAATGAAATCATAGAAAATATATTAAAAATGGATTATTAAGATGAGAGTAAAGTTTTCTTCTACAAAAATCACTAATTCAAGTGTAAAAGTTGATAAATACTTAAATGTCATTTACGAATTAAAAGATGAATTAGAACAAAGAGATGTAGTAATAGAGTTGTTGGAAGATATAGGAAATTGGAGAGTTTGTTTAGATGAAATTGAGTTATCATTAAAATCTCAACATCTATCAAATGAGAACTATTATGAAATAGATAATGAAAATAAAGACCTAATAATTTACTAGTACGAAACGAAAATGGAACAAATACTCATGAAGATTGGCATAAATACAGAATTACTAAACCAAGAACAAATACATACAAGAGAACAAACATTAGATATTTTGGGTATATCCCCAAAAACATTATGGAAATATGAAAATCAAAACCTCATCAAGGGAACTAGGTTTAAATCTAAAAAATACTATACTTCCAATGATATAATTGAGTTTGTTAAATCACAATTCAATCTACCAGAAAAGAATACATGGGAAACAATGTGGGAATAAAATCAATCTTTCAATATGATTTTTTTCAGTGGATCAGATTTGATTTTAAATTCTTCTTCATTAATTACAGTCAAATCCAATAGTTCCTTTAATTCTTTTAATTTTATTTTTGCTTCATCTTTTGAAATACCTTTATGTTTATTAACCTCCTTACTTCCAGAAACAACAATTTCTACCCCTAGAGAATTTTTAAAAGTCCCACCTTTTTCAGAAAAATCTCTAAAATAAGAAATTGGTTGAGACTTGGTTATGAAACTCGTTTTTAATTGTAGAGATTTTAACTCTTTGATTGTTCTCTTTAGTTTTTCACCACTTAATTTTGGTAATGAAATTAATAATTTTTCATATTTCTTATCATTAATTTTTTCGTTCTTTTTTCTTTGTTTTTCAACTTTTAATAAGTCATTCACTTTTTTATTTTGTTCATACAAATGTGTTCCTGGTGTATTTACTTCCTTGTTAACCTTTTCAAGATACCTATTGGCAGTATTTTCTTTTATACCATCAAATACATTTCCAACAAAATTTGATAAAAAATTTGTTCCGTGTGATTTTTTTTTTTTCATTTTTAAAAATATTTTATTCAAATATAATACTTTTTAATTAGAATTAAATAGTTAAATAATACGGAATATATCAAAATCGTATATTTATATATATTGATAGATAATTCAATTAATAATAGATATAACTAATCTATAACCAATTACCAATATATCACCAGAACTCATAATAGTTTGGATTTAGAAGAGGATGTTAATTTTATTTAAGCATCCTTTTTTTATTGTAAAAAAACCTATTATGTTAGTTTTTAGAGTGTTATATTTGTATCATCGGTTCGGTAATAACTGAATATCCCTACAAAAGGGATAATATTTATCCCTACAATAGGGATAACATAAAATAAATAATGTTGTAACTAATTTATAATTAATACATTAAAAATATAAAATACATCGGTTTGGTTCCCGTCCAGACCGCAAAAAGCATCTCATTTATGAGATGCTTTTTTTGTTTTAGTATGTTACCCCAACCAACCTTCTCTGTCTAAACTTCTATATTGTATGGCTTCTGCAATATGGTCTGGAGAAATATCGTTTTCATTAGCTAAATCTGCTATAGTTCTTGCTACTTTTAAAATTCTGTCATAAGCTCTTGCAGAAAGATTTAATTTTTCCATGGCTGTTTTTAAAAGCGTTTTACTTTCTTTAGATAATTTACAAAATCCTCTAATTTGTTTTACGCTCATTTGTGCGTTATAATGCATGTTTTCTAATGTTTTAAATCGTTCTGATTGTATTTCTCTTGCAGCTGTAACTCTTTTTCTAATTTCTACAGAAGATTCTCCTCTTCTTTCTTCAGAAAGTTTATCAAATGGTACTGGTGTAACTTCTATGTGAATATCAATTCTATCTAACAACGGGCCAGATATTTTACTTAAATAACGCTGCATTTCTTGTGGAGTAGAAGTCATTGGGCTATTTGGGTCATTAAAAAATCCAGAAGGACTTGGATTCATACTAGCTACCAACATAAAACTACATGGATAAGTTACTGTAAATTTTGCTCTAGAAATGGTAACATCTCTATCTTCTAATGGTTGACGCATTACTTCTAAAACATCTCTTTTAAATTCTGGTAATTCATCTAAAAACAAAACACCATTGTGAGAAAGTGATATTTCTCCTGGTTTTGGATATTGGCCTCCACCTACAAGCGCAACATTTGAAATTGTGTGATGTGGGCTTCTAAAAGGTCTTTGGTATAGTAAACCTTCGTTTTTAGTTTTACCAACCACAGAATGTATTTTTGTAGTTTCTAAAGCTTCATGCAAAGTCATTGGTGGTAATATAGAAGGCAATCGTTTTGCCAGCATTGTTTTTCCAGATCCTGGAGGTCCAATTAAAATAATATTATGACCACCAGCTGCTGCAATTTCCATACATCGTTTTATAGATTCTTGGCCTTTTACATCAGAAAAATCAAATTCTGGGAAATCGATATTTTTGTAAAACTCTGCTCTTGTATCAACAATGGTAGGCGCAATCTTTTTATCACCATTAAAATGATTAATAACTTCTAAGATATTATCTACTCCTAAAACTTCTAAATTGTCTACAATAGCAGCTTCTTTGGCATTTTCTTTAGGTAAAATTAAATGCTTAAATCCTTCTTCTCTCGCCTTTATGGCAATAGGCAAAGCGCCTCTTATAGGTTGTAAACTTCCGTCTAAAGAAAGTTCTCCCATAATTACATAATCATCAATATGGGTAGATTTTATTTGGTTGGAGGCCGAAAGAATTCCTACAGCCAAGGTTAAATCGTAAGAGGCACCTTCCTTTCTGATATCTGCAGGAGCCATATTAATAATAATTTTTTTACCCGGAAGTTTATAGTTGTTGTTATTGAGCGCTGCAGAAATACGGTACGAACTTTCACTAACCGCTTTGTCTGGTAAACCGACTAAGTGGTAACCAATTCCTTTGTCAATATTTACTTCAACAGTAATTGTAGTAGCTTCTATACCAAAAACGGCAGAACCATAGACTTTAACAAGCATATTTTTTTTTCTAAAGATAAAAAAATAATTGGGAATCTAAATTTCTCCGTAAATCACTAAAAAAACAAAAAAAGACAGATTACCTCTAAGTTTAGAGATCATCTGTCTTTGAAATTATTTAGATTATTAAAGTAAAACTAACTTTTAAGCAGAATTTCTACTCGCGTTAATATTACCAAATAAAGAACGCATTACCATTTTTTCGTAGGTTTCTATTTTTTCTTGATTTCCATCTATCTTTTGCAAATCTTGAATTTGTTTTAAAGCAAACTGTTGTATTGTTAATAAAGGCAATACAATTTGTTCTCTAATTTCTATTGATGCTTTTCCAATAGGGAAGTTTTCCATCAATTCTTTATGACCAGTAAGCTTTAAAAGTAATCTCTTTGTAGTTTTATATTCTTTATAAATTAATTTCCAGAAATCTCCAAAAACAGGGTCTTCTGCCATATATGCTGTTAAACCAAAGAAAGATTTAGTTAAACTCATCATACTGTTTTCTAACAATGTTTTAAAGAAATCTGAAGCATTGTAAAAGTCTACAATTTCATCAAAACGCCCTGCATCTTCGTATTTTTTTAATGCTGTTCCTACTCCAAAAAAACCGGGTACATTTTGTTTTAATTGACTCCAACTACCCACAAATGGGATGGCTCTTAATGCAGAAAAATCTAGTGTATCAGAAGAAGCACGTTTGCTTGGTCTACTTCCAATATTTGTTTTAGCATAATATTTTAACGTACTCATTTGTTCTAAATACGGTAAAAATTGCGGATGATTTTTAAAATCTACATAGGTTTGGTAACTGGTAGAGGCCATATCTTCTATCAACTCTCTATGTTTATCATTAAGTTGGTCTTTGGTAAAAACTTCATTTTTTATACCAGAACTAACTAGTTGTTCTAAATTGTATTGAGATGAGGTTTGGGTACCAAAATTAGAACTTATGGTTTGTCCTTGTATGGTTAATTGTATTTCTTTATCCTCAATAGTTGGTCCTAAAGAAGCATAAAACTGATGCGTTTTACCACCACCTCTTGCTGGTGGTCCTCCACGTCCGTCAAAGAAAATTACCTCAATGTCAAACTCTCTAGAAACCTTTGTTAAAGCTTCTTTGGCTTTAAAAATCCCCCAGTTAGCCATTAGGTAACCACCATCTTTGGTTCCATCAGAAAAACCAAGCATTATGGTTTGTTTATTTTTTCTTTTTTCTAGGTGATACCTGTAACTTCTATTAGAATACAGCGTTCTCATTACATCTTCTGCATTTCTTAAATCTTCTACAGTCTCAAAAAGAGGAATTACATCTACAGGTAATTCGTTTTCGAAACCACATAAATTTAACATGGCAAAAGTTTGCATTACGTTTAATGCAGTTTGGTTATTACTAATAATATAACGATTTGCACCACGTTCTCCATTTCTTTTCTGAATCTCTTTAAGGGCATACATAGATTCAATCGTTTTTACAGAAATATCGTCTGTAAGTATTTTTGGGTCTATGTTTCCTTTTACAACTGCCAAAATTTTAATTTGTTCAGCTTCAGATAAATGTTCAAAATTTTCAGGAAAAGTAGTATCGCCAATGGCTTGTAAATCTTTTACAATTTGGGTAAAGGCTTTATGATGCACTCTACTATCTTGTCTGATATCTAATGTAGCAAAATGGAAACCAAATATTCTAACTTTATTTATAAAATCATCTAACTCTTCTAAAAATAAAGATTGATGTTTAGTTTCTATAATTTTTCTAGCATTTGCTAGTTCTTCTAATAATATTTTTTGAGAAAAGTTAACCTTAGTATAGCTTCTAACAACGTGCTTATAAAGACGCTTTTCTATTCTTGCAAAAATTTCTTGAACACCATCAAACGTAAAACGTCTTTTTAGTTTTCTAACATCTCTGTAGTAATTTCTTAAGATAGTTTGTCTTAATCTTTCAGCAACATTTAATGTAATTTCTGTAGTTACAAATGGGTTTCCATCTCTATCTCCACCTGGCCAAAAACCAAGATCTATAATTTCGTTATCAATAGGGTTTCCATCATATATATTACTTTGAATATAATTGTAAATTTTTGGTACAGAGTGATAAAATACATGTTCTAAATACCAAATTAAGCTTACAGCTTCATCAAAAGGAGATGGTTTTTCTTTTTTATAAAATGGTGTTTTACCTAATTGTGCTAATAATCTTTTTATAAGAATTAAATCATCATTTTGTATCGCTTTATCTAAATCTGTAATAATACCTAAAACGGAACCTGGATAAAATTGTGTTGGGTGTGCAGTTAATACAATACGCACCTTAAACTCTTCTAAATAAGCTTTTAATTCTTCTTTTTTATTTCTAATAATAGAAATTTCTTTAGAGTTCCTAAGGGTACCAATACCATCCATATTATTTACTTCAGAAAAAGCAGCATCTTCTATAGCATCAAAAAGAACTACTTGACGTTCTATATACTGTATAAAATGGAAAAGCATGTCTGTTTTCTCTTTCTCTGTAGGGTTTTCTAAGTATTTTGTGAAGAAAGAATTTATAATTTCTGTTGGATTTTTTCCTTCTTCGAAACCTTTTTTACATAATTCATGAAACAGCGGTAACAATACACCTGTATTGCTTATAGAATCGAAAGGTAGCGTTGTAAATACACTGTTGTAAATTTGGTATTTAGACAATACGTTTTCGTTAAAACGAGATAATTTTGGTAGTCCAGACATACATATAAAATTTTATGTAGTAAAGCTACAAAAAAGCCTTGTTACAGAACTTAGTTTTTTGCTAATAATTAACCTATTATTTACGAAAACGATATAAATGTTGAGTGATTTTTATAAAAATCTAAAAAAGTGTCTGTGTTACTTTTATTAGAAACTTTTATTGTTTAATATAACACAAAATCATCCGATAGAAAAAATTACTGTGAGGAATTTTTTAATAAGTTCCTTTATTTTTTAAAATTTTCTAAGCCTTTTTGTAACCAATTTTTATACGTTTCTGTATCTGTGTATTGTTGTGGTGTGTTTAAAATTTCTAACTCTGAATTCATTAAAACATAATAAGGTTGTGAGGCGTTTTTAAAGTTTACAATTTGAAATGTAGCCCACTTATCACCAAAGGTTTTTATTTTTTTTATTTGTCCATTTGCTTTCTTAAAATCGAATTGCGCAGCCTTTGGTAATTCTTTTTCATTATCATCTACGTATAAAGAAATAAGAATATAATCATTTTGCAAAATATTATATACTGTTGGGTTGCTCCAAACATTTTCTTCCATTTTTCTGCAATTTACGCAAGCCCAACCTGTAAAATCTAATAAAATAGGTTTGTTGCTTAATTTGGCGGCTTGTAAACCTTTATCAAAATCTTTATAACAATTTAAGCCTAAAGGACACTCTGATTCTTGTTGATAAATACTATAAAATTGAGGTGGAGGAAAGCCACTTAATGCATTTAAATTCCAAGTAGGTGTTTTAAACGTACCAGGAACTAAATAAATAACAAAAGCAATTACTAAAACACCAAAAGAAACTCTAGAAAACGATAATTTTTTTATTGGTGAATCGTGTGGAAATTTTATTTTGCCTAAAATATATAAAGCCAATCCTAAGAAAATAACAATCCAAATACCAATAAAAATTTCTCTTTTTAAAATTTCCCAATGCCCAACTAAATCTGAGTTTGATAAAAACTTAAAAGCAAAAGCCAATTCTAAAAAGCCCAAAACTACTTTGGTGGTGTTAAGCCAGCCACCAGATTTTGGTAACGATTTTAACAGGTTAGGAAACAAGGCAAATAAAGCAAAAGGTAAAGCGAGTGCTACACCAAAACCGGTCATACCCGCAGAAAGCTGGCTTGCAGGATTGCCAACAGTACTTAAAGAACCTGCTAAAAGAGATCCTAAAATTGGTCCTGTACAAGAAAAAGAAATGATGGCTAAAGTTAATGCCATAAAAAAGGTTCCTACAATTCCGCCAACACTAGAGGCAGAATCCATTTTATTGCCCCAAGAACTTGGTAATGTAATTTCGTAGTAGCCAAAAAATGAAAAAGCAAAAAATACTAGAATGGCAAAAAAGAAAATATTTAACCAAATATTGGTAGAAATGGTATTTAAAATATTAGGATCTAAGCCATCAATTAAATGAAAAGGCACGCTTAATAAAATATAAATTACTACAATAAATACCCCATACAAAATAGCGTTAAAAATACCTTTTCTTTTGTTTTTACTTTGTTTTGTAAAAAAAGAAACCGTTAAAGGAATCATAGGAAATACACATGGTGTTAATAAAGCTAACAACCCACCCACAAAACCTAATAAAAAGATACTAATTAAAGAGCTATCCGTTTCTGAATTGTTTGTATTCTGCTTTAATAAGGATGTGTTTTTTAAATCTAATTTTAAATTTTTAGTTAATTGTTTACTCTTATCATCTAAAACAACAATTTCTTTTTCAAGTTTTTTTCCTGATAAAGAAAATGTAAATAATTCTTCTATTTGTATACAAGCTTCTTTACAAACTTGCCCATAAACTTGTAATGAAACAGTGGATAGACTTGTATCTGTAATTTTTATTTTTTGAGTTAAGATAGCAACATCACTAAAGAAAATTTCTTCTTTTTCCCATACCTCAGAATATTCTTTATGGGTTTTACTTTCTATAGCTTTACCAACCAATTCGTAACCAGTTTTACCTTCTGGAATTAAAATTTCTAAAGGTTGAGAGGCTCCATCTGGATTGTATTGAGAATACAAATGCCAATCTTGTAAAAGGTTTGCTGTGAAAACAATATTGTATTCAGTATTAGAAATTTTATTGATAGTACTTTGCCAAACAGCAGGACTTTCTTCGGTTTGCGAAAAACTTATAAGTGTAAAAAGTAAAATAAAAAGAGAAAAAATTTTCTTCATAATTTGCTATGCATTAAAGGTTTAAACTATTTAAAGTTTCTACTAATTTTTTGTTTGATGGTCTTGGTGCATTGGCGCTAATAATTTTACCTTCTGCATCTAACAAAATAAAACGCGGAATTCCCTTAATCATATAATCTTGTACAAATTGGGATTTCCAAGCATTTTCTGCTAATAATTGGATTCCACCCAACTCTCTATCTACAATCATTTTTTTCCACTTATCATAAGCATCTTCTGTGTCAATAGAAACACTTACAAATTTTATGTTTTTATTATGAAATTCTTTTTCTACTTTCTTTAAAGATGGTATTTCTGCAATACAAGGACCACACCAAGTTGCCCAAACATCTATATAAACATAGCTTCCTTTTAAATCTTCTAAAGACATTTTACCACCTGCATTGTTTTCGTAGTCTGTAAATTTTGGAGAAGGACTTCCCTTTGCCAAAGATTTTAGTTTCTTATAATCTGCAGCAATTTTTGTGTTATTTTCTTCATCTGTAGAGTTTTTAGAAAATAATTTGTAATATTCTTCTAAATTATCTGTGTAGGTAATGCCATATCTAGCATCATCATACAATAATTTGTTTTTTATTTTTTGATTATTTAATTCTGATACCACTTTTAAATAGGTAATATCTCTAGAGATTGTTGAGTCTTGTTTAACCAAAACACTTGTTTTATCTCTTAATTTAGAACTTACAATATCTCTATAAAATTTAGAGTTTAAAAAATCTTTTTCATTTTCTAAGTCCAAACCTTTTAAATCATCAAGAAAATTTTCTGATGGTTCAAAAGCTCTATTTTTTGAATAGTAACCATGGTAAGTTTTATAATTGTTCAGCGTAGCTAAATATTCATAATTTATACTGTTTTTCTCCATATTAGAAAAATCTTCTGAAATGCCATCTGTTTTAAAAAGTAAATCTTCTTCTGCCGTTTTTATTTTTAAAATATGTTCTTTAAACGCAGCTTCATCTTTTAAAAACATTTCTTTTTGATCTCCCATTAACTCTTTAGAAAGTTTTCCTTTTGCAAGTAAATAGTTGTTAATAGCACTTAGGCTTCCTGTAATTTGTAGAGTAGAATCTTTTTTAGTGGCATTATAGCTAATATTTGATTTACTGCCATTTGGCGCATAAAGTTCAATTAAATTATTGTCTTGCCTTAAAACAAAAAAATTGCTATCCATTTTTAAAGTATCTACAAAAGTACCATCTTCGGCTAAAGAAATATCAACTTTTTTACTTGTATCATATTGGCTAAATAGGGTTAGTTTTTTTGTTTTTACATTTTCTATTTTACCAGAAATAATTGCATAGTTTATCGGTTTTTCTTGCTGGCAAGAAATCATTGCTACGATTGCTACCAAAAGGCATATTTTTTTCATAAATTAGTAATGTTGATTCATTTTTGGAAGGTACAAAATCTTACTTGTTTAGCATAATTTTTAAACTAGTCTCCGGGCTTTTGCTTAAAAAACGATTGTCTTGTCTTTTGTTGATAACCCAAATAATGTCGTTATTATTGTTGCAAAGCAACCAAATTTGTTGTTTTTCTATGAGTGATAATTTTTCGTCCTTAAAATATTTACTTAATTTCTTTTTCCCTTCCATTCCAGAAGGGTAAAAATAATCGCCATTTTGCCACTTTCTTACAATTAAAGGGAATTTTAGTTTTGTTTTATCAACAAAAATGCTGTTTTTAGTATCTGTTGATTTTTCAATATTTTTCTCAAAAATCATGTGAATGGGTTTTAAAATTTCAGATTGATTTTCTTCAATTTTAAATATTGATTTTGATATAAACGAAAAATCTCTTTCAGATAAAATCAATTTACTTCTGTCTTTTAATAAAACATGAGTTTTAGAAAAAATTTGTTTACCAGATTGTGCAGCAAGTAAATGGTACACATCATTCCACTCTGTAAAATTGTAGTGTTTTAAAAGTTGATACAAATAAGCTTTTGGGTTAGATAACTTTTGGATTTTTGAAACATCTAAATGTAAAATCCCATTTTTTTTGCTAATAATTTCTTTAGAAACCTCAGTAATTTTATCTTCAACAATTTGTTGACTTTCTTTTAGGTTTTCTAATGTTTTAGAAAAACTGTCTAATAAATAAGGGTTTATTTCCTTTAAAACTGGCGCAATTTTATGTCTAATTTTATTGCGAACATATTTGGTAGCAGCATTGCTTTTGTCTTCTCTCCAAGAAATTTTATTTTTTTTCGCAAATGCGATGATTTCTTCTCTAGAAAAAGGTAATAGCGGGCGTACAATATTTTCGTTCACTACAGGTATTCCTGTAAAACCATCTAAACCAGAGCCTCTTGTTAAGTTAATTAAAAAGGTTTCTAAATTATCATCTGCATGATGTGCTGTTAATACAAAATCAAACAGGTCTTTATTAATTAATTCTTGAAACCATTGATAACGCAACTCTCTTGCTGCTAATTGTATAGAACCAATGGGTTCTATAGTAAAATGAATGGTTCGTGTTTTTAGTTTTAGTTTTTCACCTAAATCAATTACAAATTTTTCGTCTAAATCGCTCTCTTCTTCACGTAAGTGAAAGTTACAATGTGCTAAAGAAATATTGAAATTTAAACGAGTTAAAAGGTGTGTTAATACTACAGAATCTACGCCGCCAGAAATGGCAATTAATAGTTTTTTATCCTTTAAAAAAGGAAGATTTTTAGCAATATGATTTTTAAGTTTTTCTTGCATCTGTTGCTCAAAAGTACTGAATAATTTAGAAATTATTATAGTTTGTATTTAGCAAGATTTCATAGGTTTTTAAAACCTGTGAGGTCTATTTTTGACTTTTCTTATTTAACCAAATTCTTATTTCTTTTCTTAAAGACATTTCTGGTTTTGCTAAAGGAATTGTTTTACCAAATTGTTTACTTCTGTTAAATTTAGAAAACGCAATTCTTAGTTGTTTCCATTCAGTTGGATATATTTTTAAAAAAGCATTAAACATATTTTGCTCATTGGGTTTTTCTTCTAAACTTTCTAAAGTTTTTTGGAATAGCTCTTCTTTGTTGGGTATCATAGAATTTATTTAGAGTTTGACAACACATGTTTCATAGCTTTTGCTTTTAACAAACACTCTTCATATTCTTTTTCTGCTGATGATTTTATGGTAATAGCACTTCCCACAGAATAAGAAATATACTTTTCTTCTTCGTTATATAAAATGCTTCTTATTACAACATTAAAATCGAAATCTCCCTTTGGAGTAAAATAACCAATTGTACCAGAATACAAGCCACGTTTGGTTTCTTCTAGGTTTTCTATAATATTCATGGCAGAAACTTTGGGTGCACCTGTCATACTTCCCATTGGAAACGTACTTTTAATAATTTCTACAGGATGTATGTTTTCTTCCACTTGAGAAACTACTGTAGATATCATTTGATGCACTTGTTTAAAAGGATACACTTTGCACAATTCTTCTACTTTTACAGTTCCCATTTTTGCAGTTTTAGACAAATCATTTCTTACCAAATCTACAATCATTACATTTTCTGCACGCTCTTTTTCGTCTTTTTGTAAATCTGATGCAATTTTCTCATCATCAACTTTACTAATTAACCTTTTTGCAGTGCCTTTTATAGGTTGAGAAATTACTTTGGTTCCTTCTTTTTTAATATATCTTTCAGGTGATGAGCACAATGCGTATTGATGCTCCAATTTTAGAAAACAAGCAAATGGAGGTGCCGCAATATTATTAAGTTGTTGATAAGTTTCTACAGGATTTATAGTGGCGTTTTCAGCATAAAACTCCTGACAAAAATTAGCTTCATAAATATCTCCTTTTTGTATGTGGTCTAATATTTCATGTATCTTTTTATGGTATTGATCCTTATGAATTCTAAGTTTTATTTTGATATCTGAGTTTTCGATATTATCTTGTTGAACACAGTTGAAATCAAGATTTTTAATTTCTTCAAAATCAGTTTCAATCTCATTATCAACCATATTCAAATACTTAAATTCTATGTTATTACCACGAATAAAAATTAGTTTTTGAGGTTGAAAAAAATACAAGTCTGCAAAGTCTAAACCGTCAAAATTTTTAGATGAAATTTGCTCTATATCATTTTTTACATCATAAGAAATGTAGCCAAAAATATAGTCATTGGTCATGCTTTGGTATTCCTTTAATTTATCAAAAGCATTGTCATAGTCGGTTTTTATTGCGGTAAATTCTTCTACTGCTAAAGCAGCATCAAAGTTGCTGTATTGTTGGTGATAATTATTAGCATCTAGCCAAAGAGCAGTATCAAATTGTTGAGACCAAATTAATAAATATTCTTTAAAATCAGCAATATTATCAACAGAAAAAGTACGGTTAGTTCTTTGCATAGTAATGGGTAAAAATACAAATCTTATTGGTTACAAAACAATATTTTTAAAGTAGATTAAAATGTTTTTCCGAGTGTGAATTGAATAGGAACTGCAACTCCAGAATTTTGCGGAAAAATATTTCCATTAGAATAATGTATAATTCTAAGTTCTGCATTGTAACTTCTTTTTTTCCAAAGAAAATACCTAATCCTATGGTGTCTTGAAACGTTGTTTTTGGCCCAGTATTTAAATTATCTAGATTTTTTTAGTAAGTAATGTAGGCCCAATTATAGCGTAATTTGCGTAAATATTAAAACCAATTTTTCTAGAAAAATAATTTTTAGAAAAAGTGTCTGTTTTGTAGCCATCAATTAAATTATCATTTGTAAAAGGTTAAAAAATACCCCCAAAGTTTACGGTGTAATAAAAATTTTCTAAAAATTTAGAGGCTTGTGTTTTAGGGCTTTTATGTTCTTGACATTGAAGTAAAGTATAAAAGAATAAAAGAAAAAAATAGATAGGAATTTTTTCATTTTCTAAATGTAAGAAACTTTATCAAAACAAAAAGCAACCAAAAAATGGTTGCTTTTAAAATAGTTATAAAAATGCGTTTTAGGCATTTAAAGGTTTGCCATCCCAAGCAGCTTTTGCAGCTTCTTTTACAGCCTCAGAATAGGTTGGATGTCCATGACAAATTCTTGCCAAATCTTCTGCAGAGGCTCTATATTCCATAGCTACAGCAGCTTCCATAATTAAATCTGCAACTCTAGCACCTACCATATGAACTCCTAAAATTTCGTCTGTATTTTTATCTGCTAAAACTTTTACAAAACCATCAATATCTCCACTTGCACGAGATCTACCCAAAGCTCTCATCGAAAATTTACCAGATTTGTAGTCAATTTTTGACTCTTTTAATTCGTCTTCAGTTTTACCAACTGCAGCAACTTCTGGCCAAGTGTAAACAATGCCAGGAATTAAGTTATAATCTATATGTGGCTTTTCACCAGCTAAATATTCTGCAACAACAACGCCTTCTTCTTCAGCTTTGTGTGCTAACATTGCACCTTTAACAACATCGCCAATGGCGTAAATATTAGAAACGTTGGTTTGTAAATGATTGTTTACAGAAACCTGACCACGTTCATTAACTTCTACACCTACTTTTTCTAAACCTAAACCTTCGGTATATGCTTTTCTACCAACAGCAACTAAACAATAATCTCCCGTAAAAGTTACTTCTTCTCCTTTTTTATTGTTTGCTTTTACAATTATTTCGTCACCTTTTCTTTCTACAGCTGTAACACCGTGGCTTACGTTGAATTTAATACCTTGTTTCTTTAACACTTTTTGTAATTCCTTTGAAACATCAGCATCCATAGTTGGTGTAATTTTTGGAGCATACTCTACCACAGTTACATTTGCACCTAGGCGTTTGTACACAGAGCCTAACTCTAGGCCAATTACACCACCACCAATAACAATTAAATGTTTTGGTACTTCTGGTAATTTTAAAGCTTCTGTTGATGTAATAATACGTTCTTTATCAATTTCGATAAATGGTAAAGTTGCTGGTTTAGAGCCTGTTGCGATAATAATATTAGTACCTTCTATTATTTCAGATGAACCATCATTTTTAGTGATTTTTACATGCGTTTTATCTTCAAAAGAACCCAAACCTTCAAAAACATCGATGTTATTTTTGTCCATCAAATATTTGATTCCTCCTGTTGTAGTTTCTACAACTTTGGCTTTTCTTTCTACCATTTTACCAAAATCAAAACTTGGTTTTTCTACAGAAATACCATGTTCTTCAAAATGATGAATAGCATCGTAATAATGATGCGAAGAGTCTAATAATGCTTTAGATGGAATGCAACCAACATTTAAACAGGTTCCACCAAGAGTGGCGTATTTTTCTATAATTGCTACTTTTTTACCTAATTGTGATGCTCTAACAGCAGAAATATATCCACCAGGTCCTGAGCCAATTACAATAATATCGTATTTCATGAGTACTTTTTTTTGCGTATTCTGTAACCTTTTGGTTCGTTTTTTAATAATAGTTGACAAAAATACGGATATTTTCACAGAATAAAGTAAGAATTTAGTAGTTTTACAGTATAAATTATCCTTAAAATTTACCAATGAAAATTATAAAAAAAATACTCGTTTTTCTTTTAGTTGTTTTACTGATAGCTCAATTTTTTGGTCCAGAAAAAAATGATGGAGATATTGCTACTGTAAACACATTTTTAGTGGAAACAAATCCGCCAGCAGATGTAAAAAAAATATTAGAAACTACTTGTTTTGATTGCCATTCTGCAAAAACAAGATATCCTTGGTATGATAAAATTACTCCTATAAATTATTGGTTAGATGAGCATGTAAAAGATGGAAAAAAACATTTAAACTTTTCTACATGGAGTGAGTATTCTTTAAAAAGAAAAGAACATAAAATGGACGAGTTATATGAAGAAGTTGAAAAAGGAGAAATGCCTTTAAATTCTTATACTTGGACACACTCTGAAGCAAATTTAACAGAAAAGCAAATTGCAGCTGTTGTAGCTTGGGGTAAAAAAGTACAAGCAGATTACAAGCAACAAATGTCTGTTAAATAGGTGCAAAAACAAACTGTTTTAATTATTGGTACAGTTTGGGTAGAGCCCAATTCTTCTGCAGCAGGAAAACGAATGTTGCAGTTAATTCATCAATTTTTAAAAAGAGCTGATAAGATAATTTTTGCAGCTACTTCTTTAAAAAGTGAAAAAGCAATAGACTTAACTTCTTTGGGAGTTAAAGAGGTTACCATACAATTGAATCATACTTCTTTTGATGACTTTATAAAAGAATTGCAACCTAATATTGTGTTGTTTGATAGGTTTATGACCGAAGAACAATTTGGTTGGCGAGTTGCAGAATACTGTCCCAAAGCACTTAGAATTTTAGATACAGAAGATTTACATTGTTTGCGAAAAACAAGAGAGTTTTGTGTAAAGAATAAAATTAATTTTACTAAAGATGAGTTGTTGAAACAAGATATTACCAAAAGAGAAATCGCGTCTATTTTACGATGCGATTTGTCTTTAATAATTTCGACTTTCGAAATGGATTTATTAAAAAATCTCTTTAAAATTGATGAAGCTATTGTAATGTATTTACCCTTTTTGTTTGATGAGATTAGCAAACATCAACAAGAAAAATGGAAAAACTTTGGTGATAGACAGCACTTTATATTTATAGGAAACTTTTTTCATAAACCCAATGTAAATGCTGTTTTAACCTTAAAAAAAGAAGTTTGGTTTCGTATTAAAAAACAAATTCCTAATGCAGAGTTACACATTTATGGTGCTTATATAAATCAACAAATACAAGATTTGCACAACCAAAAAGAAGGCTTTTTAATTAAAGGATTTGCAAAAGATGCAAACCAAGTAGTAAAAAATGCAAAAGTAGTTTTAGCGCCTTTAAATTTTGGAGCAGGTATTAAAGGTAAATTAACAGAAGCAATGCTTTGTGGTACACCAAGTGTTACTACAAAAATAGGTGCAGAAGGGATGCATAACAATCTACCTTGGAATGGCTTTATAGAGGACAATTTTACAGAATTTTCAAACAAAGCAGTTCAGCTATATACAGATAAAAATATCTGGGAAACTTCTCAAAAAAACGGAATTGATATTATAAATACCATTTACGGTAAAGAAAAACATGGGAAACTATTTTTTGATAAAATTGATACAATTCAACAAAACTTAGAAACACATAGAATTTGTAATTTTATGGGGTCTGTTTTACAACATCAAACTTTGCAAGCAACCAAATACATGAGTAAATGGATTGAAGAAAAGAATAAATAATTTACAGACACATTTATCAGAACCAAACGGCCTGTAAAACTGCTTACTGAGAATTGCCAACGGGCTATAATCTAAAGGTAAAGAATTTGCTGAGCATAAAGAAATAGCAAGAGAATTTTAAATAAACAAATGATTTACAACAACTTATATTATTAAAGAAAAAGCAATCTTGAAAAACAGAGTTGTATAAATCAGAACATTTTTTCAAAGAAAACAGAATTAAACAAGAGAAATTATTTTGTTACTAATAATCCTGCTCTTTTTAAAAGTGCATCTGGCTTAGGCTCTTTTCCTCTAAATTGTTTATATAAATCCATCGGGTTAATGGTGCCTCCTTTAGATAAAACTGTTTCTTTAAATTTTGTAGCAACTTCTTTGCTAAAAATTCCTTTTTCTAAGAAAAACTCAAAAGCATCTGCATCTAACACTTCTGCCCACTTGTAAGAGTAGTATCCAGAAGAATATCCTCCTTGAAAAATATGAGAAAATGAAGTACTCATGCAATTTTCTGCAACATCAGGATATAATTTTGTGTTGGCAAAAGCATCAATTTCAAACTCTTTTACAGAGTTGATTTCAGATGGGTTTTCACTATGCCATTTCATGTCTAATAAGCCAAAACTTAATTGGCGTAAGGTTTGCATTCCTTCATGAAAACTTGCAGATTCTTTAATTTTTGTAATGTATTTCATAGGAATTACTTCTCCAGTCTCGTAATGTTTAGCAAACAACTCTAAAGCCTCTTTTTCGTAACACCAATTTTCTAAAATCTGACTTGGTAATTCTACAAAATCCCAAGAAACAGAGGTACCAGATAAACTATTATAAGTTGTATTTGCTAATATGCCATGTAATGCATGCCCAAACTCGTGAAACAAAGTAGTTACCTCGTTAAAAGTTAGTAATGATGGTTTGGTTGGTGTAGTTTTTGTAAAATTACACACGATAGAAACATGAGGTCTTTCGTTTACACCATTTTTAATTTGTTGCGATTTATAAGATGTCATCCACGCTCCATTGCGTTTTCCTTTTCTTGGGTGAAAATCTGCATAGAAAATAGCAATAAAAATCCCTTGGGTATCTGTTACCTTGTAAGTTTTAACATCTTTATGATATTTATCGATATTAAAAACTTCTTCAAATTGTAAATCGTACAAACGATTTGCAATTTCAAAAACACCATCAATTACATTTTCTAATTTAAAGTAAGGTTTTAATATTTCTTGGTCTAAATCAAAAATTTCTTTTTTTAATTTTTCTGAATAATAAGCACCATCCCATTTTTGCAGTTGGTCGATTCCGTCTAATTTTTTAGCGTATTTTTCTAAATTTTCGAATTCTTTTTTTGCAGCAGGTTTTGCTTTTTCAAGCAGCTCGTTAGAAAAGGAAATTACTTTTTCTGGGTTTTCTGCCATTCTTTCTTCTAAAACAAAATGTGCATGGGTTTTATAGCCCAATAAATTGGCTCTTTTATGACGTAGTTTTACAATTTTTAAAACAATTTTTTCATTGTTGTTTTTGTTGTTTTGGAATGCTTTTTTTCCTGCAGCAATTACTATTTTTTTACGCAATTCTCTATTATCTGCATAGGTCATAAAAGGGATGTAACTTGGGTAATCTAAAGTAAAAATCCAACCTTCTTTCCCTTTTTCAGAGGCTAATTGCTTTGCCGCTTCTTTAGCAGACTCTGGTAACCCAGAAACATCATTTTCATTCGTTAAGTGCAACTCAAAAGCATTGGTTTCTGCCAACACATTTTCGCCAAACTGTAAAGACAATTTAGAAAGTTTTGAATCTATTTCTCTTAAAGTATTTTTGTCAGCATCTTTTAAGTTAGCACCATTTCTAGCAAAACCTTTGTATTGTTTTTCTAATAGCATGGTTTGTTCTGCATTTAAATCTAAATTTTTTAGGTTATCAAAAACAGTTTTTACTTTTTTAAAAAGCCCCTCGTTTAAAGTAATGTCATTTTTAAAATCACTTAACCAAGGTGAAACTTCTTGTGCTATTTTCTGAATTTGATCATTGGTTTCTGCTGCGTTTAAATTGAAAAAAATATTTGTAATTCGGTTTAGTTTTTCGCCAGCAAAGTCTAAAGCTACAGTTGTGTTTTTAAATGTTGGTTTATCTGTATTGTTTACAATTTCATCAATTTCTGCTTTAGCAATGTTGATGGCTTTTTTAATAGCAGGTTTGTAATGTTTTTCTTCAATTTTAGAGAAAGGCGCTGTATTAAAATCTTGTAAAAGTGGATTCATGTGTTGTTTTAAGTTTAAAATTTAATCATCAAAATTTATTTTTTGAATCGTAAATCTTTGATAATTAATATAAAAATAGGATGCCACAAATTAACAAATATACATTTGAGAACTTGTGGCATAAAAATAAGAAATAAGTAGTTGAATTTATTGTTTTTGAAAGCTATTTTTTGACTCTTTCAGAGGCTTTTTCTACCTTTAATTTTAAACCTTCTTTGTAAGCAATAATTTTATCTAACACGCATTTGTCTGAAGCTCCAATAATTTGTGCAGCTAAAATACCTGCATTTTTAGCGCCATCTAAAGCAACAGTTGCTACGGGTACACCACCAGGCATTTGCAAAATAGACAATACAGAATCCCAACCATCTATAGAATTTCTGCTTTTTACAGGTACACCAATAATAGGCAAAGGACTCATACTTGCCACCATTCCTGGTAAATGCGCAGCACCACCCGCGCCTGCAATAATTACTGTAATACCTCTTTTATGGGCATTTTTAGAGTAGTCTACTAATTTTTCTGGAGTTCTGTGTGCAGATACAATATCTACTTCTATCTGAATATCAAAACTCTCTAAAATGTCTATTGCCTCTTGCATTATTGGAAGATCAGAATCGCTTCCCATTATAATTCCTACCATTTTTCGTTTATTTTGTAGTTATCAATTTTATTGATAATTATTATCTAACAATTGTTTATTGTTTACTAATTACTTTAATTGTTTCTTTTACCTTTTGTGCAATCTCTCTGGCTTTGTCAATATCTTTATTTACAATGGTTACATGCCCCATTTTTCTAAAAGGACGTGTTTCTTTTTTTCCGTATATATGGGGTGTAACACCTTCAATTTTTAAAATATCTTCAATTTTTTCGTAAACAACATCACCAGAAAAACCTTCTTCACCCACTAAATTCACCATAATTCCTGCTACTTTACTTTCTGTATTTCCTAAAGGTAGGTTTAAAATACTACGTAAATGTTGTTCAAATTGATTGGTATAGCTAGCTTCAATAGAATAGTGACCAGAGTTATGTGGTCTTGGTGCGACTTCGTTTACTAAAATATCATCTTTTTTAGTTTGAAACATTTCTACAGCTAATAAACCAACAAAATCTAACTTGCTAACTACTTTTAAAGCAATTTCTCTTGCTTTTTCTGCCACTTTAAAGTCTATTCTTGCAGGGCAAATTACATATTCTACTTGGTTTGCTTCTGGATGAAACTCCATTTCTACAACAGGATAGGTGTTTGTTTCTCCATCAGCATTTCTAGCTACAATTACAGCCAATTCATTTTTAAACGGAATTAACTTTTCTGTAATACACTCAACATTTGGTAGGCTTTCTAAATCTTCAATATTTCTAACAATTTTAACACCATTTCCATCATAACCAAAACGTGCAGCTTTCCATACAAAAGGAAAATCGATGATATTGTTTTCGTAAGAATGCTTTAACTCTTCTAAATAAGCGTAGTGAGAAAAATCTGCTGTAGGTATTTGGTTGTCTATATAAAAATTTTTCTGCCTTGCTTTGCTTTGTATAACTCGTAAATCTTTTGGTTTAGGATAAATGGTTAGCCCTTCTTCTTCTAACTTATCTAAAGCATCTAAATTTACATTTTCTATTTCTATAGTTAATACATCTACAGTTTTACCAAAATTGTAAACAGCATCAAAATCTAATAAATTACCAACCACAAATTTGTTACAAATTTCTGCACAAGGTGCATTTGTACTGCTATCTAAAATGGTTGTGTAAATATCTAGTTTTTGCGTTTCTGCAAGCAGCATTCTACCTAATTGACCACCACCAAGAATGCCTAATTTAAAATCTGAAGAAAAATAGTTTTTCACGATAAATATGTGTTGTGTTTCCACAAAAATACATAACTCTAACTAACTATTCTATAAAATTAATTTGTTATTTGTATAGCGTTGTTACCAACAGGTGTAACATTGTACATTAACATACTACAACCTTCTTCTCCTATAACTCTGCCACCTTCTAAATAATTGTATTTTTTTTCATGACAAGGACAAGTTATTGTTGGTAAATTAGAAATATCTAAAGGAGAATTACAAGTTCTAAGAGGACATTCTAAATCAAAAGCAATATAATTAGAAGATGAGTTTCTAATGATGTGAATTAATCTTCCATTTATGGTATTGGTAGTGCTACCACCATTTACAATTAGGTCTTGATAAACAGGAAGCCTAAATTCTATAACTTCAGATACAAAAACACCTCTAAAACAATCGTTTATGGTAGTATTATCTTCGCAAGAAAAAAGCGATAAAAACAACAAGCAAATAAGTGCTTTTTTAATCATAATTGGTTTCCTTTCTTTTAAAACGATGGCAAGTTACAAATATTTTGTACATTTGTTATAATCTCATTCCTGTGAAGGCAATGAGATTTTTAAATTTAAATCCCTAGTAAGTAGTGGTTTAGAAAAATATAAAAATTACCTTATAATTTATTTAAGGTAAAAAAGAATTAAAATCAAAAAATTATGAGTGATATATCATATTATTCTCCAGAAGGTTTAAAAAAACTGAAAGATGAGTTAGTTCAATTAGAGCAAGTAGAAAGACCTAGAGTTACACAAGAAATTGCAGATGCAAGAGATAAAGGAGATTTAAGTGAAAATGCAGAGTATCATGCTGCAAAAGAAGAGCAGTCTCATTTAGAAACAAAAATTGCAAAACTAAAAAATGTAATAGCAAATGCACGTATTTTAGATGAAAGTCAACTAGACACCTCTAAAATATTAATCCACTCTAATGTAGTTATAAAAAATACTGCAAACGGTATGGAGCTTAAATATAGATTGGTAGCAGATTCTGAAACCGATGTAAGAAACGGAAAATTGTCTGTAAACTCGCCAATTGGAAAAGGTTTATTAGGTAAAAAAGTAGGTGAAATTGCAGAAATTAAAGTGCCTAGTGGCATTATGAAATTTGAAATTGTAGAGATTTCTAGGTAATTTTTTTAAGAAGCTATTTCCTGCTTTCCATTATATCTTTTTATACTGAAACGAGTTCAGCATAAAAAGGATGCCATTTCAATCAGGGCTAAACTAGTTTGTAAATTATAGTCTTTATTCAAACGAAGAGCATTTTAAAATTATAAATTTGAATTCTTTCTTATATTTACTAAAAAACCAACGATGAGTATTTTTTCAAAGATTATTAGCGGAGAATTGCCAAGCTATAAAGTAGCAGAAAATAACGATTTTTTTGCTTTTTTAGACATCAATCCCAATGCAAAAGGCCACACTTTAGTGGTGCCCAAAAAAGAAGAAAATAAAATTTTCGATTTGTCTAGAAACGAATATGCTAGCTTAATGGACTTTTCTTACAGCGTAGCAAAAGCCTTAGAAAAAACAATTGATTGTAAAAGAATTGGCATGTCTGTAATTGGTTTAGAAGTACCACATGTGCATGTACATTTAATTCCTTTAAATAGTATAGAAGATGCGCAATTTACTAAAAAAGTATCTTTAACAAATAATGAATTTGTTGATTTGGCCAATGATATTGCTGCAAATTTTGAGTAAGTTGAAACGTTGACAATTCAAATACTATTAACCTGAGTTCGATTAATATTTAGATAGATTTTATTAGTAAAGAAGATAGATTTTTAGTAAATTAAGGCTCTGAATATCAATTTATTAATCTAAAAATCTATCTATGATAATCTACTCTAA
>NZ_JBXVVE010000005.1:0-252962 GCF_057219325.1 Polaribacter sp. YIW18 | reverse complement strand
TATTGATGATTTCATTTATTCTGGTCAGGATATCACTCCACCATTGACGGTGAAAGATGGATCAGTTATTTTGGTACAAGGAACTGATTATGGATTAGATTATAGTAATAATATCAATGTTGGTAAAGCCACTGTAACGCTTAGCGGAATTGGGAATTATGCAGCAGATAGAGAAATTAACTTTACGATTGTACCAAAAAGCATCAATATTTTAATAGCAGATCAAGAGAAAGACTATGGCGCCCAAGATCCTGTTTTAGTATTTACAGCAGATCCAATACTTTTTGGAGCAGATGCATTTACAGGAGCTTTAACCCGAGAATCTGGCGAGGCAGTTGGAACGTATTTGATAACTTCAGGGACCTTAAGTGCAGGTGATAATTACACTTTAGACGTTCAAACAGACGCAATTTTTAGCATTATTAGAATCGATACAGATGGCGATGGTGTTGCAGATGACATAGAGGATAATGATAATACAGATGCAACAGACAGTTGTGATTTTGTAGAATCAAGCCAAACAGAAACACCAAGTGCAGCATGGAACAGTGCAGACTGTGATAGTGACGGCGTAACCAATGCAGAAGAAGTAACAGATGGTACGGATCCATTGAATCCAGATACGGATGGTGATGGAGTCATTGATGGAACAGAGAAATCTGACGGTACAGATGCAACTAGTTTTTGTTCATCGATTCCTTTAAACATTACCCTTTCTGTAAGTCAAGATTATTTAGCTGCAGATTGTGATGACGATGGTTTGAGTAATGGCGATGAGATTGGTTTAGATGCATCTAATCCAATAGATTCAGATAACGATGGTGTTGCCGATTATCTAGAGGTGAATAAATATGAAGTTTCAATAGAAGATGACTTAGAAATTTATAATTTATTGACTCCAAATGGAGACGGAGAAAATGATGTATTTGTAATTCGTAACATTGAGTTATACCCAGAGAACACGATAGAGATTTTTAATCGCTGGGGAGTACAGGTGTATAACGTTGCAGGATATGGTCAGCAGGGGAAATATTTCCAAGGTGTATCAAACGGAAGAGGCACAGTAAGAAGATCTGAGTCGCTACCAACAGGAACTTACTTTTATATCTTAAAATATAAGAAAAATGGAGATACGAAAGAGCGTAAAGGTTATATATACTTAACTAAGTAAATTTTTAAACAAAAAATATAAAAGTAATAAGTAAAATTAAAAAGAAATGAAAAAAATATTCACTCTTATTATTCTAGTTTCGTCTGTATTGGGTTATGCTCAACAAGACGCCCAGTTTAGTAATTATATGTACAATACGTTGAGTTTTAATCCGGCGTATGCAGGGTCACGAGGAACTACTAGTGTTTATCTATCCCAACGTTCGCAATGGGTAGGTTTAGAAGGGGCACCAACAACGAATGCACTTTCGTATCATTCACCCATTGGTTCATCTAAGTTAGGAATTGGCTTGAGTTTTATCAATGATGCGATAGGGCCAGTTGAAGAGAATTTGGTATCATTAGACATGTCATATACGATCAACACATCGTATGATTATAAGTTAGCCTTTGGTTTACGTGCAAGTGCACATATGTTAAATGTAGACTTTATGAAGTTAAATGCATTTAACCCTGGCGATGTTTTAGCACAAAATAATGTTAACAATCGAATTTCCCCCAATATAGGATTTGGTGTTTTCTGGTATTCAGACAAAAGTTATCTAGGGTTTTCTATTCCCAATTTATTAGAGACCAAACATATCAATAAGGATTTAAATTCTTCGGTGAGTTCAGTTTCTAAAGAGCGTTTGCACTATCATTTTACCGCAGGTTATATATTTGATTTAAGTGAAAATATTTTATTTAAGCCAGCCGTATTAACTAAAATAGTATCAGGTGCACCATTGCAGTTAGATGTATCCGCAAATTTTCAGATGTATGATAAATTTACTTTAGGAGCATCTTACAGGGTAGATGCTGCAGTAAGTTTTTTAGGAGGTTTTCAATTAAATCAAAAATGGTTTTTAGGTTATGCGTATGATTTTGATACAAATAATTTATCTACTTACAATTCAGGTTCTCATGAGGTATTTTTACGATATGAATTATTTAGAAATTATAACGTAAAAGCTCCAAGATTCTTTTAAAAATAAAAAATATGAAATCACATTTTTATAACATTACCTTTTGTTTATTATTTTTTACTGGACTTTTATATAGCCAGCAAAGAAAAGAAGTTATTGCAAATTCAAACTACAATAGCATGTCTTATGCTAAAGCTGTAGACCTTTATGAAAGATTAGTAAATGATGGATATGGCTCTAAGCAATTATTTGAAAACTTAGGAAATTCCTATTACAATCAGTCTAACTATGCGTTAGCTAAAGTAAGCTACGATTCATTATTTAAAAGAACAGAGGATGTTTCATTAGCTACCTATTACAGATACATCAATGTACTACGTAGTGAAAAAAAGCATGAGCAAGCAGACAAATTATACGCTAAATTATTAGAGAAGTATCCTACAGAGAAGAGAAATACTAAGGGTAAGAATCGTATTTTTTTAAGTCCAGAAATACTTTCTGTATCTTCTGTTGATTTAGAAAATGCTAAAATTAATTCACCTTATTCAGACTATAAAGTATCTTATTTAGGAGAAGATAAGATTGTTTATTCAAGTAGTAAAGAAACAAAGAAAATTACTTCGATAAAATCAATTTGGACTAATGAATCTTACACAAATTTGTATCAAAGTAATATAAGTTCAGATAGCCTTACAGGAGAATCTTTTAAATTAAAAGGACGCATCAATAGGTTTTATAATGAATCTTCTGCAGTTTTTACAAAAGATGGAAATACGATGTATTTTACCAGAAACAATCAATTAGGTAGTAAAGTAAAAACAGATTCTTTAGAAAACGTTTTGTTAAAAATATATAAAGCTACTTATAATGGAAACCGTTGGAATAATATAGAAGAGTTACCATTTAACAGCAATCAATACAACTGTGCACATCCTGCTTTGAGCCCAAATGAGGATTACTTATATTTTTCATCAGACATGCCAGGAACTTTGGGAGAATCTGATTTATACAGAGTCGCTATTGAAGAGAATACTTATGGAACTCCAGAGAATTTAGGAAATCAAATCAATACGTTAGGTAGAGACACGTTTCCATATATTACTTCAGACAATGTTTTAATTTTTTCTTCAGATTTTAGAAAAGGAAAAGGAGGCTTAGACTTGTATTATACAGATTTAAAAAGCTCAAATAAGAGAGTCTATACCTTTGGTGAGCCGCTAAATAGCGCTTATGACGATTTTGGATTGGTTTATAAAGTAGCTGAAGGAACAGGTTTTATGACTTCTAACCGAAAGCAAGACAATGTTGGCTCTGATGATATTTATGAATTTTCAGGTTTATCTATACCAGCCATAGAAGATTTAACGGTAATAATCAAATCGACCAAAGGCAATGATGTATTAGGCACCACATTAGTTAGATTATTTAATGAAAACAATACTTTACTAGGCACTATAAAAGCAACTAACAACCAAGTGTCTTTAATGGATTTAGATCCTTCAAAGCGCTATACGTTAGAGGCAAATAATGATGGTTACGAACCGTATGCTTCTTCAATAAAATTTGAAGGAACCAATACAACTACTATTTATCTTACAGAAAAGGCACCACCACCAGCACCGGTAGACTTACAAGAGATTTTAAATTTAAAGAATATTTACTTTGATTTTGATAAACATTCAATTAGAAAAGATGCAGCAATAGAACTAGAAAAGATAGTAGCCATCTTGAATCAATATCCAGAAATTAAAATAGATATTATTGGCCACACAGATCTTCGAGGACCAGCAGCATACAACGAGAGATTATCAGCACAAAGAGCAGCATCTGTAAAACAATGGTTGGTAGGTAGAGGCATTTCTTCAGAAAGAATGACATCATTAGGATATGGAGAGAAAAAACCGATCAATGATTGTATAGAAAAATGTACTAAAGAACAACACGATCAAAACCGTAGAACAGAATTTTTAATCAAATAATAATACAACACTATTTATTATTTATAAAGACTCAAACACATTGTTTGGGTCTTTTTTTTATACTTTTTATAAAGTACAGTAGATTTTGTTGATATGATAAAATATAACCCTACAAATTATAAAAACAAAAAACCCCAACTATTTGATTATAAATAGATTGAGGTTTTTATTTGTACTCAAGGTGGGAATCGAACCCACACTCCCGAAAGAACTGGATTTTGAATCCAGCGCGTCTACCAATTCCGCCACTTGAGCAAAGTATTGAGATTGCAAATGTATTAAATTATTTTATTTTAAAGTCTATAAATTAATTTCAAACTCAATAAATAATTTCTACTTTTGTAAACTCATAACAACACAACTAAAAACAACTAAATGCCTTCAAATCAATTAGCACCAAAACTTTTTGCCTGCAGACAAAGTAAAGATTTAGCAGCTAACATTGCCAAAGAATACAATACAGAGTTAGGAAATATTGAAATTACCTACTTTAGCGATGGCGAATTTCAACCTGCATTTGAAGAATCTGTTAGAGGAAGACGCGTTTTTATTATAGGGTCTACATTTCCAAATGCAGACAATCTTATGGAAATGCTTTTAATTTTAGACGCAGCAAAAAGAGCATCTGCAAGACATATTACCGCAGTAATGCCTTATTTTGGTTGGGCAAGACAAGATAGAAAAGATAAGCCAAGAGTTGCCATTGGTGCAAAATTAGTGGCAAAATTATTAGAAGCAGCAGGTGCTACAAGAATTATGACCATGGATTTACATGCAGATCAAATTCAAGGATTTTTTGAAAAACCAGTAGACCACTTATTTGCTTCTACCATTTTTATGCCATATATAGAAAGTTTACAATTAGACAATTTAACAATTGCCTCTCCAGATATGGGAGGTTCTAAAAGAGCCTACGCATATTCTAAACATTTACACGCAGATGTAGTTATTTGTTACAAACAACGTAAAAAGGCAAATGTAATTGGGCATATGGAGGTAATTGGAGAAGTAAAAGGTAAAAATATTATTCTTGTTGATGATATGATAGATACTGGAGGAACCCTAGCACATGCAGCTAACTTAATGAAAGAAAGAGGAGCAAAAAGTGTACGTGCAATTTGTACACATCCTGTTCTTTCTGGTGATGCTTATGAAAAAATAGAAAATTCGGCTTTAACAGAATTGATCGTTTCTGATACAATTCCGTTAAAAAAGACCACATCTAAAATAAAAGTAGTATCTTGCGCGCCATTATTCGCAGATGTTATGCACAAAGTGCAAGACAATACTTCGATTAGTGGAAAATTTATAATATAAATATTTAAAAACAAGTAATGAAATCAATTACAATTAAAGGATCAAAAAGAGAAAGCGTGGGCAAGGTAGCTACCAAAGCCTTACGTAATGCTGGTATGGTTCCTTGCGTTATTTACGGAGGAGATAAGCCAGTGCATTTTTCAGCAGAAGAATTAGCATTTAAAAACTTGGTATACACTCCAAACGTTTATACTGCTACAATTCATGTTGATGGACAAAAAATAGCTGCAATTTTACAAGACATTCAGTTTCACCCAGTAACAGACAAAATTTTACACGTAGATTTTTATCAGTTATTTGATGATAAAGAAGTAACAATGAATATTCCTGTAAAATTAACAGGTACATCTCCTGGTGTATTAAATGGTGGATCTTTACGTTTTACAAACCGTAAATTAAAAGTAAAAGCTTTACCAGCTAACTTACCAGATTTTGTAACAGCAGATATTTCTAGTTTAAAAATAGGAAATAAATTATTTGTAACATCATTAGCCAATGATGATTATACATTTATGCACCCAGACAATACAGTAGTTGTACAAGTTAGAACTTCTCGTAACGCAGTTGAAGAAGACTTAGATGACGAAGAAAGTACAGATGAAGCTGCAGAAGCACCAGCAGCAACAGAATAGTTACATTCTAAATATAATTTAAAAAGCGTTGCAAATTTGCAACGCTTTTTTATTTTCCCAGAGTTCGTCTCAAAATCTTTTAAGATCTTATAAACTTCAATTTAAGTTCGGCGTATCATCCATAGAATTCTTCTTACTTTTGAAGCATGAATTAAAGAGACTTCTTTTTTAAATTATTAAGAACTAAAATTGAAAACAAAGAAGAGTTAATGAAAAAATTTTTAATAGTAGGTTTAGGTAATATTGGCGATAAATACACCAATACACGTCACAATATTGGTTTTAAAATTTTAGACGAAGTTGCAGAAGAACACAGCGTTACTTTTGAAACAGAAAAATTAGGAGATGTTGCTAAATTTAGATTTAAAGGAAGAACTTTTGTGCTTTTAAAGCCAAGTACTTTTATGAATTTAAGTGGAAAAGCCGTAAAATATTGGATGCAGCAAGAAAAAATAGCTACAGAAAACATCTTAGTTGTTACAGATGATATCAATATAGATTTTGGTACCATTCGATTAAAAGCAAAAGGTTCTGCAGGCGGGCATAATGGCTTAAAAGACATTCAAGAAAAATTAAACACCCAACAATATGCTCGTTTTAGATTTGGAGTGGGTGGTAATTATGCTAGAGGAAAACAAGTAGATTATGTTTTAGGCGAGTGGAATAAAGAAGAAGTTAGCCAATTAATAGAGCGTTTACCTACATCTGCAAAAGTAATTACTTCTTTTGGTACTGCTGGTTTAGCCAATACTATGAATACTTTTAACGGACGGTAGTTCACTAAAAAAATTAATTTTCGCTTGCATACCACTCAGCAAAACTAGTATCTGTTTCTTGTAATTTTATAGAATGTAGTTTGATGTTTGCTGGTAATCTATTGGTAATTTTTTTAGCAAAATCAATCACCATCATTTCGCTTGTTGGCTGGTAATCTACTAATAAAACTTCATGACCTCTATCCATTAATTCTTTAGCCAACTCTACATGAGGCGTGTTTTTGTTGAAAACAGTTGCATGGTCAAAAATATCTACAATTTCTTCATTTACAATTTTCTTTAAATCACCAAAATCTATCACCATACCAAATTTTACATTGGTATTGTCTGCTATGGGTTTTCCAGAAACAGTTACAGAGAGTTTGTAAGAATGTCCGTGAACATTTTTACATTTTCCATCATAACCATATAAAGCATGCCCTGTTTCAAAATTAAATTGCTTTGTTATTCTAATTGTGCTCATTTACTATTTTATTGAAACTGTCAGTTCGAGTGATTTCAAATTTTTCATCTTTTAAAATGTACTAGAACTGGCAAATTTGTTTTTAACGTCTGTTTCTAAATTTGTTGTAAAAGTACACAATAACTAATACGATTGCTAAAATTAGAAATAAATTATTTCCACCCATTTTGTTTGTAATCTGTTAATTATCAACTAAAAAATTATTTAAAACATCTGCAATTTTTCTATTATCAGATAATTGCGGTATTTTATTCTGACCACCAAATTTACCAATAGATTTCATATAACTATGAAAACCACCTTTTTTAACTTTTCTTATGATTAATGATCGTAAAATTTTGCCATCAATTAAATCTAAATAATAAATATTTTGTGCTTGCATAGAAGCATCTACTTTTTGGGCAAATTCTTCTAAATTTTCTGGCTCATTTTCAAATTCTATAAACCACTCATGGTAAGGCAAACCACTCTTTGGGTTTACTTGTGGCGCCACAGTAAATTCGCTTATATTAATTTCTGTACCTTTTATAGCATCGTTTAAAGCCTTTTCTACTTCTTTACCAATTACGTGTTCGCCAAAGGCAGAAATAAAGTGCTTTATACGACCTGTTACTTTTATTCTATAAGGTTTTGTGGATGTAAATTCTACAGTATCGCCAATATTATAGCCCCATAAACCTGCAGTTGTGTTTAGAATAATTACATAATTTACACCTATTTTTACATCTATTAGAGAAATTCTTGTTGGATTTTCATCAAAAAATTCTGTTGCAGGTATAAACTCATAAAAAATACCCGCATCTAGTTGTAACAACATTCCTTTTTCTGTTTGTGAATCTTGATAGGCAATAAAACCTTCTGAAGCAGGATATAGTTCGATATAATCGATCTTTTTACCAATTAAACTTTCGAATTTATTTTTATAGGGCTCAAAATTTACACCACCATAAATAAAGAAGTTAAAATTTGGGAATAATTCTGATACTTTTTTACCTGTTTTGTCAATTAGTTTTTCAAAATACATTTGTACCCAAGAAGGGATACCACTAATTACAGTCATATTTTCGTTCAAGGTTTCTTCTACAATAGCATTTACTTTGGTATCCCAGTCTTCTATACAATTTGTTTGCCAGGTTGGTAGCCTGTTTTTTAATAAATATTGAGGCACATAATGTGCTACAATACCACTAAGTCTGCCTAATTTAACGCCGTTTTTATCTTGCAAAACAGGGCTTCCTTGTAAAAAAATCATTTTACCATCTACAAAACTAGCATCGTTTTTTTCTGCGATATAAAATAATAAAGCATTTCTGGCAGCTTTTATGTGTGTTGGCATAGAATCTTTAGTAATGGGTATGTATTTTGCCCCAGAAGTTGTGCCAGAAGTTTTGGCAAAGTACAAGGGTTTTCCTGTCCAAAGTACATCAGATTCGCCAGCAACAATTCTATCTACATAAGGTCTTAAACCTTCATAGTCTAAAACTTTTACCTGTTTTTTAAAATCATCATAATTAGAAATAGTACTAAAATTATGGTCTTTACCAAAAGCAGTTTTGCTACCTTTTGCAATTAAGTTTTTAAAAACCTTTTCTTGTGTTTTATGTGGGTTATTTGCCCATTTATTTACTTTTTTAGTGGCTATTTTAGCAAACGGAATTGCAAAAAAAGATTTAATACTCATTATTTAAAATCTATAAAATTTGTTGGGTTAATGGCGTAACCACCTTTCCAAAGTTCAAAATGTAAATGTGGCCCAGTGGTTAATTCTCCAGTAGAGCCAACACTTGCTATAACTTCGCCAGATTTTACAAAATCTCCTTGTTGTTTTAGCAAATTACCATTGTGTTTGTAAACAGTAATAAAGTCTTTATTATGTTTTAAAATAATAGCATAACCTGTTTCTGCGCTCCAACCAGAAAAAATTACAGTTCCATCTGCAGCTGCTTTTATAGGGGTACCTTTTTTTGCAACAATATCTACAGCAAAATGTTTAGAATTGGCATCAAAACTTTGAGAAAGAGTACCTTTTAAGGGTGCAAAAAATACAATTTTTACATTGCTTTTGGCATTGTCTAATAGGGCGAATTGGGTTATTTTTTCTACTTTTTCTCTAAATAAAGAATCTTCTTTACTTGCGTTTAATTCGCTTTCATCAATCGTAATTTGTCTAGCTTCTACTTGTAAAGAGTCTATTTCTTCAGAGGTAATTTCACCAGTTAAAACAGGTTTTAATGCTTTGGTATAATTTTCTAAAATGGCCAATTTTTGTTTTAAAGAATCGGCCTCAAAAGTTAGTTTTACAGCGTTAGCTTTTAATTTTGTAGATAAATAGCCAGGTATATATTCTTTAATGGGTGTAAATGCAATAATTACAGCTGTTATTGCTACTAAAAGAATAGAAAAAATACCACCCAAAACAAACACGTTTAAACGAGATAATTTTAAAGAAATGCGCTCTTCAAAAGTATCTTCATTTAAAACTACTAACCTATATTTATCTGTTAGTTTTTGTTTTAATTTTCCTTTTTTCTTATCTTTTTTGCTCACAAATTATGGTTTGTTAGTTATACATATGCAACCAACGTTAATTATGGTTTTACTTATTTTGATGTAAAAATAATTAAATTATTTTCTATAAAAATTCATTTCGTCTATATAACTCCAAACTTCCTTGGTGAGTAAGGGTTGTATATTTCTCTTTTGTTGTATTCCCTTTCTAATCATAGTAGAAGAAATTTGAACAATAGGTGCATTTACTTTATGAATTTTTGGGTGGTTTTTAAATGGATGTTCTTTTGTAATTTCTGCAATTCTTGGGTACACATAAATACGATGATGTTCTAAAATGGTTTCAAAATTTTTCCATTTATGGAAAGTTTTTAAATTATCTTCTCCCATAATTAGGCAAAACTCTTTCTCTGGATATTTATCTGAAATGTGAGCTAAAGTATGAATTGTATAATTGGGCTGTGGTAATTTAAACTCGATGTCTGAGGGTTTAATTTTAGTATAGTTTTCTGTTGCTCTGTAGACTAATTCAAATCGATGATGATTTTCTAGTAAACTACTTTTCTTTTTAAAAGGATTATGAGGTGTTACTACCATCCAAATTTCATCTAAATCTGTATTTTCTGCCATATAATTAGCAATAATAAGATGCCCCACATGTATAGGGTTAAATGTGCCAAAATACAAACCAATTTTCATTTTTTTACTTTCAATATTCTCGATACAATTTTTTCATACTTCAAAAATTACTCGAACTGACAACACTTTTAACAGGTTTAAAAAAAGTGTCATTTCGAGTGAAATTCTTTTTTAAAGAATTTTGTATCGAGAAGTTTTGTTTTAAATATCTTCTTACTTATTTAACTCCAAAAAACTTGCAACCAATTCTTCTGTTTCTTTTAAAGCAACTTCTAAATCGTAATTTTTAATAATTTCATCAAACTGTGGTGCGGTAGCAAGTTCTACAGAAGCTTTTGCAATACGCATATTAATTTTGTCTTCACTTTCTGTAGAGCGTTTTTTTAGTCTCTTTTTTAGCGCATCTACACTTGGGGGTTTTACAAAAACTGCTAAAGTTTGTTCTGGGTATTTTTTCTTAATTCTTAAACCACCAACAACATCAATATCAAAAATTACATGTTTTTTTTGTGCCCAAAGACGTTCTACTTCACTTTTTAATGTACCATAAAAATTGTCTCTATAAACTTCTTCCCATTCTAAAAATTCATCATTTTTAATTTTATTTTTAAAATCTTTTAAATCTATAAAATAATAATCTTCACCATCTTTTTCAAAACCTCTTGGCTCTCTAGAAGTTGCAGAAATAGAAAAGGCTAAGTTAAATTTTTCTTGTTTTAATAAATGCCTAACAATGGTAGTTTTACCAGAACCAGATGGTGCCGAAAAAACGAATAGTTTTCCTACAAAATTATCTTTCATACTTAATTTTGTTATGCTGTAATATTCAGCTTTTTTTATAAAACGTTCAATATTTGTTCTTTAATTTGCTCTAGCTCGTTTTTCATTTGAATAACTGCTTTTTGCATGGGTGCATAATTGGCTTTAGAACCAGTTGTATTAATTTCTCTACCCATTTCTTGGATGATAAATCCTAGTTTTTTCCCATTAGAATCTGGTGAGTCTAAGGTTTCTAAAAAGTAATCTAGATGGTTTGCTAAACGTACTTTTTCTTCATTTATATCTAGTTTTTCTAGATAATAAATCAATTCTTGCTCAAATCTATTTTCATCGGTCTCTACCTTTAAATCGTCTATAGCCTTTTGTAAACGAGTTTTTACATTTTCTATTCGATCACCATCTAAGGCTTTTACTTCTTCTAAATACATTTTAATATTGGCAACTCGTTGTCTAAAATCTATTTCTAATGAGGCTGCTTCATCAGTTCTATATTGTACAATTTCTTTGGTAGCAATATCAATAGCTTTTTTTATTTCTGCCCATTCACTTTCATCTAATTCTTCTCGTTCAGTTTTTAAGGCGTCTGGCATTTTTACGGCCATTTTTAGCAATTCAACATCGCTAGAATTACCTGTTTGTACCACATTTCTAAGTTGTTGCATATATTCTTTTACAACACCATGATTAATGGTTGTAGAGGTTTCATCAGCCGTCATTTCTACAAAAATGGAAAAATCTACTTTACCACGTACTAAGGTTTTTGCTAATTTTTTTCTAACAGCTAATTCCTTTTCTTTGTAGTAAGAAGGAATTCTAACATTTAAGTCTAAATTTTTACTGTTTAAAGATTTTATTTCTATGGTTACTTTTTTGGAAGGCAATTGCAAAACTGCTTTACCATAACCAGTCATAGACTGAATCATAAAGAGGTAATTTTAAATTACTTGCAAATATAACCTTATTTGGCAGATTCTTCTACTTGTTTGGTTACTAAATAAACACCTAAAAAAATTAATAAAGTGGCACTAATTTTGGTAAAGTTTAAAGAATCGCTACCAACAATTAAAGCATAAACCGTAGCTATAACAGGTTGTACATATATAAAAACACTTACTGTTGTGGGCTTTAATTTAGACAAACCATAAAGATTGAATACATAGGTAATACAGGTTGTAAAAATAACTACAAAACCAATATTCCAATAGATATTAGAGGGTATTTCTTGCCAAGTAATTTCTGTAAATTCCATATATCCAAAAGGAATTACAAACACCAACCCAAATAAATAAAACCACTTTACAAAAACGATAGGATGGTATTTTTTGATAAGGTCTTTAGCCAACACCAAATACAAACCATAAGAGGAAGCATTAACAAAAACTAAAAAATTGCCTAAATTGTTATTAGTGTTTGTAACAGTTATATTACTACCTAAAGTAATTAATAATATTGCACCAATTAAACCAATAAAAATCCCTAAAATTCTTAATTTTCCAATAGCTTTTTTTATGATGATACTCGAAAAAATTAGCACCATTATAGGAGAGGTAACCATCATAACTGATGCACTAATAGGAGATGTGTAACTTAATCCTTTAAAAAAAGCCAACATATTTAAAGCCACACCAAAAATAGAAGCAATGGCTATTTTTTTAAAGTCTTGTGATGCTATTTTTTTACTTTTAATAAATAAGCCTATAAACCAAAATATAATAGTAGCACCTAAAACCCTAATTAATATAAAACCAAATGGCTTTACATATGTAGGCATTACAGCTTTGGCAATGGTATAATTAATACCATAAATTAAAGTACCTATAGACACGGCAATTAAAGCAAGGGTTCTTTGATTCATTATTAAACTTCTAAAAAAGAATTAATTTACAAAGTTGATGATTATTTAAAGATTGACATAAAAAAAGAGTTTCAAAATACATTAAAACTCTTTTAAGATTTGATAATTAATTTTTAATTAGTTTACTAAAGGTGGTATTTTTAAGCCTTATCTAGGTTATATTTTAACTTGGATGTTTTAGCATAGGTTTGTTTGCTTCAAAAATAAGGTGCTTATTTCATATTGTTTTAATAGAAACTTTTGCCAATTTTACCTAAAATATTTCCTTTTTCTATGGTTTAAAATTGAGCTATTTCTTTTACAACTTTTACTGCTGCAAGGGTCATTTTATCTTCTACAGAAGCTACATCATTGGTGTTACCAACAACCAAAACAACTTTTTCTTTAGTTGCTAAATCTGCAGCTTCTCCCCAAAGAGTTACGGCATCATCATCTACTTCTATACCTAAATCGTTTACTTCTAAACCTAAATTTGTAATAATAGTTCTAAGTTGGCTAGTTTTTTCTGCGTTTTTCTTCACTGTTGTTTTTTCGATTCCAAAAATTTTGGCACCAGCATTTTTAATACAAGAAATTATTTTCATTTTTCATTTTTTTTGAGGTTATGTTAGGTAATATACAAAATTTCGGTTATTCTGTACATTTGTTTCAATCTAAAAAAGAAGACATTCACATTCATCATATTAGAGAAAACAACTCTATACTATATTATGTATCACTCAAATTAAAGCTGTAGACATTTCAAAAGATAGTTTACAGCTTTAAACAATAAAGGCAATATAATTCCTGGTTTAGGAGATGTAGAAGATTTGGCTTTTGGTGCTAAATTATAAAAAAATAACGGCTGTTATAGCGCTACTTAAAAGGATAAAAAATAGTATATTTTTATAAATATTTTTCTGTAATAACTCAATACCATTGGCAATAATTACAGCCGTTGGAAAGAGTAAAAATAAAAATTCAACTCCTTTTTTTGTTGGAACAAACAAACAAAAAAGTAGTGCAACAAAAAAGTTAACAATTAATAACCACCAACTTTTTTTAAAAGAATTATTTACAGCAAGTGCTTTTGGTGATTTTAAAATGAGTGCAAAAACAGTAAGTAGCAGTACAAAAATACTTAAACCCAAAAAACCCTTTTCTGCATATACACCTATGCCTTTAAAGCTATCAAAATAAAAAAGATTGGTAAATACATATGTTTTATCATACCAAAAATAATAAGTAAAATAGAGAATTAAAGGAGTAATAAAACCGATAATGGGAGCAATTAAATAATTTATAACTGCTTTTTGATGCAATAAAATACCTGCATATAAAACCAAGGCAAAAACGGCTGTTAAAGGTTCTAATATAAATAAAATACTCAACCAAAAACCACTATCAAATAATTTTTGAAGTACTATTTTGGGAGATCTTAAACTATATACTTTTCTTAGAAATAAAATATATACCAAAAAAAGCAGCAATGTTTTAAAGGTTAAAAAAACTTCTAAAAAATAACTGATTAATACAATAAAGGTGAAAAATGCGTACGAATTGTCGAACGTTAATTCGTTTTTGGTAATAATAAAATTAAAAAAGAAAAACAGGATAAAAAATAAACCTAAAAGCCCAGCCAATTTTAATAATAGAATTGGTGTAAAACTAGCTGTAAAAAACAAGGAAAAACAAGTAAATAAGAACAAGCAAACAAAAATGCCCATCAATACGATAAAATTGATTGGTTTAGATTTGCTTAAAAAATTGGCTAGCATTGTTTCTTTTGTTATTTTTGTAGCGTAAAGATAATTAAGTTATGATAGCAAGCAATATTTTTAGATGGATTGGTAGTTTATTTACTGATTTATTATTTCTTCCTTTTGAGTGGTTACGCATAAATATAGCAAACGCAGATTTAGGTTGGTGGATTTCTAATGCAGTAAACTGGGGTTTTTTAGTAGTGCTTTTAGTTTTATTTACATACTGGATGAAAGAGTCTAGAAGATTTGTAAAAGAAGGAACAGAAGACAGAGCTTAATTTTACACTTTGGGAAGTAAAAACAAATTAAAGCGTTTTAAAGAAAACGAAACGTTTCAAAATGTCATTCAGCCAACAAGAGAAGAAGTTGTAACTAACTTTTCTTACAAAGGCAAATGGCATTCTTTTTTTAAAAATAATAATCCTATTATTGTAGAGTTGGGTTGTGGTAAAGGCGAGTATACAATTGCCTTGGCTAGAAAAAACCCGAACATTAATTACATTGGTATAGATATTAAAGGTGCACGTTTTTGGCGTGGAGCAAAAACTGCTTTAGAAGAAAATTTACCCAATGTAGCATTTGTAAGAACACAAGTAGAGTTGGTAGATCTTATTTTTGCAGAAAATGAGGTTTCTGAAATCTGGATTACTTTTCCAGATCCGCAAATAAAATACAAGCGTACCAAACATAGAATGACCAATAGTAGCTTTTTAAAAAAATATCACAAAATTTTAAATAAACAAGGTGTTGTTAATTTAAAAACTGATAGCGAATTTATGCACGGGTATACTTTAGGTTTGTTGCATGGCGAAGGTCATGAAATTTTAAACGCAAACCATAATGTGTATAAAAATGGAGGGACACCAAATGAGGTTACAGAAACACAGACTTTTTACGAACATCAATATTTAGCTGTAGACAAGCCCATTACTTATATAAGGTTTAGGTTACAGTATTCTTAAAAGTAGTACTTTATCTTTCTTAATTTTACCTAAAATTTTCTATCTTCACTCTGTGGATAAAAACGATAATTTTTTTGAAAGAGTTTATAATGTAGTACGTTTAATACCTTTTGGTAAAGTTACAAGTTATGGTGCTATTGCAACTTATTTAGGTGCTGCACGCTCTGCTAGAATGGTAGGTTGGGCAATGAACAAAGCACACAATTTAGAAGATGTACCTGCACATAGAGTTGTAAATAGAAAAGGTTTGCTTACAGGAAAACATCATTTTGATGGCACCAATTTAATGCAACAATTGTTAGAAAATGAAGGTATTATTGTAATAGATAACCAAATACAAAACTTTGATAGTGTTTTTTGGAATCCTATAGATGAACTCTCTTAATTGTATCATTTCATGAAAAATACTTCTATAAAAATAATAACTAGAAAATTAAATTTACAAGAATGTTACAACTTTGTAACAGATAATTCTTGTGGTGGTATAGCTACATTTATAGGAACTGTTAGAAACGACACCAATGGAAAAGAAGTAGCAAAATTAGATTTTTCTACCTACAAGCCAATGGCCATAAAAGAAATGCAAAAAATTGCAGATTTGGCTTTAAAAAAATTCGATATTAAAAAAATTGCCATCCATCATGCAGAAGGTCTTTTGCAAATAGGAGATGTACCTGTAATTATAACAGTTTCGTCTAAACATAGAAAAGCAGCTTTTTTAGCTTGCGAGTTTGCCATAGACACATTAAAAGAAACTGTACCCATTTGGAAAAAAGAATACTTTTCTGATGGCGAAGTTTGGGTAAATGCACATCCGTAGTTTTAGTATTCAGTAATAAGTATTTAGTATTAAGATGTTCTTTGCATCAAACTTTCAAACTTGGAAGTGCTAAGATTTTTTCATTTTTCTTAACTCCTAACCGTTTTTCTACTCTGCAACCACAAATAAAATTGCAAACCAAATAACATTGCACCAGACAGTAAATGAACAGCTTGTGTACCTAAAGGGAATTCTGCGTAATACATTAAAATACCTGTTATAGATTCAATAAAAATTAGTGCTATAATCCAATTTACAATTTTGTATCCTAATTTTTTTGATTGATTGATGTAGAATAAACCAAAGTTTACCAATAAAATAGCAATAGTAAAAGACCTATGAAAGTAAAATTTAAAACTAGGATTCATTAAACTATAGTTTTTGTTTTCGAAACCATATAGTTTTATTTGTTCGTCTATAAATTGTCTTACTTGTGTACCCATTGCAATTTGTACTAGCGAAAAAATTACAGAGATAATAAGTAGTTTATTAAAAACTGAATTGTAAGGAAATTTCTTTTTTTCATCACTAATAATAAATTGTAAACCTAATAAAAGCGCAATAATAACTAAACCAACAACCATATGTATCGTAATTGTAGTGGGGTTTAAATTACTGTCTACTACTGTTTTTCCTAGCCAAGCTTCAAACAACATTAAAAAGAAAGCTGCAAAAGCTAAAAACGGAATACGCTTATCTTGTTTTCTTAATTTAAAAGCACTAAAAATCAAATACAGAAATACAAAACCTGCCAAAACAGAAACCAATCTATTGATGTATTCTGTCCAAGTATGATATTTGTTAAACACATTATAATCGTGTTTTGTGTAGGCTTGCCAATTATCTATATTAAAGTTGGTACTTGTTTTTATGGTTTTTTCTGCAACATATAAAGTTTCGTTTTTTATGATAATAAAACCTTCCTCATAGGTTGTATTGGGTTTCCAAGTTATTTGGTCTTCAGACGTTGGTGGTATTAAATATCCAAAGCATTTTGGCCAATCAGGACATCCCATTCCAGAACCTGTCATTCTTACAATAGCACCTGCTAAAAAAATTAAATAAACAGAAATTATAGCCGCTTTTACAATTTTAGGAAACCTGTTTTTCATTTTAAAAACTTTTTGCAAAGATACTTTAAAAACAAATTATGTAAAATCATTTTAGGCATCTTATAATTATGTATAAAAATTCTAAATAGTAATTTTTTTCTTAAAAAAAACGATTCTAAAAAAACATATTTAAGAATTTGAGCTATAGCAAGTAATAGAGTGTTTTTAGGGTTTTAATTAATTAAAAATCAACCCTTTGCAAATGTGTTAAATTTTTACAAATAATTCAAAATAGAGGGTTTTGTTAAAAACTTTAACCGATTTGTGAATAAGTATGACTTTCTTTTAATCTTAAAAATTACAATCTTTGTTAGATACTAAAACGAACATTAACTTAATACTAAATCATCGTGGAAATTACGCACATTATTAAAAGAGATTATCAAACAACACCCTTTGAATTAGAAAAAATAACAAATGCTATAGAAAAAGCGATGCAAAATGTCAATAATGGCACTAGAAGAGATGCTATAGCTATTTCTAATATTGTTAACGGGGCATTGTTAGAAAGAAAATTAAACGAACCTTTATACATACCAACGGTAGAGCAAGTCCAAGATATTGTAGAGGTAAAGTTAATGGATAGTCCTTTTAGAGATGTTGCAAAAGCGTACATTTTATATAGAGATGAACAAGCAAGAAGCAGAAAAACAAATATTTTTGAAAAACGCGTAAACTTAAAACCTTACGAGTATCCAAATTTATACGAATATGTAGATGCCATTAGACATTCTTATTGGATACATACAGAATTTAATTTTACTAGTGATATACAAGATTTTAAAGCACACCTTTCTGAAACAGAAAGACATGCTATTAAAAACACCATGTTAGCCATTTCTCAAATAGAAGTAGCTGTAAAATCTTTTTGGGGAGACATTTACAAAAAAATGCCAAAACCAGAAATAGGTTCAGTAGGCTCTACATTTGCAGAAAGTGAAGTTCGACACCATGATGCATATTCTCATTTATTAGAAATTTTAGGATTAAATAACGAGTTTAAAAACTTGAAAAAGAATCCTGTAATGATGCGTCGCGTAAATTATTTAGAGTTAGCATTAAAAAATTCTAAAAGTAAAGACAATAAAGAGTTCTCTGAATCTGTATTGTTATTTTCTTTATTTATAGAGCACGTTTCTTTATTCTCTCAGTTCTTAATTATTATGGCATTTAACAAACATAAAAATGCTTTAAAAGGTATTTCCAACGTAGTTGAAGCAACTTCTAAAGAAGAACAAATTCATGGAGATTTTGGTATTGACGTAATTAAAATTATAAAAGAAGAAAACCCAGATTGGTTTGATGAGGACTACACCCTAATGATACAAGAAATGTGCAACGAGGCATTTTTCGCAGAAAGTAAAATTATAGACTGGATTTTCGAAAAAGGAGAATTAGATTTCTTACCTAAAAATGTAATTAATGAATTTATTAAAAATAGATTCAACAAATCTTTAGAAAGTATTGGTGTACCAAAAATATTTGATATAGACGAAAAGTTGCTCTCAGAAACAGAGTGGTTTGACGATGAAATTATAGGAACGAAACACGGAGATTTCTTTGTAAAAAGATCTATTAACTACAGTAAAAGAACAAAAAGTATAACTAGCGACGATTTATTTTAAACCATGAACTTAGACACTAAACAAACACAGCAATCACAAACAGACCACGAAAAATTAATTGAGGCAAGAAACTCTTCTCGTAAAGAAATTCTTGATAAGATAAAAACGCCAGAATATACTTGGTTAACAGAAAATAGTCGCAAATTTTTAGAATCAGGTTATTTAACAGAAGGTGCAACACCAGAAAGTAGAATAAGAGAAATTGCAGAAAATGCAGAAAAAATTCTAAAAAAACCAGGTTTTGCAGACAAGTTCGAAAACTATATGGCAGAAGGTTTTTACTCTTTAGCTTCACCAGTTTGGTCTAACTTTGGTAAAAGAAGAGGTTTGCCAATTAGCTGTTTTGGGAGTCATGTAGCAGATGATATGGGAGATATTTTATTCTCGCAATCAGAAGTAGGTATGATGTCTAAATTAGGGGGTGGTACATCTGGTTACTTTGGTAAATTACGTCCTAGAGGTGCAGAAGTTAAAAATAATGGTTCGTCTTCTGGTTCTGTGCACATTATGCAATTGTTCGAAAAAATGGTAGATGTAGTAAGTCAAGGTTCTGTTAGAAGAGGTCGTTTTTCGCCATATTTACCAATCGATCATCCAGATATTAAAGAATTCTTAGAAATTGGTACAGAAGGAAACCCAATACAAGAGTTAACACATGGTGTAACTGTGGGAAGCCAATGGATGCAAGAAATGATTGATGGTGATGTAGAAAAAAGAAGCATTTGGGCTAAAGTATTACAATGTAGAGGAGAAATAGGATATCCATATATATTATTTAGAGACAACGCAAACAAGGGTACTGTAGACGTTTATAAAGACAAAAATTTAGAAATTTACGCAAGTAACCTGTGTACAGAAATTATGTTGCCTTCTAATGATGATTGGTCTTTCGTTTGCTGTTTATCATCTATCAACTTATTACATTATGATAAGTGGAAAGATACAGATGCTGTAGAAACACTAACCTATTTCTTAGACGCTGTAATGGAAGAATTCATTACAAAACTAGAAGTGTTTAAAGATTCAGAAAACAGAGACGATCAGTTCACGTTCCGTTTTATGGAAAAAGCGTATAATTTTGCGAAAGATAACAGAGCGTTAGGGCTAGGTGCTTTAGGATGGCACTCTTTATTACAATCAAAATTATTGCCTTTTGATAGCCAAGAAGCTTACAATTTAAACAACGAAATCTTTAAGGTAATCAAAGAGAAGTCGTATGCAGCTTCTGAAGCTATGGCAAAAGAATATGGAGAACCAGCAATTTTAAAAGGATATGGTAGACGAAACACCACATTAAATGCAATTGCACCAACAACGTCTTCTGCATTTATTTTAGGGCAAGTATCTCAAGGTATCGAGCCAATTTGGTCTAACATTTATGTAAAAGATATTGCAAAAATTAAGACCACGATTAAAAATCCAATTTTAGAAAGTGTTTTAGAAGAAAAAGGACAAAACACAACAGATGTGTGGAGAAGTATTAGAGATAATGATGGTTCTGTTCAACATTTAGAGTTTTTATCAGAATTTGAAAAAGACGTTTTTAAAACATACTCAGAAATAGATCAAAACGTAATTGTTTATCAAGCCGCAAACCGTCAAAATTATATAGATCAAGGGCAATCTATAAACATTATGGTGCATCCAGATATGCCAATTAAAGACGTAAATAAAGTATATGTAAACGCGTGGCAATTAGGTGTAAAATCTATGTATTACCAACACAGTATGAATGCCGCACAGAAATTCAAGCAAAAGAAAGAATGTGCTTCTTGTGAAGGGTAAGTATTTTTATAGTAAAAGTTCATAGAAAGAGAAGCAGCAATGTTTCTCTTTTTTTATGGATTATCATGCAAAAGCCAAATCAATTTAATAGATTTACAAACCATTTAGTAAAAAATAATGTAAGTATAGTATGAACTGGCAACAACTCCTTTCTTTAAAGCGATTTGGTGATACACAAGAACGACCAAGAATAGCACAAGACGAAACACGTTTGGGCTTTGATGTAGATTTTGATAGAATCATTTTTTCATCAGCATTTAGAAGTTTGCAAGACAAAACACAGGTAATACCTTTATCAGAAACCGACTTTGTACATACACGTTTAACTCATAGTTTAGAAGTTTCTGTGGTGGGTAGAACTTTAGGCAGAAGAGTAGGTAAGGTGTTGTTAGAACGTCATCCACAATTAAAAGAACTTGGCTATACCTTTAACGATTTTGGGGCCATTGTTGCAGCAGCTTCAGTAATGCACGATATTGGGAATCCGCCTTTTGGGCATTCAGGAGAAAAAGCCATTGGCGAATATTTTAAAACAGGAAAAGGATTACAATACAAAGCCCAATTAACGGCCAAAGAATATCAAGATTTAATCGATTTTGAAGGAAATGCAAACGGTTTTAAAATCCTTACAGAATCTAGAGAAGGTATCTCTGGTGGTTTACGATTAAGTTATGCTACTTTAGGAGCGTTTTTAAAGTACCCTAAAGAGAGTTTGCCTAAAAAACCTACCCATCATATTGTAGATAAAAAATACGGCGTTTTTCAATCGGAGACAGCTGTTTTTTTAGATGTGGTTCAAGAATTAGGAATGCAACAAAAATCTTCAGAAAACATTTCTTATTACAGACATCCATTAGCATATTTGGTAGAAGCTGCAGATGATATTTGTTACACCATTATAGATTTTGAAGATGGTATTAACTTGGGTTTAATAGAAGAAGAGTTTGCACTAGAATACATGATTAAGTTGGTAAAAGATACTATTGATATTAAGAAATATCATTCTTTACAACATAAAACAGACAGAATAAGTTATTTAAGAGCCTTAGCCATTGGAGTGCTAATTAATGAAGCTGTAGATATCTTTTTGGCCAATGAAGAATCCATTTTAAAAGGAACTTTTGAGAAATCTTTATTAGATAAATGTAAGTATGAGGCACAAATAAATGACATTATTAAAATAAGTATTGATAAAATTTACAAGAGTAAAGAAGTCATTGAAAAAGAAGTAGCAGGTTATAGAATTATTGCAGATTTATTAGATGTTTTTGTAACTGCATTAAACAATAAATACAATGGTAATGCCTCTAATTTTGATAGTTTGGTGCTAAATTTATTGCCAGAAGAATACAAATCAGAAACTAATAATTTATACCATAGAATTATGCAAGTTTGTAGTTATGTGTCAAGAATGTCAGATAGTTATGCTATTAGAACCCATAAAAAATTAACAGGTAATATTATTTAGATCTGACAATAATTACTAAATTTGATTGCATTTTAAATATATATTTATGAATAAAAAAATATTTTTATTTATTTTGGCAATAGTTGCCTTGGTAGCAGTACTTTTAACAAGTAACTCAGAAACAGATTTTGATAAGAAACAAAAAGAATATGCGGCTTATCTAACAAATCATCCTTACTCAAAAAGGAAAAATTTAACTCCTGATGAGTTAAAAGCAATTCCTAAAAAAGACCGTCCAGATTTAGCATTTGAGCAAGATTTTTTAAGAACAATAGACCCTAATACAAAAAAATTACATCAAGATAGATTAGTAAATGCTTTAAAGTATAGTGAAAAAATAAAAAAGCAAAGGTCTACGAGAAAAAGTGCTGTCACAGACTTTAACTGGGAATCTAGAGGTCCAAAACAAGTTGCTGGTAGAGTTAGAGCTATGATGTTTGACCCAAATGATACAGCAGATAAAAGAGTTTTTGCTGGTGGTGTCAGTGGTGGGATTTGGAAAAATGAAGATATAACTGATGAAAATTCACCATGGAGTATGGTGTATCCTGAAATGTCAAATTTTGCTATTTCTGCTATGGATTTTGATCCAGTTCAAACAAACACTTTTTATGCAGGTACAGGAGAAGGTTGGCGAAATGTAGATGCTGTAAATGGTGCAGGAATTTGGAAAACAACAGACGCTGGTGCTACATGGAGTAATTTAGCTTCCACAACTAATTTTGAATATGTTTATGATTTAATTGTTAGAGATGAAGGTGGTGAAATAGGTGTTATATATGCTGCAATGTTAGATTTAGATGGAACAGATTCAAATAGAACAGATTTATTTCGTTCTGTAGATGGTGGTTTAACATGGACAGTAGCTTCTGGAGAAAGAATTAGAGATTTAGAATTAGGTTCTGATAATAAAATTTGGGCAGGGACAGCCAATGGCTCTATTTTATCTTCTTCAAACGGTATAACTTGGGCTTCAAATTATAACTCTACACTTCTTTCATTAGGTAGAGTAGATATTGCAGTTTCTCAATCTAACCCTAGCTTTGTTTATGGTTTAATTTCAAGTGAAAACAAATTAGGAGAAGTTGTTAAAACAACTAACTCTGGAAATACATGGACTAATTTATCAGAGCCTTCAGACTCTGGAGATTCTACCATTCCAAATGATGACATAACAAGAGGACAAGCTTGGTATGATTTAATAATACAAGTAAATCCACTAGATGAGAATGAGGTTTATATAGGAGGAATTAATTTATATAAATCACTAGATGGAGGAAATTTTTGGTTTAAAGTTTCTTCTTGGAATTTAGATGTTGATAATTCTGTTAAATATGTTCATGCTGATCAACATAATATCCTTTTTAGACCAAATTCTGATGGAATTATTTTTTCAAGTGATGGTGGAATATCATATGCTCCGAAATCTGAAGAATTACCTTTTGGAGAACTAAGTAATAGAAATTTAAATTTTAATGTAACTCAATTTTATTCTGGTGCTATTGATCCAATTAATTTAAATGGATTTATTGGAGGTACTCAAGATAATGGAACTAACTATTTATTTGAAGAAGGTTTAAGTAACTCTTTAGAAGTATTAGGAGGAGATGGTGGTTTTAGTTTTATAGACCAAACAGCAGTTAACTCAAATAGAAGTATTTATTATATTGTTTCCACTCAAAGAAATAATTTTTATCTTTTAGATTATACTTTTTCAAACACATCTCCTAGAATAACGACACTTGTAGATAATAGAAATGCTAGTTTTATAAATCCAGCAGATTACGATTCTGAAAATAATGTTTTTTATTCCTATAATGAAGATAGCTCAATAACCAGAGCTAAATTAAGCCCAGACTTTGAAAATCAATCAAATATTTTAAGAGATACGATTAGCGTTCCATTTCTTTTTGATGTTGATGTTACTCATATTAAAGTTTCTAACTATAATCAATCCGATAGAAAAGTTTTTCTAGGTACTCAAGATGGTAGATTAATTGAAATAAAAACTGTTGATGATAGTTCTGATACAATAAATACTCCTTCAATAACAGGTTCAGTTTCTTGTGTAGAATTAGGTTCATCAGAAGACGAATTATTACTAACTTACTCAAATTACGGAGTAAAAAGTGTTTGGTACACAACAGATAGAGGCGAAAATTGGGTAGATGTAGAAGGGAATTTACCAGACATACCAGTAAGATGGTCTTTGTTTAATCCTTTAAATAGAAAACAAGTTCTATTAGCAACAGAAGCTGGTATTTGGAAAACAGAAGATATAACTGCAGATTCTGTTGTATGGGAACCTGCATCTGAAGGTATGGGTAATGTAAGAGTAGATATGTTACAATATAGAGCTTCAGATAATTTAGTGTTAGCAGCCACTCATGGTAGAGGAATGTTTACAACAAACTTTACAGATGGTACAGCTTCAATTGACGAAGTTGTGTCAAATACCAAAACTTTTACTGTATACCCATCCATTTCTAATGGTAACTTTACAGTATTTGCTAAAAGCACTTTAGGAAATGCTAAATTAGATGTTTTTGATATTTCAGGCAGACAGGTTTACACTGCTAAAATTAACTTTTCTGAGAACGAAAAACAATTAATTTCTTTAAATGTAACTAACGGAATTTATATTGTAAATCTTACAGATGAACAAGGAAAAAAATCTTCTAAAAAGATAGTTATTCAGTAATAAGAATATTAATTTACAAAAAAAGACGCTTTTAAGCGTCTTTTTTTATAAGTAAGAAGTTAAAGTGTTTTTTAAACTACAAGCATCTAAACCAACAGTTTGTTGTAAATTACAAACACTACCATGTTCTATAAAATTATCTGGTAAGCCTAATGTTTTAATATTATTATGGTAATTATTTTCTGCAGCAAATTCTAGTATTGCAGACCCAAAACCTCCTTTTACAACACCATCTTCTATAGTTACAATTGTTTTATAACTTGTAAATATTTCTTTTAAAAGATTTTGATCTAAAGGCTTTACAAATCGCATATCATATAAAGAAAACTCAGAAGAACTATCCATTAAATCAAAAGCATCAGTAATGTTTTTTAAGATGGTTCCAATAGATAAAACAGCAATTTCAGACCCTTTTTTTATTAATTTCCCTAAGCCAATTTCTATTTTCTCAAAAGGTTTTTGCCAATTGATGATATTTCCATATCCTCTAGGATATCTTATAGCAATAGGATTTTTTAAGCCCAATTGTGCAGTGTATAAAATATTTCGCAATTCAATTTCGTTACTTGGGGCAAATACAATTAAATTAGGTATGCAACGTAAGTAAGCAATGTCAAAAACTCCATGATGTGTAGCACCATCTTCTCCAACCAAACCAGCTCTGTCTAAACAAAAAACAACTGGTAAATTTTGTAAAGCTACATCATGTATTACTTGGTCATATGCACGTTGCAAAAATGTTGAGTAAATATTACAAAACGGAACCAATCCTTGAGTGGTCATACCTGCAGCTAAAGTAACCGCATGTTGTTCTGCAATACCAACATCAAAAGTTCTTTTTGGAAACTTATCAAACATTAACTTTAATGAACTTCCGGTTAACATAGCAGGTGTAATTCCAACAATTTTCTCGTTTTTTTCTGCTAATTCAACTATAGTTTTACCAAAAACATCTTGGTATTTCGTGTATGGGTTTATTTCTTTTTTTAGCCTTTCACCAGAAATTTTATCAAATTTTCCTGGTGCATGGTAAGTTACTTGATCTTCTTCTGCTTTTTCTAAACCTTTGCCTTTTTTGGTAATTACATGTAAAAATTTAGGGCCTTTTACAGATTTTAATCGTTTTAATTCCAATACTAATTTTTCTATGTCATGTCCGTCAATAGGACCAGAATAATTAAAATTTAAAGCCTTAATAATGTTGTTTTGTACTGCTAATCTTTTATCGGATTTTACTTTCGTTAAATATTCTTTTAAAGCTCCAACAGATGGGTCAATTCCTATAGCATTATCATTTAAGATAATTAAAATATTTGCTTTTGAAACACCAGCATGATTTAGAGCTTCAAATGCCATACCACTTGCAATAGATGCATCACCAATAACAGCAATATGTTGTTTTTCTTTGGCACCTTTTAAATTAGATGCAATTGCCATCCCTAAAACTGCAGAGATAGAAGTAGATGAGTGTCCAACTCCAAAAGCATCAAATTTACTTTCTTTTATAGATGGAAAACCTGCGATACCGCCAAACTGTCTATTGGTATCAAAAACATCTTTTCTTCCTGTAAGAATTTTATGTCCATAGGCTTGATGACCAACGTCCCAAACTAATAAATCATTAGGTGTGTCAAATAAATAATGCAACACAACAGTAAGTTCTACTACACCTAAACTTGCACCTAAATGACCTTCTTTTGTAGCAACAATATCAATAATATATTCGCGTAATTCTTTAGCCAATTGTGGTAATTGGCTAACCTCTAATTTTCTTAGATCTGTTACATTTGATATTTTTCCTAATAAATTCTTCATTCAATGACAAAAATACAACATCAATTTTTGTATTATTGAATTTTAGTATTCAAAAAAGAATGATACAGCCATTTGACGATATTTATTTTATGAAAAAAGCCTATCAAGAAGCAGAAAATGCTTTTGATAAAGGCGAAATACCTGTGGGTGCAATTATCGTTTTAAATAACCAAATAATTGCAAGAGCTTATAATTTAACAGAAACCTTAAATGATGTTACTGCACATGCAGAAATGCAAGCATTTACCGCAGCAGCAGATTTTTTAGGAGGTAAATATTTAAAAGATTGTACGTTGTATGTTACTTTAGAGCCTTGTCAAATGTGTGCAGGTGCAAGTTATTGGGCGCAAATTGGTAAAATAGTTTATGGTGCTTCTGAATTAGAAAGAGGTTTTAAAAACTTAAATACCAAATTACATCCAAAAACCAAAGTTATTGGTGGTATTTTAGAAAATGAGTGCTCTAAACTCTTAAAGCGTTTTTTTATTGAGAAACGTAATTTGAATTAATGATTTGTTAAAGTCTTATTTAAAAGTTTGTTATGTGATTGCTTTTAGTGAACTTAAGTTCTTAATTCAAACTTTCTTAATTACATTGGTTACAATGCCCCATATTAAAAAATCGTTTTCCTCTGTAATATTAATAATTGGATAATCAGGATTTTCTGGCTGTAACCAAACTTCATTTTTTTCTACACGCAATCTTTTTACGGTAAATTCGCCATCTAAATAACAAACAGCAATTTTGTTGTTTTCAGGTTGTAAACTTCTGTCTATAACTAACAAATCGTTGTCTTCTAAACCTGCATTAATCATAGATTGTCCTTTTACTTTTGCAAAAAATGTGGTGTTTTTGTTTTTTACCAATTCTTCGTCTAAAGAGACTCTGTCTTGTTCAAAATCTTCTGCAGGTATAGGAAAACCAGCAGAAATACCAGTATCAATAAATATAGCACCTTCTATAGAAGAGGGTTTTGGGGTAAAAAAAATAAGATTTTCCGATGTTTGCATAGAACTGCAAATTAAAACTTTTCTTTTAATTTTTATAAATTTTCATCTTTATTTTTAAGTAACTTTATCATAAGCATTTTTTAATTTTGCAATAACAATGGGTAATTCCTCTAAATTTAAATGGGCAAACCCAAAACGAATCGCACAAATTTCTTGGGTTTGATATAAAATGGTTTTCGGTAAAAATAAATTGTTTTTTTCGGCTTCAACAGCTAGTTTAATCAAAGGTATTTTTACTTTAAATTCTAACCAAAGTGCTAAACCTCCAGCAGGAACTGTCCAAGTTGCAATTTCAGAAAAATAAAGTTTTAAAAGTTGACACAAAGCATTTCGTCTTTGTTTGTAAATAACAATATTTTTTTTCATCAACCTGTAAATTTCTCCTTCATTTATCAGTTCTGATAGCATTTGTTCTTGTATCAAATCTCCTTGTTCATCTAATAAATACAAGTAATTTTCTGCCTCAGAAATAATGTTTTCTGGAGCAATTACAAACCCTGTTTGAAAACTTGGAAATAAAGATTGTCCTAATTTTCCCAAATAAATAATCATTCCATCTGCATCTGCACTAGCCATGGGTAGCATAGGCGCTCCATCAAACTGAAAATCGTAATCAAAATCATCTTCTATAATGGCAAATTCGTATTGTTTTGCCAATTTTACCAAAGCCAATTTACGTTTTGCACTTAGTGTTACTGTTTTTGGATAATCCCTTTGCGCACAAACATATACGCATCTAATTTGTCCTTTTACAAAGTTTTTTTTGATGAAATCCACATTCAAACCATCTTCATCAACTGGTACTGTTTTGATAGAAGCACCCACTTGCTGAAAAATCATGTTTGATGCGTAATTGCTTAAACTTCCTACTAAAACTACATCTTTTGGTTTTATTAAAAGTTGAGAAACAATGTACAAACTCATTTCTGTACTTCTGGTGCTTAAAATATTTTTTGGGTTGATGTAAAAACCTCTTGTGGCATTTAAATAATTACACAGTTGGGTTTGAAATATCGAATAAGTGCTTTCATTGGGTCTGTTCCATTTTTTGATTAATGTTTTACGTTTCATAGCAGCACTGTACCATCTTGTAAATTCGTTTACAGGGTGCAAACGTAAATCTGGTTTGCCATCATTAATACTGTAGGTTGCATTGGTAGTTTGTATGGTAGAGGCTAAATGAAATGATTTTTGAAAAGGAAATCCTGTTTTTTTTGCATACGAATAAGGATTATTTTTTTTGGATGAAATCGATTTTAAGTTTGTTTTTTTTAGCGCAGTTTCTATCACAAAAGTCCCTTTATTAGGGATAATTTCTACCCAAGCTTGTGAAGCCAATTCATCATAAATTGCCACAGCTGTATTTCTGTGAACTTTTAAAACTTTACTTAAAGCACGTGTTCCTGGTAACTTGGTTCCTTTTTTTAAAAAACCACGTTGAATAATATTTATAATCTGTTGTGCAACTTGAACGTAAATAGGTTGTGTCTCAGTAATATCAAATTTTAAATATTTTTCAAATAACTCAAAAACCGGACTATCATTCATTTTAAAACTGGACTATTTTTATCGTCCGGAAAGTTACGACTTTTGCAGTCTAATAAAAACATCATTTATGAAAATTAAGTTTAGCCTTATAGTTGTTTTTTTATTTTTTGCATTTCAATTAAATGCGCAAGAAAATATGATTAAATCAGATACTTTAAAAGAAGTTATAATTACATCTACCAGAATAGATTTACCTTTTAAAGAAAACTCTAGAACTATAAATATTTTTACAAAAGCAGCTATAAAAAATAGTGCAGCAACCAATGTTGCAGATTTATTACAACAAGTTGCAGGTGTAGATATTAGAAGAAGAGGTACAGCTGGTAGTCAAGCAGATTTGTATATTAGAGGTGGTGGTTTTGACCAAACTTTATTATTAATAGATGGTATTAAAATGGACGATGCACAAACTGGTCATCATACATTAAACGCAGCTTTACCTATTGAAGTTATAGAAAGAATTGAAGTTATAAAAGGACCAGCAGCAAGAGTTTTTGGACAAAATGCATTTACAGGTGCTATAAATATTGTTACTAAAAAGAAATTAAAAAGTATAGCTTCTGCAAATATAGAAGCAGGTTCTTTTGGGCAATTAAACGGTTCTTTAACTGTTGGAAAAGAGTTTGAAAACACATCGGTTATTGCACATGTTGGTGCTTTAACTTCAGATGGTTATCGTAATAATTCTGATTATAAAAATAATAATTACTTTATAAAAGCAATTGTCAACAAGAAAAAACAACCCATAGAAATTATTGGAACGTTTTTCGATAAAAAATTTGGTGCAGAAAATTTTTACACTACAAATCCTGCTTGGAACGAGTATGAAGAAACACAAAATAGTTTGTTAGGTGTTTCTACTACTTTTAGAACTGATAAATTTAAAATTATACCTAGAGTTTATTGGAGAAGAGGTCAAGATATTTTCTTGTTAAAAAGAAATGACCCAAGCTTTTTTAGGAATTTACACATTACCCATAAAATTGGTGTAGAAACCAATGTTTCTTATACTTCTAAATTAGGTGTAACTGGTTTTGGAATCGATATTTCTAAGTTTTCTATTAGTAGTAATAATTTAGGGGATAGAAATAGAACCATGGCGAATTTATTTTTAGAACATCGTTTTAAATTGGGTGATTATGTAGATGTTACACCTGGTATAGCTGTAAGTTATTTTTCAGATTTTGATGTAAATGCCTTTCCTGGTTTCGATTTAGGTGTAAAATTATCTGATAACGTAAAAGCTTATGGTAATGTAGGGTATACCTTTAGAGTACCTACGTATACAGATTTATATTACAGCGATCCAGCAACTTCTGGAAACCCAAATTTAGAACCAGAAAGTGCTTTTGCACAAGAAATCGGTTTGAAATATAATACAAACCGTTTTACAGGTTCTGTTGCTTTTTTTAATAGAGATTCAGACAATTTAATAGATTATATTAGGCCCAATACAGGAGTTAGCGTTTTTACAGCCGCAAATATTGCAGAAGTAAACACACAAGGTTTTGAAATTGAAGGAAATTACAATTTTAAATTAGTAGGCTACAACCAAACTTTAAATTTTGGATATACCTATTTAAATGACAATATTTTAGACCAAAATAAAGATTTGTCTCGTTATTCTTTAAATACATTAAAACATCAATTTATAACTCGTTTTTCTTCAAGATTGTTTAAAAATATGCGTCAGAATATTATTTATAAACATGCAGAAAGAACGGTTGGTACTAGCTATAATGTTTGGGATGCTTCTGTAATTATAGATTTTCATAAATTCAATTTTACAATAACTGCTAACAATATTTTTGATGCAGATTATATTGAGTCTGGTTTTGTGCCTATGCCACCAAGTAATGTTTTATTTGGTTTGCGCTACAATTTTTAAAAATAATTTCCCAACATATTTATTTTTATTAGGGACAATAGTCCCTTTTTTTAAAGCAGAAATTATTAATAATAGAATACGTTTTATAACAATTATTCCCAACCATCATTCTTATTTAGAGCGGTGGTTTTTTTGTTTATAAAGTCCAATTTCTTTACAATTTCTTAACTTTGCAATCAAAAAAATGCGATGTCTTTAAACTTATCTCAAATTGATAGCGTAAAAACTATTACCAAACAAGATTTTATAAAAAATTATTTTAAGCCACAAAAACCTTTAGTGATAGAAAATTTTATAGAAGATTGGCCAGCTTATAAAAAATGGAATTTAGAGTACATGAAAGAAGTTGCAGGAGACAAAACTGTGCCTTTATACGATGATAGACCTGTAGACTATAAAGATGGTTTTAATGAGCCACATGCCACGATGAAAATGAGTGAATATGTAGATTTGCTAAAAACACAACCTACAAAATTTAGAATTTTTCTTTGGAATATTTTAAAAGAAGTACCCATTTTACAAAAAGATTTTAGCTATCCAGATTTTGGCTTGCGTTTAATGAAAGGTTTGCCAATGCTATTTTTTGGTGGTACAGATTCGTACACATTTATGCATTATGATATAGATTTGGCAAATATTTTTCATTTTCATTTTGAAGGTAAAAAAAAAGTAATTCTTTTTGATCAAAAACAAAACAAGTATTTATATAAGATACCTCATTCTTTAATAACCAGAGAAGATATTGATTTTTCCAATCCTGATTTTAAAAAATGGCCTGCTTTAAAAAAAGCGAAAGGGTACATTACAAATCTTGAGCATGGACAAGTTTTATACATGCCAGAAGGATATTGGCATTACATGAAATACATCACTCCAGGTTTTTCTATGAGCTTAAGGGCCATAGCACGCAAACGTAAAAACTTAGGAAAAGCCATTTATAATGTTTTTGTAATGCGAACCATAGACAGTGTAATGCGCAAAATAAAAGGACAAAATTGGATAGATTGGAAAAACAATCAAGCCATTGTAAAAACAAATAAATTTAATAATATTAAAAACACATAATTTTGTGTTTCTATTGTTGATTTTAATTCGAAGTTTTTTAAGCGTTAAAAAATAGTATTTTATGGAAGCCCTTAAAAAAAGATCTAAATCTGTTCTGATTACAGGATCAAAAGAAAGAGATATGCTAGATTGATAACATTATCTAAAAAGTTATGTTTATCATATATGTAACCAAGTATATGCTTCTATTTCCTTTATGAATCAACTAATGAAAATTGAAAAAAGCCTCACAAAATTAATATTGTGAGGCTTTTTTAATTTAGTGTTTAAATACCTTACTTAAACAGTCTAAAAATATCATTACCATTTGCAAATAGTAGTAGTATTATCAACAAAACAAAACCAACAACTTGTGCATACTCTAAAAATTTATCTCCAGGTTTTTTACCTGTAATCATTTCCCAAAGGGTAAAAACTACATGACCACCATCTAAAGCAGGTATTGGCAATAAATTCATAAAGCCTAACATAATAGATAAAAATGCTGTAATTTCCCAGAAAGATTGTGCGCTCCATTCTGCAGGAAAAATACTCCCAATAGAAATAAAACCACCCAAACCTTTGTACGCTCCTGTACTTGGATTAAAAATCTTTTTTAATTGTTTTACGTAATCTGTTAAAGTTTTCCAAGATTTTTTTAAACCAGCAGGTATAGCTTCAGAAAAAGAATACTCTACATCTGCTAATTGGTAGTAGCCTAATTTTTCTAAATCTTTAAACGAAAGTTGACCTAAGCCAACACCAAGTTTAGCATCTTCTGTAACCTTTAAAGGAATTTCTTTTGTAGTAGTTCCTCTTTTAACAGTTACTGTAATGTCTTTATTTTTATATTTTTCTAACTCAGTTTGTGCCTCATCAAAATATTTAATAGATGTACCATTTATAGCAATAATTATATCTTTTGTTTTTAAATCTGCCTTTGTGTTTGGCGAATCATCTGAAATACCAGCAACAACAAAAGGATACCTTGGATATAAAAAAGGCCCAGCATCTTTACCTCTATCCATTAATTGAGAAATAAAATCTTCTGGAATTTCTTTATCAATAACTTGTCCGTTTCTTTCTATCTGATAGTTCTCTCCGTTAATAAACTCTAAAGATAAACCCCTAAATTTCTTAATCTTTTCGCCATCAACAGTTAAAACTTTATCACCTGTTTGTAAGCCCAAGTTTTCTGCCAATTCATTTTCTACCCAAACACCATCAACTACATTTTCGTTAGGTAAATATTTTTCTCCATAAGCCCACATTAGCATAATGTAGATAAAAATACCTAGTACAAAATTCACAAAAACACCACCCAACATTATAATTAAACGTTGCCACGCAGGTTTAGAGCGAAACTCCCAAGGTTGTGCAGGTTGTTTCATTTGCTCAGTATCCATACTTTCATCTATCATTCCAGATATTTTTACATATCCACCCAAAGGAATCCAGCCAATACCATAAACGGTTTCTCCAATTTTTTTCTTAAAAAGAGAAAACTTATAATCGAAGAATAAGTAGAATTTTTCTACCTTGGTTTTAAACAATTTTGCAGGGATAAAGTGCCCCATTTCGTGCAAAACAATTAATAAAGATAAACTTAATATAAATTGCGATGCTTTTATTAATATTTCCATTCAGCGTTAAATCATAATTAAAAAACGTACAAATGTACGGTTTTAAAGAGAGTTGTAAAAGAACTATTAAAGTTTGCTTTTTTATTTTAACAAAGATTTTACACACAATATTGATTTGGCTACTTCTTTAGCGTTTTTTTATGTTGTATTTTTGCAGGATAAACGCTTATTATGGAGATTAAATTCTTTAAAAAATCAATTCCTACGCTTATTTTTTTGGTAGTCTTTTCGGCAATTGCCATTCCTGTTTTTTATCATTTATTAAAGGTTGATAAAAAGCTAAAAGTATACAGTCCTGCAGATGTAAATCCGCGTTTGGTAGATTTTTCTATGAAACACATTACAAAAGACCACACCATTGCAGATTTTAAGTTAACCAATCAAAATGGAGACATTATTACCAACAATAATTATAAAGATAAAATTTATGTAGCCGATTTCTTTTTTACACGTTGCCAAACCATTTGCATTGACATGGCTTACAACATGAGTCAGTTGCAAGATTATTATAAAGACGATCATGATATTATGTTTCTTTCTCACTCAGTTACACCCGTTATAGACAGTGTTTCTGTATTAAAAGAATATGCCAATAGAAAAGGCGTTATTGATGGTAAATGGAATGTTACAACAGGCTCTAAAGCTCATATTTACGAGCTAGCCAGAAAAAGCTATTTTGCCGTTTTAGACGAAGGTGATGGAGGAGAAAACGATTTTATACATACAGAACAATTTGTGCTGGTAGACAAAGACAGACGCATTCGCGGATATTATGATGGCACAGAAAAAACCGATATGGAAAAGTTAAAACAAGACATCGTTTTGTTAAAAGAAGAATATGCTTCCAAATAACTTGTTTAGAATCATTCTAAATGGTTATCTTTGTCATCCCAAATAAAAAATATTGAGCACAATTGCATCTTTACGTATTGGAGAAATGGGATACATCTCTGAAGAATCTTTAGATTTAATTCCTTTAAAACTATTAGAAATGGGCTGTTTACCGGGTGCAGAAGTACAATTGGTACAAATAGCGCCTTTAAAAGATCTCTTATATATTTGTGTAAATGGCAGTCATTTAGCCATTAGAAAAGAAACTGCAGTACAAATACAAATCTTAAAAGCAAACCTATAAATGTCTAAAAACAATATAAAAGTTGCTTTAATTGGAAACCCAAATACGGGTAAAACATCTTTGTTTAACCAACTTACTGGTTTAAACCAAAAAGTAGGTAATTATCCTGGTGTTACTGTAGATAAAAAAGAAGGAAAAAGCAAGCTGTCTGCAACCCAAAACGCAATTATAACAGATTTACCGGGTACTTATAGCATTAATCCAACGTCTTTAGACGAAAGTATTGTTTTAAAAACCTTACTTAAAAAAGACATTAAAGAATCTCCAGATGTAATTTTAGTGGTTGCAGATGTAGAAAATTTAAAAAGAAATTTACTACTTTTTTCACAAATAAAAGATTTAGAAATCCCTACTGTTTTGGCTATTAACATGGTAGATCAAATGCATAAAAAAGGTATTTCTATAGATCTAACAGCCTTAAAAGAAGAGCTAAATACAGAAGTTGTTTTAATAAGTGCCAGAAAAAACCAAGGCATAGATAAAGTAAAAGAAGCGATTATTAAATGTCATGTTGCTGCAAAAGCAACACCAATGTGCGATAATAACAAAATAGATCCAGAATATTTTGAAAAATTAAAAGCCATCAACCCAAATTTTTCTTTGTATGAATTATGGTTAATGGTTACTCAGAAAAATTTTCCAGAGGGCATTACAAAAGTTCAAAAAGAACAGTTACTTTCTTTTAATAAAGATGTATCTAAACTTAAGAAATACCAGCACAAAGAAACTATTTATAGGTATCAAGAAATTAATAAAATTTTAAAGAAAACCTACCTTGTAAATAAAAACGCAGCTACAGATGTAAGAAGTAGGTTAGATAAAATTTTTACGCATAAAATATTTGGCTACTTTATTTTTCTACTCGTTTTATTATTAATCTTTCAATCAATTTTTGATTGGTCTTCAGTTCCAATGGATTTTATAGATGGTGCTTTTGCGAACTTATCTGACTTTGCAAAAAGCAATTTGCCAGCAGGTGTTTTTACAGATTTAATTGTAGAGGGTATTATACCGGGTATTGGTGGTGTGCTTATTTTTATTCCACAAATTGCAATTTTATTTATGTTTATTGCCATTTTAGAAGAAACTGGTTATATGAGTCGTGTTGTATTTTTAATGGATAAAATTATGCGACGTTTTGGTATGAATGGTAAAAGTATCATTCCCTTAATATCAGGTACAGCTTGTGCAATACCAGCAATTATGGCAACAAGAACTATTTCTAGTTGGAAAGAAAGGTTAATTACCATTTTAGTAGTTCCTTTTACCACATGTTCTGCAAGATTGCCAGTGTATGCCATTTTAATAGCGTTAATTATACCCAATAAAAAGATATTAGGTTTTTATAACTTACAAGCATTTACACTATTAATGTTATATGCTTTAGGCTTTTTATCTGCAATTTTAGCAGCTTACATATTGCAGAAAACATTAAAAATAAAAAGTAGTTCTTTCTTTGTGGTAGAAATGCCCAATTATAAAATTCCATCTTTTAAAAATGTATTTTTAGAAGTGATAGAAAAAACAAAAGCTTTTGTTTTTGAAGCAGGTAAAATAATTTTAGCCTTGTCTATCATACTATGGTTTTTAGCTTCTAACGGACCAGAATCTTTTAAAAATGCAGAAAAAAATACGATTGAAAATATAGAAAATAAACAATTGAATAAGGCTGATTTACAACAAAAAATAGCCTCTGCAAAATTAGAGAATTCTTATATTGGTATTATGGGTAAAACCATAGAACCAGCCATAAAACCTTTAGGTTACGATTGGAAAATAGGAATTGCATTAATTACCTCTTTTGCAGCCAGAGAGGTTTTTGTTGGTACACTAGCCACCATTTATAGTGTAGCATCAGATGATGAAGATACATCTACCATAAAACAAAAAATGCGTTCTGAAATTAACCCAGAAACAGGTAAAAAACGTTTTAATTTTCCTGTGGGGATGTCTTTATTGGTTTTTTATGCCTTTGCAATGCAATGTATGGCAACATTAGCTATTGTAAAACGTGAAACTAAAACTTGGAAATGGCCACTAATACAGCTGTTTGGTATGGCTTTATTGGCATACATTTCCTCTTTAATAACTTATCAAATATTAAGCTAATGCAACAGGTATTTGTTTACATATTGGTTTTTTTAGCCATCTTTTTTCTAGTGAAAAAATTCGCACCTTCATCAAAGAAAAAAAGTAGTTGTAATTCTGATTGTGCTTGTCACTAAAAGTTAACACAAAATTAGTAGCATCTTTTTGTAATGATTCATATTTTTGATACACTAAGAAAATACGTACTTAAAACATATTTAAAAATGAAAAAAATAATATTATTTGTTGCAGTAATTGCAACCACATTGTGTAATGTAGATCTTGTAGCACAATCTTTTAAGTCATTAGATGTTAGCCCTATGGATGCTGCTTTTTTTCCAAATAGTTGGAGAGAGTCAAACAAAATTGTAAAGGTGGTTTATAGTCGCCCACAATTAAAAGGTAGAGATTTAGCTATGTTAGCGCCAGTAGATAAAGTTTGGAGAACTGGAGCAAACGAAGCAACAGAAATTACTTTTTTTGAAGATGTAATTTTTGGAGGTAAAAATCTAAGAGCAGGTTCATATTCTTTATTTACAATTCCTTCTGCAGAAGGAAATTGGACTGTAATTATAAACAAAGCAAGAAATGTATGGGGATCTTACACTTATAAAGAAGAACAAGATGTTGTAAGGGTTGCTGGTAAAGTTTCTGAATCTGAAAAAAATATAGAAGCTTTTTCTATGATGTTTGATAAGAACATGACCTTACATATGGGTTGGGGTAAAATTATTGTTTCTGTGCCTATTAAAAAAACATCAGAAACAGAAAAATACTAATATCACTTTTCTGTCTTTAACTATCAAAGTAAACAAACATAAAAAAAGGTGAACAAATTTTTTATTTATTTGGCAGTATTTAGCGCTGTAACTTTAACAAGCTGTAGTAGCGCAAACGAAGATGTATCTTTAGAACTCTCTATACAAGAAAAAGTAACTATTTTAGAAAATGGTAAATGGCTTTTAAAAGGTTTTGAAGTTTCAGTTATGCATACTTTTAAAAATGGTGAGCAATTTACCTTTTATGGTACAGACAATGTGTTTTCTGATACTCCAATACCAGGTACCCAAGAGTATACAATTTCTGGAGATTTGCTAGTAGTAGATTATAATTTTGGCAATATAGCCAACTATGAATTAAAGCTATCTTGTAATAATAATATTATAGATTTTTATAAAGATGGCGAGTTAAATAGAACATTATACAAAAAAGATTCTAATTACAAAGAGTGTTTGTAAAAGCACATAAATATTAAATTACAACAGGCTTTCAATTCATTTTGAAAGCCTGTTGTAATTTAAAAGAAATCTGTTTTTTGCTTACAAAGAATAAACGTAAATTTGCCCTTTAAATTAAGAGGTAACAGATGCAATACAATCATCAAGAAATAGAAAAAAAGTGGCAAAATTTTTGGGCAAAAAACCAAACGTTTAAAGCTTTAAATAAAAGTAATAAACCTAAATATTATGTGTTAGATATGTTTCCTTATCCAAGTGGAGCAGGTTTACATGTTGGGCATCCTTTAGGTTACATTGCTAGCGATATTTATGCGCGTTACAAACGTCATAAAGGTTTTAATGTGTTGCATCCACAAGGCTATGATTCTTTTGGTTTACCAGCAGAACAATATGCCATACAAACAGGCCAACATCCTGCAAAAACAACCGAAGAAAATATAAAAACCTACAGAAAACAATTAGATAAAATAGGTTTTTCTTTTGATTGGAGCAGAGAAGTTCGTACTTCAAATCCTGCTTATTATAAATGGACTCAGTCGATTTTTATTCAACTATTTAATTCTTGGTACAATAAAGATACAGACAAAGCAGAAGACATTTCAACCTTAGTTTCAATTTTTGAAAAAGAAGGAAACATAAATATAAATGCAGTTTGCGATGAAGATATTATTTCTTTTTCTTCTAAAGATTGGGCTGATTTTTCATCAACAAAAAAACAAGAAATTTTATTACAATATCGTTTAACATTTTTGTCAGATACAGAAGTAAACTGGTGTCCTGCATTAGGAACTGTTTTGGCAAATGACGAAATTGTAAACGGAGTTTCAGAACGTGGAGGACATCCTGTTATTAGAAAAAAAATGACACAGTGGTCTATGCGAATTTCTGCCTACGCACAACGTTTGTTAGATGGTTTACAAACTATAGATTGGCCACAACCGTTAAAAGATTCTCAAACCAATTGGATTGGTCGTTCTCAAGGGGCCATGGTTTCTTTCCAGGTGGATGAACCAACAACCAACAACCAAGAACCAAAAATTATAGAAGTATTCACAACACGTCCAGACACCATTTACGGAGTAAGTTTTATGACTTTAGCGCCAGAACACGAATTGGTATCAAAAATTACAACTGAAGCACAAAAAGCAGAAGTTGAAGCATATGTAGAAGCAACAGCAAAACGTTCTGAACGCGATAGAATGGCAGATGTGAAAACCATTTCTGGTGCATTTACCGGTGCGTATGCAATACACCCTTTTTCTGGCGAAAAAGTACAAATTTGGATTGGAGATTATGTGTTAGCAGGTTATGGTACAGGAGCAGTGATGGCAGTTCCTTGTGGAGACCAGCGTGATTATGATTTTGCCAAACATTTTAACATTCCAATTCCTAATATTTTTGAAGGAGTTGATATTTCTGAGGCTGCACATGCAGATAAAGAAGGCACTGTAATTGCAAATTCTGATTTCTTATCAGGATTAAAGTACAAGAAAGCCCTAAAATTAGCCATCTACGAACTAGAAAAACGTGGTTTAGGTTACGGTAAAATAAATTACAGATTGCGTGATGCTGTTTTTAGCAGACAACGTTATTGGGGAGAGCCATTTCCTGTGTATTACAAAGATGGAATGCCTCAAATGATTGATGCAAAACACTTACCAATTGTATTGCCAGAAGTAGAAAAATATTTACCAACCGAAGATGGAAAACCACCTTTAGGAAATGCAGAAGTTTGGGCTTGGAATACAGCTACAGATACAGTTGTTTCTAATGATTTAATAGATAATCAAACGGTGTTTCCATTAGAATTAAACACAATGCCTGGTTGGGCAGGAAGCTCTTGGTATTTTAACAGATATATGGATGCAGATAATACCAACCAATTTGCAAGCAAAGAAGCTTTAGATTATTGGCAAAATGTAGATTTATACATTGGTGGTTCAGAACACGCAACAGGACATTTATTATACGCACGCTTTTGGCAAAAGTTTTTGTTTGATAAAAATATGGTTCCTGTAGATGAGTTTGCAAAAAAACTAATTAACCAAGGAATGATTTTGGGAACAAGTGCTCTTGTCTACAAAACTTCAGTATTTGTAAAAAATGGTTGCGCCATAGATAAGTCTAATGAGGATGTTATTGAACACATACCAACACTTTTTGTTTCTAAAAATTTATTTAATTCTGATGATGAATTTGAAACAGTAGTTAAAAATTATTTATTAGATAAAAAGCTTTTAGACCCTAATTTTGCAGATTTGGTGATGATAACCAAAACACCCATTCATGCAGATGTTTCTCTAGTAAATGCCTCAGATGAATTAGATGTAGAGGCTTTTAAAAATCACCCTTTAAATGCAGATTATAAAAATGCTACATTTATTTTAGAAGATGGTGTTTATAAAGTGGGTAGAGAGGTAGAAAAAATGTCTAAATCTAAATACAATGTGGTAAATCCAGATGCTATTTGCGAAGAATATGGAGCAGATAGTTTGCGTTTGTTCGAAATGTTTTTAGGGCCTTTAGAACAAGCAAAACCTTGGAAAACTTCTGGTATTTCTGGTGTGCATTCTTTCTTAAAAAAACTGTGGAAACTTTATTTTAAAGAAGAAGAGTTTGCAGTTTCTAATGATGAACCAACCAAAGAAGAACTTAAAACCTTACATAAAACCATCAAAAAAGTAGAAGAAGATATAGAAAATTTCTCTTTTAATACCTCTGTTTCTACCTTTATGATTGCTGTAAACGAGTTGTCTGCTTTAAAATGTAACAAACGTACCATTTTAGAACCTCTTGCGGTTTTGGTTTCTCCTTATGCGCCTCATATTGCAGAAGAATTATGGAGCCAATTAGGGCACAAAGAAAGCATTGCAACTGTTACTTTTCCAAAGTTTGAAGAAAAATACTTGGTAGAAAGCACCAAAGTATATCCTATTTCATTTAATGGAAAAATGCGTTTTACTCTAGAATTATCCTTAGAATTATCTAAAGATGATATAGAAAAAACAGTTATGGAGCATGAAAAAACACAAGCACAATTACAAGGTAGAATACCTAAAAAAGTAATTATTGTACCTGGTAAAATTGTAAACATAGTAGGTTAAATACTTGCTGTTTTTAAGAAAGTATTCAAGTATTTTTATAACCCATTTGGTAGTGTTTATTATTTCTCTTATATATTGATAAAGAAAAAATACAATCAATGTTTTTGAAATTTTAGGCATGTTAGTAGCAATTATTTCAACTGGTGCTTTTTTACTTCAAGTGTATAAAACTTGGAAAACAAAAAATACCAAAGGACTGTCTTTAACAATGTATGTTTCTTTTTTTATTGGAGTTTCATTATGGTTCGTATATGGTTTTTACTTAAATAGTTTACCAATGATTTTAGCAAATATTGTAACCACAATATCAACTTTAATCTTAATTGGGCTCAAACTCAAATATAAATAAAGAATAAATCTTAAATAAAAATCAAAAGCCATTATACAATTTGTAATGGCTTTTTTATTTGGTATCTTGTGGTTTTAAAATCACATTAATTTGATAAGGTTTAAAAATATTTCTCTTAGAATTAGAATCTTTTTATCAATGATTCTTTTAGTGCTGTTAGCATCTGTTTTAATATTGGTAGTCACTGTATATCAATATGATGAGCAAACAAAAGATTATAACATACAACGTTTTGAGCGTAAAGAAGCTATTGCTAAAAAAATTATAGAATTAGAGCTTACTAACAAAACCTCATATCCTGTAAATACAGAAAATTTAGCGAAGATTTTTCAAGATAGAATTTACGAAATTTCATCTATTAACAAGCTAAATATTACCATTTATAACTTAGAAGGGAGACTTTTAAAAACCTCTGCAAGTAATGCTTTTGAGAAAATAGACAAAACACCTTTAACACCCAACACTGTTGAAGAATTAGCGCAAAACTCTAGCCACAGAATATTAAAAAATAGAGAAATAGATGACACCAGTTATCAAACATCTTACACATACATTCACGACCCAAAATTTAAAAGAATTGGTATTTTAGAATTACAATTTACTCAAGACAATTCAGAGATAGAACACGAGTTAGAAGAGTTTATTTATAGGTTAAGTTTGGTGTATTTGTTAATGTTTATCATTGCTATTTCATTTGCTTATTTTTTATCTAGTTACATTACACGTTCTATAAAAACTATTTCAGACAAAATGCAGCAAACTCGCTTAAATGAGCGTAATGAAAAAATTATTTTAAATAAAGCAAGTTCAGAAATAGAAGTTTTGGTAGCTGCCTACAATAATATGATAGATCAGTTAGAGGAAAGTGCTGTAAAATTGGCCAGAAGTGAGCGTGAGCAAGCTTGGAGAGAAATGGCAAAACAAGTAGCGCACGAAATTAAAAATCCGCTAACACCTATGCGTTTATCTGTGCAAAGTTTCGAGAGAAAATTTGATCCTTTAGATGAAAATATTAGAGAAAAATTAGCAGAATATAGCCAAACCTTAATACAGCAAATAGATGTAATGAGCTCTATTGCCTCTGCTTTTTCTGATTTTGCAAAAATGCCTACACAAAACAAAGAAGAAATAGAAGTAATTAGCGTTTTAAAATTTGCTTTAGATATTTTTAACCAAAAGTCGATTATTTATCAACCTAAAGAAAAAGAACTTTTTGCTTATTTAGATAAAACACAATTAATAAGAATTGTAACTAATTTGGTAAAAAATGCATTACAAGCTACAGAAAAAGAAGAAAATCCAAAAATAGATGTAATAGTTATATCCGAAAATAATAATTTAAAAATTGTAGTTTCAGATAATGGCAAAGGCATACCAAAAGAGGTTAAAGATTTAATTTTTGAACCTAAATTTACCACCAAAACAAGTGGAATGGGATTAGGTTTAGGTATGATTAGAAATATAATTGAAGCTTATAAAGGGAGCATTTCGTTTACATCTAAAGAAGGAGAAGGAACTGCTTTTACAGTAATTTTACCCAAAAAATAACATAGAATTTTCTAATAACATTTTAAATACATAAAAATGAAGTTTAAAAACATTTTAGTAGATATACAAGATACAATTGCCAAAATAACAATTAACAGACCTAAAAAGTTAAACGCTCTTAATAAAGATACAATTCAAGAGTTACACATTGCTTTTAAAGAAATACAATCTTATACAGATATAAAAACGGTTATTTTAATAGGTAGTGGAGAAAAAGCATTTGTAGCGGGAGCAGACATTTCTGAATTTGCACATTTTTCTGGAAAAGAGGGGGCAAATTTAGCTAGAGAAGGTCAAGAAAAATTATTCGATTTTATAGAGAATTTATCTACACCTGTAATTGCAGCTGTAAATGGTTTTGCGTTAGGTGGTGGTTTAGAGTTGGCAATGGCTTGTCATTTTAGAATTGCCTCAGACAATGCAAAAATGGGATTGCCAGAAGTGTCTTTAGGAGTCATACCAGGTTATGGTGGTACACAACGTTTACCTCAATTAGTAGGCAAAGGTAAAGCTATGGAAATGATTCTTACCGCTGGCATGATTTCTGCAGATGAAGCTAAAGATGCTGGTTTGGTAAATTATGTAACCACTTTAGAAGGTTTATTGCCTTTGGCAGAAAAATTAGCAGGTAAAATTGCAAGAAATTCCTCAGTAGCAATTTCTGAAGCTATTGAAGCTGTAAATGCAAATTATAAAGAGGGTGTTAATGGTTACCATGTAGAAATAGAAAACTTTGGTAATTGTTTTGAAACCGAAGACTTTAAAGAAGGTACAACTGCCTTTTTAGAAAAAAGAAAACCTAATTTTTCTGGAGAATAGCTATTAATGAAACAAATAAAAAGCGAGCCAGAGGGCTCGCTTTTAACATCAAAACATAGCAGTATTTTGATGCAACAATTAACTATATGATTAAAAATTAAAATTTTGTACGTAATTTCTGTCGTTGGTATTAATTACAACAGTATAATTACCTCTTTCTTCTTTAGATAATTTGTAAACCCTATTTAAAACTTTGCTATTATCCTTAACAGTTTCAGAGTAAATTACTTCACCATTAAAATAAAGAGCTACTTTTAAAGGTTCTTTATTAAAATCTATTTTAGATATTAAAACCTTATTTTTTTCTGTTCTAATAACAGGTTTAAAAACCCTTTTTTCTCCATTAAAAGATACTTTGCCTTCTAAAACAGAAAAGTTTTTAATTACAATTTCAAAGTCTTTCTCTAGCTCTGCAGTATAATCTCCTTTTAATAAATTAGACAAATTAAATATTTTAGAGTAATTATCAGAATTTTCTATTTCCTGACTAAATATAATTACATCATAACTATCTCTTATTGTTAATTTGTTTCCTTTTTTAACTGCGTTAAATTCAACTTTAACTTTTTTCCCCTTTACTACGTAAGTAGTATTCTTTTTGTCATTTGCGTAGTTTATTAATGTTCCCAACATCATAACTACTACTAAGCATTTTTTTAAATTTTTCATTTTTTTCATTTAATGATTATTAACACTACAAAAGTATGGCAGATGTTAGATAATGAAAACATCATAATTGGCGAATATATATGCTAAATTATCACATTAAACAATGTTAATTCTATGTTAAGTTAAAATAGCATATATTTTTGATAAAATTATATATTTTATGTGGTTTTAGATTCGTAATTTTGCATCTATATAATAAGTATAATATGAAGACTAAACCTACACTAGAAAAAATTACCCCTAGTTTTGGTAGTTCTATGTTGGTAAAAAAACATGAACAATTTTTAAAAAGAACAAATGCCTTTTGGCACTTTCATCCAGAAATAGAAATTGTTTATGTTAATAAAGGAAAAGGAAAAAGACATATTGGAAATCACATAAGTTACTTTAATAATAGTCAGCTAGTATTAATAGGTTCTAATTTACCGCATTTAGGGTTTGTAGATCGTTTAACAACCAATGGTTCTGAAACGTTAATACAGTTTAAACCAGATTTTTTAGGGAAAGAATTTTTTAAAATACCAGAGATGACTGCTATAGATCAGCTTTTTGAACGTGCAAAAAAAGGAATTCGTTTTAATATAGAAATTAAAAAAAGAATTGGTGCAAAAATTGAAAAGTTGATAGATTTAGAAGGTGCCAATAGAATAATATCTTTTTTAGAAATTTTAAAAGAGTTAGCAAACACAGACGATTACACCATTTTAAATGCAGACGGTTTTGCTTTTGAAACCATACCACAAGATAACGAAAAAATAGATCTTGTTTTTAAACACATTAATGAGAACTTTAAGAGGCATATATCATTAGAAGAAGTAGCTGACTTAGTAAGCATGACTGTACCTGCTTTTTGTAGGTTTTTTAAAAAAACAACCAACAAAACATTTACAAAATTAGTTAACGAGTATAGAGTTGTACACGCTACTAAACTATTATCTGAAAGCCAAACTAGTATTACAGATATTTGTTACGAGTGTGGTTTTAATAATTTTTCTCACTTTAACAAACTGTTTAAAGAATTTACTGGTAAGCCTGCTTCTAAGTACAGAAGAGAAATGTCTAATTTTATACAATAATAAATTTAAAATGAATACAAAAATAGACAAAGCATTAGAATACTATAATTTTAAAAGTAAAGAGATTTTAAATTATATAAATAACAACAACAATTTAACTATAGATGATATTTTAGAAAAAAGTAATGAATTATCTATTTTGGAATATAAAATTACAGCTTTAGAGGTTGCAAAAGAAAATTAGTTAAACATAAAAAGGGCTTTACATTAATTTTTTAAGCCTTTTTTATTCCCTATAATTATTATTTAAAGACAGTTATAGGTTTTATTATTTAATACCATTCCACTCATTATAAAATTGTTCTAAATATTTTTCCATAAATAAATGTCTATCTGTAGCAATTTGTTTGCCAGTTTCAGTATTCATTTTATCTTTTAACAACAAAAGTTTTTCATAAAAATGATTGATAGTTGGTGCTGTAGAATTTTTATATTCCTCTTTTGTCATCGTAAGATTAGGTATAATTTCTGGGTTATACAATGGCCTATTTTTAAAGCCTCCATAATTAAAACAACGTGCAATACCAATTGCACCAATGGCATCTAACCTGTCTGCATCTTGTACAACTTCAAACTCTTTTGTTTTAAAATTTTGTAAGTTTTTATCAAAAGAATTTTTAAAAGACATGTGTTTAATAATGTTTATTACATGTATGCTAATTTTTTTAGGTACATTTTCGTCAATTAAAAATTGTGTAGCTTTTTTAGGACCAATTTTTTCATCTCCATTATTAAATTTTGGGTCTGCAATATCATGTAAAAGTGCTGCCAAAGAAACCACAAAAACATCTACTTTTCAGCTTTAGCAATTAGAATAGTATTTTTAAATACGCGTTCTATATGAAACCAATCATGCCCACCTTCTGCATTTTGAAGCTCTTTTTTTACAAAAGAAATACAGTTTGTAATCACTTTTTCTTTATTCACTTTTTAGAATATTTTTTTAAAGCTCTTTTTTACTATGAGCAGATAAAGACTTTTTTTAAATTTTATAAAAATAAAAAATCCACTCTTAAAAGAATGGATTTTATAATTTATTTACATTGTTTTTTAACAATATTCATCGTAAGCTTGCGCTAAATTTTGTGCAATCATTTGTGCAGAACGTCCTTCTATATGATGTCTTTCTAACATATGCACTAAATTACCATCTTTAAACAAGGCAATTGCTGGAGAACTTGGTGGAAAAGGAATCATAAATTCACGTGCTTTTTGTGTAGATTCTTTTTCTACACCTGCAAAAACAGTTGTTAAGTTTGTAGGTGTTTTTTCTGCTCCTAAAGATGCAATAGCTCCAGGTCTAGCAGTACCAGCTGCACAACCACAAACCGAGTTTACCATTACTAAAGTTGTTCCTTCTTTTGCCAATGCTTTTTCAACATCTTCGCTTGTATATAATGCTTCAAAACCTGCGTTAATTAACTCATCACGCATTGGTTTTACTAATTCTTCTGGATACATAATTATTTATTTTAAAATGCAAAGATACACATTTGTTTTGCAAAACTCAACCCATTTTAAAGAGGTAGTTCTAATAGAAATATCAATAAAACTGATACTTTTTTATCACTTATAAGTAAATCGTACTTACAAAGTTTATGACTATAAACCCGGTTTCTTTGAAACTTTGTAAATTTGTCACTTGTTAAAAAATAAAAATGGGAAATTTTACAAGGTGGTTAGGCGCCGGTTTAGGGTTTACTTTAGGAGGTCCAATAGGTGCAGCCATTGGTTTTGCAATAGGTAGTTTTGTAGATGGGTTTTCAGAAAAAGACCTACTTTTAGAGCAAGACAATTATCAACAACAAACAAGCACCAGAAAACAAGTAAACACACAATCTGGCGATTTTGAAATGAGTTTATTGGTCTTGGCATCAATAGTTATAAAATCTGATGGAAATATAGATAAACGCGAATTAGATTTTGTACGAACACAGTTTTTAAGCATGTATGGTAAAGAAAGAGCCAACAATGCATTTAAATTATTTAAAGGGATTGTAAAAAAACAAATTTCTGCAAGACAAGTATGTATTCAAATCAGAGAACACACGTCTCATGCATCTCGTTTGCAACTTTTGCATTTCTTGTTTGGTATTGCAAAAGCAGACCAATTTGTAAGCGAAGTAGAAGTAGAAGAAATAAGAAAAATTGCAGGTTATTTATACATCAATCAGCGCGATTTTGAATCTATAAAAGCCATGTTTTATGATGCTTCTGGCAATGCTTACAAAATTCTAGAAATTACAAAATCTGTCTCTAACAACGAGGTAAAATCAGCCTACAGAAAAATGGTAAAAAAATACCATCCAGATAAACTACAAGATTTAGGAGAAGAACATTTAAAAGGCGCTAAAGAAAAATTTCAAAGCATACAAGATGCTTATGAACAAATAAAGCAAGAAAGAGATCTTTAGGTTAAAGAGTTTGTAAAGATTTAATTTTTCTTACAATATTTTACTTCTTTAATAAGAATTTATTTAAGAGCCATTGTAAAGCCTCTTTTTTTTAGGTTCATAAGTAGCTATTTTCAATAAATTGATTAATTTCGCAATCTGATTAGAAAAGAGAAAAGATGAGCGCGAAATTTACTGAATATAAAGGACTTGACTTACCAAAAGTAGCAGAAGAAATACGAAACTACTGGGAAGAAAATAACATTTTCGAAAAAAGTGTTAGCACAAGAGAAGGCAAAGAACCTTATGTTTTTTTTGAAGGACCACCTTCTGCAAATGGTTTACCAGGTGTACACCATGTTTTAGCACGTGCAATAAAAGATATTTTTCCTAGATACAAAACCATGAAAGGATACCAAGTAAAGCGAAAAGCTGGTTGGGATACCCATGGTTTACCAATAGAACTAGGTGTAGAAAAAGAACTAGGCATTACCAAAGAAGATATTGGTAAAAAAATCTCTGTAGAAGATTACAATGCAGCTTGTAGAAAAGCAGTAATGCGTTACACAGATATTTGGAACGATTTAACCCAAAAAATGGGGTATTGGGTAGATATGGATGATCCATACATTACTTATGAACCCAAATATATGGAATCTGTTTGGTGGTTATTAAAACAGATCTATACAAAAAACTTAATATATAAAGGCTATACAATTCAGCCATATTCACCAAAAGCAGGTACAGGGTTAAGCTCTCATGAATTAAATCAACCTGGTACCTACCAAGATGTAACAGATACAACAGTAGTTGCACAGTTTAAAGCAATTCATAAGAGTTTGCCAGATTTTTTAAAAAATGAAGAAACTATATATTTCCTTGCTTGGACAACCACACCTTGGACTTTGCCAAGTAACACAGCCTTAACTGTTGGTCCAAAAATAGAATATGTTTTAGTAGATACGTTTAATCAATATACATTTGAACCTACAAAAGTAGTATTGGCTAAAAATTTAGTAAGTAAACAATTTGGAGGTAAAAATAATGTTCAAGTTGATAATGCTGAAGCATTAAAAGAATACACTGCAGGTGATAAAAAAATACCTTTTTACCTAGTAAAAGAATTTGTGGGTAAAGATTTAGTAGGGATACAATACGAACAAATATTAGACTATGTTTTACCAAACGACAATCCAGAAAATGCCTTTAGAGTAATTGCTGGCGATTTTGTAACTACAGAAGATGGTACAGGTATTGTACACACAGCACCAACTTTTGGTGCAGACGATGCGTTGGTTTGTAAACAAGCAACACCAGAAATACCACCTTTATTGGTAAAAGATGAAAATGATAATTTGGTGCCTTTAGTAGATTTACAAGGTAAATTTAGACCAGAAATGGGCGAGTTTGCTGGTAAATACGTAAAGAATGAATACTATGCAGAAGGTGAAGCACCAGAAAAATCGGTAGATGTAGAATTAGCCATCAAACTAAAAACCGAAAACAAAGCTTTTAAAGTAGAAAAATACAAGCATAGTTATCCAAATTGTTGGAGAACAGACAAACCTATTTTATACTATCCATTAGATTCGTGGTTTATTAAAGTAACAGATGTAAAAGATAGAATGCACAGCTTAAACAAAACCATAAACTGGAAACCAGAATCTACAGGAACTGGTCGTTTTGGTAACTGGTTAGCAAATGCAAACGACTGGAATTTATCACGTTCTCGTTATTGGGGTATTCCATTACCGATTTGGCGAACAGAAGATGGTAAAGAGGAAATCTGTATTGGTTCTATAAAAGAACTAAAAGAAGAAATGCTACGTGCCGTAAACGCAGGAATAATGAGAGAAGACATTTTTGCAAGCTTTGAGGTTGATAACAACTCAGATGAAAACTATGCAAAAATAGATTTACATAAAAATATTGTTGATGAAATTGTCCTAGTTTCAGCATCAGGAAAACCAATGAAACGCGAGAGCGATTTAATAGATGTTTGGTTCGATTCTGGTTCTATGCCTTATGCACAATGGCATTATCCTTTTGAAAATAAAAATAAAATTGATGGTAACGAATCGTTTCCTGCAGATTTTATTGCAGAAGGAGTAGACCAAACACGTGGTTGGTTTTATACTTTACACGCAATTGCAACAATGGTTTTTGATTCTGTTGCCTATAAAAATGTAGTTTCTAACGGATTGGTTTTAGATAAAAACGGACATAAAATGTCTAAACGTTTGGGCAATGCTGTAGATCCGTTTACAACCTTATCTACCTATGGGGCAGATGCCACAAGATGGTATATGATTTCTAATGCAAACCCTTGGGACAATTTAAAATTCGATTTAGAAGGGATAGAAGAAGTAAAACGTAAGTTTTTTGGAACTTTATACAACACATACTCGTTTTTCTCTCTATATACAAATATTGATGGTTTTGCTTACAAAGAAGCAGACATTGCTTTACATGAAAGACCAGAATTAGACAGATGGATTTTATCTGAACTACATACTTTAATAGAAAAAGTAGATACATTTTACGCAGATTACGAACCAACAAGAGCTGCAAGAGCTATATCAGACTTTACACAAGAGTATTTAAGTAACTGGTATGTACGTTTAAGTAGAAGACGTTTTTGGAAAGGAACGTATGAAACAGACAAAATATCTGCCTATCAAACCTTGTATACTTGTATGCTAACCATTGCAAAATTAGCATCGCCAATTGCGCCATTTTTTACAGATAGATTGTATCAAGATTTAAATGGGGTAACACAAAAAGAAACCTCAGAAAGTATTCATTTAGCAGATTTTCCTGTTTTTGATAAAAACTTTGTAGATAAAAGTTTAGAGCGTAAAATGGAAAATGCACAAATAATTTCTTCATTGGTATTATCATTAAGAGCCAAAGAAAAAATAAAAGTTCGTCAGCCACTGCAAAAAATAATGATTCCTGTTGATAACATTCAACAAAAAGAAGAAATACTAGCAGTTGCCAACTTAATTAAGCACGAGGTTAATATTAAACAAATCCAGTTAATGGAAGATGCTTCAGACATCTTAATAAAGCAAATAAAACCAAATTTTAAAGCCTTAGGTCCTAAATTTGGAAAAGATATGCGTTTTATTGCAGCAGAGGTACAAAAGTTTACACAAGAAGATATTAACAAAATAGAGAAAGATAAAAACATTTCTATAATAGTTAACAGAAAAAATATTACTTTAGAGTTGTCAGATGTAGAAATATCATCTAAAGATATAGAAGGTTGGTTAGTTGCAAATGAAGGCGCATTAACAGTGGCTTTAGACGTTACCATTACAGAAGAATTGCGTAAAGAAGGTATTGCTAGAGAATTGATTAATAGAATTCAGAATGCAAGAAAAGATACAGGTTTAGAAGTTACAGATAAAATTAAATTATTGGTTGTAAAAGACTCCAATTTAGAAAACGCGATAACTGCAAACAAAAACTATATCATGAGCGAAACACTTACCAATAATTTGGCATTTGTAGACACGCTAGAAAATGGAACAGATATTGAGTTTGACAATATAAAAAGTAAAATATTAATAGAAAAAATCTAAGACTATGTCAGGAGAAGCTAAATTAAAATATTCAGACGAAGATTTACAAGAATTTAAAGCAATTATAGATAAAAAAATTGCAAGAGCGCAAGAAGATTTGGCTTTGCTAGAAGCTTCTTACAAAAATGATGCTAATAATGGTACAGATGATACATCACCAACTTTTAAATCTTTTGATGAAGGTTCTGATGTTATGAACAAAGAAGCGAATGTACAATTAGCAATAAGACAAGAAAAGTTTATCAGAGACTTAAAAAACGCACTTTTACGTATAGAAAATAAAACCTATGGTATTTGCAGAGTTACTGGTAAATTAATTCAAAAAGAACGTTTAAAACTTGTACCACACGCAACTTTAAGTATAGAGGCTAAACGTAAGCAATAAATAATCAAATACTATACAAAGCTTCTTTTTTTAAGAAGCTTTTTTTATGAAAAATTTATTTACAATCATATTACTCTGTTTTTTTTCTGTGGGTTTTTCTCAAAAAAAAGTCCTAAAAAAATTTGAAACAGAAGCCTCAGAAATAACTATTTATACCACTGGTTTAGACAATATAGTTTTAAAAAACTCTAACACCAATTTTGTAGAGGTATATCTGTATGCCCAAAATTACGATGAACAAGTAATTAAAATAGACAACAAAGAACAACTTGTAAATATAAAGTTCGATTTTGAAGGTGCAGAAACAAGAGAAGTAATTTTTAGAAAGTTTATCACCAAAAGATTGCAAAGGGCTACAGCTATTATAAAAATACCTAGCAATAAAAAAACAATTATTTTTGGAGAAAATGTAGATATAGAGTCTAAAAGCTATAAAAATAACTTAGCCATTTATATAGAAAATGGTATTGTAAAATTAGGAACCGTAAGGGAGAAAACGCTCTTAAAATTATACTCTGGTAATGTATATGCAAAAACACAAAAAAATAGCTTAGACCTTGTTTCTAAAAACGGAAAAATTAAAATTGATAATACTTCTTATAACAGTAAGCATAAAAATAGAGCGTTAGGTGCAGAGGCTAAACTCACAATTATTTCTCAAAAAGCAAATATTTATCTAACTACACAATAATATTGTTATTTTTGTGTCCATAAAAAATTACAAAATGTCAAAAAAGACACTTGCCATATTTACGGTATTAATTGCTATAATTTTAGATCAAGTAATTAAAATTTACGTAAAAACTAATTTTTCTTTAAACGAAAGTGTAACGGTTTTTAGTTGGTTTCAAATTCATTTTACAGAAAATAACGGAATGGCAATGGGTATTGAGTTTGGTGGTAAAGCAGGAAAACTTTTTTTAACGTTATTTAGAATTGTTGCAGTTGCAGGTATTGTTTATTGGCTAGTAGGTACTATTAAAAGAAAGGTACCTAGTGCAGTTGTAGTAGGAATTGCTTTAATTTTAGCAGGTGCCGTAGGTAATATTATAGATTCTGTTTTTTACGGTGTTATTTTTGACGATTCTTACCACAAAGTAGCAACCCTTTTTGCAGACCAACCTTATGGAACGCTGTTTCATGGTAAGGTAGTAGACATGTTTTATTTTCCTATTTGGCAAGGTATCTTACCAGAATGGATTCCTTTTAAGGGTGGAGAACAATATACTTTTTTTCAATATATTTTTAACCCAGCAGACGCCTATATAACTATCGGTGTAGCCTTGCTTTTTATTTTTAGCAAACAAGCTTTTCCAAAGGAAGAAAAAAAAGAAATTGCATAAACTTTTTAGGACCATTAAAGAAGTTTTTAAAGATTCACTTTCTAAAAAAATAAATATCTATAAGATATCAGAAACTGAGATAAAAATTTATCCAGATGTAAAATATTTTGATGTGCACTAAATCAGTTTAATAAGCTTTCTAATTTTTTTTAATTCGCTACTATTTTCGCTTTTGAGGTTGTAAATAATTCTAATTCCAATTTTTTAACAGATTTTGAATTGCAATTAGATTAATTTATCAATCAAAAATAAGTACTTTTGGGTATGACACCATCTTTAGAAATCCAAATACAAACCTTACCCAATACACCTGGTGTTTACCAATATTTTGATAAAAATGATGTAATTATTTATGTTGGAAAAGCTAAAAATTTAAAAAAACGTGTTTCGTCTTATTTTACTAAAAAACACGATAGTGGCAAAACCAGAGTTTTAGTAAAAAACATAGCCAATATAAAACACATTGTAGTTAACACAGAAACAGATGCGCTTTTATTAGAAAATAATTTGATAAAAAAGTACAAGCCACGTTACAATGTGTTGTTAAAAGATGATAAAACATACCCTTGGTTGTGTATAAAAAACGAACGTTTTCCAAGAGTTTTTTTAACTCGTAGGGTTATTAAAGATGGCTCTGAATATTTTGGGCCTTATACTTCTGTAAGAACTGTAAGAACTTTATTAGACTTAATTAAAGAACTCTATCCGTTAAGAACTTGTAAGTACGATTTAAGTGCGCAAAAAATTAACGAAGGCAAATATAAAATTTGTTTAGAGCATCATTTAGGCAATTGTAATGGTCCTTGTGAAGGATTAGAAACAGAGGCACATTACAATAACTCTATCAAAGAAATAAAAAACATTATTAAAGGTAATTTTAAAGAAAGTTTAGACCGTTTTAAAAAAATGATGTTTGCGTTTTCTGAAAATATGGAGTTTGAAAAAGCACAGAAAATTAAAGAAAAATTAGACAGACTAAACAATTATCAAGCAAAAAGTACCATTGTAAATCCGTCTATAAATAATGTAGATGTGTTTTCTATTATTTCTGATGAAACCCATGGTTATGCCAACTTTTTAAAAATTTCTAATGGAAGCATCATTCAGTCTCATACTACAGAAATTAAGAAAAAATTAGACGAAACCGATCAAGAATTATTAGCCTTATTTATTGTTGAAATTAGACAACGATTCAACTCACAATCGCCAGAAATTTATGTACCTTTTAAAGTAAATTTGGGTGATGATGTAAAAGTAACCATCCCAAAATTGGGCGATAAAAAACGAATTGTAGAACTATCTGAAAGAAATGCAAAATATTACAGACAAGAACAATTTAAACAAATAAAAATTGTAGATCCAGACAGACATGTAAAACGCATTATGGCACAGATGAAAAAAGATTTGCGTTTGTCTGAAGAGCCAAGGCATATAGAGTGTTTTGATAACTCGAACATACAAGGTACCAACCCAGTAGCTGCTTGTGTGGTTTTTAAAGATGCCAAACCCAGTAAAAAAGATTACAGACATTTTAACATAAAAACTGTAGTGGGACCAGATGATTTTGGTTCTATGGAAGAGGTAGTGTACAGGCGTTACAAACGTTTATTGGCAGAAGATCAACCTTTGCCACAATTAATTATTGTAGATGGTGGTAAAGGCCAATTATCATCTGGTTTAAAAGCCCTAGAGAGATTGGGTTTACGTGGTAAAATCGCCATTATTGGTATTGCGAAAAGATTAGAAGAAATTTATTACCCTGGAGACCCTGTTCCTTTGTATTTAGATAAAAAATCTGAAACTTTAAAAATAACCCAATATTTACGAAACGAAGCCCATAGATTTGGTATTACTTTTCATAGAAATAAACGCAGTAAATCTGCCATTCAAAGTGAGTTAGAACAAATACCAGATATTGGCAAACAGACGATTACAACTTTATTGCGTAAATTTAAATCGGCAAAAAGAGTAAAAGAAGCCAGTCTAAAAGACTTAAAAGAAGCAATTGGGCATTCTAGAGCTGTAAAAGTGTATCAGTTTTATCATCCCGACAAAAAATAAACTGCTATGAAAAAATTAATATTATTACTGCTAACCATACCCATAGTTCTTTTTTCTCAACAAAAACAACCAAAAGTAGGTTTGGTGTTAAGTGGTGGTGGTGCAAAAGGTTTTGCGCATATTGGTGTTTTAAAAGAAATAGACAAAGCGGGTATACATTTAGATTATATAGGAGGCACAAGTATGGGTGCTGTTATTGGTGGTTTATATGCTGCGGGTTATTCTGCAAAGCAAATAGAAGAAATTATTTTAAAAACAGATTTTTTAAAAGTTCTAAGAGATGTACTTCCTAGAAAAGCCGCAACTTTTTTTGAAAAAGAATTTGGCGAAAATACTTTTGTTACCTTACCTGTAAATAAAGGTAAAATTGGTTTGCCTAGAGGTGTTTCTAAAGGACAAAATGTGTTAAATTTATTATTAGAATTATTCGATCCTTTAGATGGAAATCAAGATTTTACAAAGTTACCTACGCCATTTTTTTGTATTGCTACAGATGTAGAAGATGGTTCTTCCGTTATTTTAGAAAAGGGTGCTTTACCTATGGCTTTAAGAGCAAGTGCTTCTTTTCCATCACTCTTAAACCCTGTGGAATATAAAGGTAAATTGTTGGTAGATGGTGGCGTTGCCAATAACTTTCCTGTAAGTATTATGAAAGACAAAGGCATAGACATCGTTATTGGTGTAGATGTAGAAGGGAGGTTGTTTGAAAAAGATAAAATTAACTCTGTTGTGGCACTCTTGAACCAAATTATGAGTTATCAAATGTATCAAAATACAGACCAAGAAATAAAAAAACTAGATGTTTATATTCACCCAGATATTTACAAATATTCTGTAGTAGATTTTGATAAAAAAAATGAAATTTTAGAAAAAGGAATTCTAGAAGCTAAAAAATACTCAAAAGTTTTTGAAGAAATTGCTGCAAAACAAACCGTAAAAATAGAAAGAGAACCTATAGAGTTTAACACCCAAAAAATGCTTATTTCTTCTATTGGCATAGAAGGGATAGAAAATTATACAAGAGCTTATGTGCTTGGTAAATTAAATATTATAGAAGGAGACAGCCTTTCTAGACAAGACTTAACAAAAAAAATATATTTACTTTCTGCAACCCGAAATTATAACAAAATAGAGTACAACCTTATAAAAAAAACAGATGGTAGCTATTTGCTAAACTTTAAATTGAATGAGTCTGACGAAACTGCCAACATAAAATTAGGCCTGCATTACGATTATTTGTACAAGTCTAGTTTATTGGCAAATTATAATCATAAAGGGTTGCTGGGTAAAAACGATTTGTTTTCTCTAAATTTAATTTTAGGTGATAATTTACGTTACGATTTAAACTATTTTGTAGATAATGGATTTTACTTTAGTTATGGCTTTAGGTCTAGGTATAATCACTTTAGATCTCAAGTACCATTTGAAGAGGCTTCATCACCAGATATTAACAGTATTAGTTTACGATATTCTGATTTAACAAATCAATTTTTTGTACAAACTACCTTTAACAGAAAATTTGCTGTAGGATTAAAAACCGAATTAAAAAGAATAAAAGCAGCAACAGATAATATTACAGATTTAGACGATAAAAATATATCAGACAATAGTAATTATTTTAACGTTTCAGGTTATTTAAAACTAGATACCTATGATAAAAGCTATTTTGTAACCAAAGGATTTTATGCAGACTTAGCGTTTAAATATTATTTATGGTCTTCAGATTTTAATAACGATTTCGAAATGTATCCGCAGGCAAAAGGTACCCTTGGTTTTGCAACTTCTTTTACAGACAATTTAACCTTACATACTACAAATGAAGCTGGTTTTTCTTTCAAACAAGTAGCTTCTTCTACTTTCGATTTTTTTCTAGGAGGAAACAATCAAAATTACATTAATAATTTTGTGTCTCTTTATGGTTATGAGTTTGCAGAATTGTCTGGTGCTTCTTTTCTAAAATCAGAATTTAATTTAAGATACCAGTTTTACCCAAAACATTATTTTTCTGTGATAGCCAATTATGCAAGGTTAGAAGACAATGTTTTTAAAGATATAGACTTGTTTAAAAACGTTAAATCTGGCTATGCAATTGGTTACAGTTACAATTCTTTTATTGGGCCTATAGAACTTAAATATGCATGGACACCAGACATTAATAAAAGCGTACTTTTATTTAATTTAGGATTTTGGTTCTAATAAAAAAACCAGTAAAATAATTTACTGGCTTTTATAAAGATATATACTAAAGTTTTATTGTTTTGTGGTTAAATGAAACTCTTCGTAAGTCTGTAATAAGTTCATTAAAGCACTCACTAAATCTTTAGTTTCTAATAATACACTAAAATACAAGGTTGTGTTTTTAGGACTTGTTTCATCGGTTCTAATTCTTGCAACTTGATTTTCTACAGAGCTAGAAACTTTTACAAACAATTCTTGTTTCTCTATTAAAATATCGTTTAAATTATCGAAAGTTCTGTTTTCAAAAATTTCTGACACTCTGTTTAAAAGATCAGATAAATCCTCGTCTATATGTTTTAAATCTTTTAATTGTCCTTTCTTTAAGTTTTTATGATTGTTATTTACATGCTTGTAACTTGCTCTAGAAATATAACTAATAGATTGTGCTACATCTTGTAAATAACCCAATACCATAATATAAAATCTACTAGCTTGTACAGAAGTTTCATCTAAAGATTTTATAAAATAGAACACACCATCTTTTAAACCATCAATTTCATCATTTAACTTTCCAACGTGCTTATCTGTTTTGCGCAGTTTATTTAAATCATGATTTGACAGGTCATTAACCACATTTGTGTATAATTTATTAATACGTGTTGCAACTTCTGCAATATGGTCAGCACTCTCTTCTATAACTCCGTTTATAGTAATTAATTCAGCTCTTTCTATGTATTCTTGTTTTTTAACTTCTTTGCTTTTATTTCTGTGTATTAAAGTATTTCTACCAATTAATATCGCAACAACAGCTAATAAAATCGGAATCATTACCATATCCCAACTAATTAAGTATGCCACAATAGCAGCAGCTAAAAAGGCAGTTATAGCAGTCAAAAACCAGCCACCAATTACATTAATTACACCTGCAACTCTATATACAGCACTTTCACGACCCCAAGCTCTATCTGCTAAAGAAGTACCCATAGCCACCATAAAAGTTACATAAGTTGTAGAAAGTGGTAGTTTCATAGAAGTTGCAATAGATATTAAAATACCAGCAACAATTAAGTTTACAGCAGCTCTAACTAAATCGAAAGCAGGTAACTCGTAAGTTTTAGATTTTGGTAAATCTATAACTGGTTTTTGAAATTTAGAATCTATAAATACTAATGTCTTTTTTGGTACAATATAACTAATGCCCTTATTTATAGACATAGATGCTCTAACAACGATTCTAGATAATGGGTTTGGTTTAAATTTTTCATGCCCTTCTCCTTGTCTAGATAAATCAATTCCTGTTTTTATTACGTTTTGCGCTTTACTAGATGTCCATAAAGTAACTACCATAATAGCACCAGCAATTAATAATAACCAAACATTAGAAGGCACTTTCTTTGCTAAAATACCCATAGAAAATGAGTCTGCAGCAACACCAGAAATTTCCCAGGCTTGGTAAGAATTCCATGCAGCAATTGGTACACCCACAAAGTTTACCAAGTCGTTACCTGAAAAAGCCATTGCTAAAGAAAACGTACCAACTCCAATAATTAACTTTAAAATATTAATTTTAAAAGCCTGAATTAAAAGTTGAGAAATCAAAGACCATGCTACAAAACTTGCAGCTATAATTGTAACCGTATTTCCTTCAATTAAAAATTTTATATTACTATAAAAAGGAGTTCCTTTTAAACCTTTGATAATGATAAAGTAGGTAATTGCAGTAATTGCAAAACCACCAAAAAGTGCATTAATATAGGTTGCTCTTTTTTCAAAATTAAAAGAATAAATTAATCTAGAAATAAATTGAACAATAGCACCAACAGAAAAAGCAACTACTACAGAGAGTAAAATTCCGTTAATAATTTGTATGGCTTTTTTATGGTTGATATAATTCCAAATATCACCTAATGAATGTGCATCGTTTGCAGAGATCTTTAATAATGAAATACAAACTGCAGCACCTAACAATTCAAAAACAATAGAAACTGTGGTAGAGGTTGGCATTCCTAAAGAGTTAAAAATATCTAATAATAAGATATCTGTAATCATAACTGCCATAAAAATGAACATGATGTCTTGAAACATGAACATACTAGGGTTAAAAATTCCTTTTCTTGCAACTTCCATCATACCACTAGAGGTAATTGCACCAAAGAAGACTCCTAAACTAGCAATAATCATAATTTTCTTTACAGAAATTGCTTTAGAGCCAATGGCTGAATTTAAAAAGTTAACGGCATCATTACTAACACCAACTACAAGATCTACAATAGCTAAAACAGCTAAAGCAACAAGCATTAAAATATATGGATCTCCCATTTTTTCTTAAAATTTAGTTTTGCAAAATTAGTAACACTTTTTGTTTCAAATGTTACCTTTATGTTATATAATTTAATATTTTAAAAATGAATATCTACCTGAAATCTATACATTAGTTGATTGGTTTTAAAACCAATATCTGTATAGCTTACATCTGTTTGTACTTTTAATTTATGACCAACAATATATTTAGATAATCCTAGAGTATACATGTTTTCTGCACCTTTACCAGTAATATTTTGATCGAAAGTAATATTTGTATAACGCGCTGAAAGCTCAACTGTTTTAGAAAGTAAATAACCTGTTTGTAAATTTAAACCATTCCCTACTTGTACAACATCTCCTGTTAGAGAACCATCAGAGTTTTTTGAAAATGGGTCTGCTGCATCTCTATAAGCATATTCTCCCATAAAAGAAAAACCTTTGTGCTTGTACATAGCATCTATGTAAAATGTGGTAATGTCTGTTTGATAAAATGCTGCACCAGAACCTTCTGATGTGCCATCTATATACATATAAGAACCTTGATTACTTCGTGTTTTAGAAGCATCATTATTTAAATCGTAGTTAAAAGCCAAAGATAGTTTTGGTGTTGGTTCAAATTTTAAATCACTTCCTTTATAATCTCCCTTTCCAGTAAAATCTCCAAAAGGAAATAATTCTACTCTTGCTGTGTATTGATATCCACCTTGGTTTCCTCTTGTAATATTTCTACCTTCACCTTGTGAAATTGCATAAATATGTTTTATTAAAAATTTATCAGACAATTTAAATTTGTGCCTTAACTGTACACCTATATCTCTATCAATAGTAAATCTACTATTTAGTAAAGAACGATCTACCATTTGTAAATCTCCAGAAGAAATTACACGTTCTCTGTTACCTGGTAATTTTGTTTGACCTAACCAAACAACCCAGTTTCCAGAAAAATTCCATTTTAAAACGGCATCTAAAATTTGTCTTGGTGCATCATGTGTATAGTAAGAAGCGCCAGATTTATCTCTATTAGATAAACCCAACTCTAGTTTATATTTTAATTTGGGTGAAAAAGCCCAACCATCAAACTTTAAACGAGATCTTCTAATTAACATAGAAGAATAAGGATTTGATAATCCGTTTTCTGCATCCCAACCAGCAATTGCTAATGTTTGAAATCTTGCACCTATTTTCATAGTCCAAGTACTATCTTTTCCAACTAGGTTAAACAAGCCTTTTCCAAACTTAGGTGCATTTGATTTTTGAGCATAGGTATTTAAACATACCATTACAATTATACTTATAGATATAAGTATCGATTTTAAATTCATAATTTATTAATTTTTGACGTTGCAAATAACTAACAAACATGTTAAGGTAATGTTAATGCAATATTATTAAAACAAAAAAAGCTGCCTTATTTAAGGCAGCCTGTCATTTAAATAGTCGTCAAAAACTAATAAATTAAAATGACTAAAAATCTTTAAAAGATTATAACAAATATAGATATATGACTTTGTGCTACTGTTTTCTTAAAATTAATAAAAAGTTAATAAAAAGGTATTACTTAACATTATAATAATAATTGCCTAATACAAAGATAATTTACAACTAACATAGACTTTACAAAATTAATAGACTTTTGGCCCAGTAAATAAAACATAAAAATGAAGAAAATTCTATTTATTGCTTTAGTAGCATTAAGTCAAGTTTTAACAGCGCAAAACAAGGGTACTTTAAAAGGTTTATTAACAGATAAAGAAACCAATAATGAGCCATTACCTTTTGCAAACGTAGTTATAAAAGGTACCACAATTGGTGCTACTACAGATTTTGATGGTAACTATTCTATTAAAGTACCAGCAGGTACACATGTAGTACAATTTAGTTTTTTAGGGTATAAAACCATAGAAAAAACGTTTACCATAAAAGCTGATGAAACAATTGTAATTAACCAATTAATGTCTGCATCAGAAGGTGTTTCTTTAGATGAGATTGTTGTAAAATCTTCTACAAGTAAAGAAAAAACAAGTGCTTTAATTTTAGAGCAAAAGAAAGCAGTTTCTATTAAAACAAGTATAGGAGCTCAAGAATTATCTGTAAAAGGTGTTTCTGATGCTGAGGGTGCTGTTACAAAGACAGCAGGTGTTTCTAAAGGTTCTAAAAATATTGTTGTTAGAGGTTTAGGAGACAGATACAACTCTACAACCTTAAATGGTTTACCATTACCTTCTGATGACCCTGAATACAAAAATATTTCTTTAGATTTTTTTGATACAAGTATCATTAAAAACATAGGTATTAACAAGGTGTTTACTTCTGAAATTGCTGGTGATGTTGGTGGTGCAAATGTAGATATTGTATCAAAAGAATTAATTAAAAAAAGTTTATTAAATGTTGGTGTTTCTGCAGGTATAAATACACAATCAGTATCAAAAGAATTTTTAACAATTGATGGTACCAACAGGTTTGGAACTCAAAATTTATCTATACCAGTAAATGATTTAGGAAACTATTCTTTTGGAAATTCTTTCAAGCCAAACAGTCAAAACTTTCAAATGAATAATAGCTTCTCTTTTGCTGGAGGAAAAAAGTATGACATTAAAGATGATAGTTTTAGCTTTTTTGTTGTTGGTGCTTTTGATGCCGGTTATAACTTCTTAGAAGGTAATATTAAACAAACTACAAGTGCAGGAGCTATTTTTCAGGATCAAGATTTTTCTAAATACGAATACAATGTTTCTCAAGTAGTAATGGCAAACTTAAAATATAAGTTTGATGCCGGTCATAGCATTGCCTACAACCACTTATTTATTCATAACAATAAACAGTCTATTGGAGATTATTTTGGAGAAGTAAATCCAGAACAAGATGGCGATTTGGAGTTTCAAAGAAGACAACAAACAAATAATAATGAGGTCTATGTAAACCAGTTTTTAGCAAACTACAAATTTTCTGATAGATTCAATTTTGAAGCAAAGGTTTCTTTAAACTTTATTAGAGGAAATGAGCCAGATAGAAGAACAAATAAATATTTATTAAGAGACGATTTTTATAGTCCACAAACTAGTTCTGCAGGAGAAAATGAACGTTTCTATTCTAAATTAGAAGAAAATGATTATGCTGCTAAAGGAAAATTTAGTTATAAATTAAAAGACGATGAAGAAGATATTAGTGTTTTAGAATTTGGTGGAGATTATAGATATACAGAACGTTTATTTTCTGCAACAATTTTTAATCATGATTTTTCTACAAGGGTAGCAATAGATATCGAAAATCCAGATGCTGTTTTTAACCAATCTTCTATTGATAATAATATTTTCGAATTAGAAACTGGTAGAGGTAATGGAAGTAATCCAAATGCTTTTGTACCTTTTACATATAGAGGTAAAAGACAAATATTTGGTGCTTTTGGTAATGCCGTTTATCAGATAAGTGATAATTTAATAGCTTCAGCTGGATTAAGATTTGAGAAAATTCAACAAAGAGTTACTTTTAATACAAACATTGCACAATCTTCTGTAGAAGGACCCTCTTTTTTAGATAGAATTTATGTTCTACCAAGTTTTAATATAAAGTATAACTTTAATGAAAATAGTATTTTTAGATTAGCAGGTAGTCAGACCTATACATTCCCTCAGTTTAAAGAAACAGCACCTTTTAAATATCAAGATGTTACTTTTTCAAGTCAGGGTAATGCTAATTTAAAACCCTCTGATACTTATAATTTAGATGCTAAATACGAGTATTATTTCTCATCATCAGAATTAATTACATTTACAGGATTTTATAAATTTATAAAAGACCCAATTTCTAGAAGTGAAATACCATCTGGAGGTAATACACTTACTTATTTGAATGTTGGTAATGATGCTAGTGTGTATGGTATTGAACTAGAGGCAAGAAGAAAAGTTGTTGAAAAAGAAGAACAAGATTTAGAAGTTTTTGCAGGTTTAAATACATCTTTCTTAGTATCAAATGTAAATTTAGATAGTGGTTCTGTAGCTCAATTTACAAACGCAACAAGTGATTTAGAAGGTGCTACACCTTTCTTATTAAATGCAGATATTTCTTTAAATAAAAAAATTAACGATAACACTTTAATCTCTTCGTTAGTATTTAATTATTTCAGTGAAAGAGTTTACTCTGTAGGAACAAGAGGGTTTGAAAATGTATTAGAAAAAGGAATTCCAACTTTAGATTTAGTTTCCTCTTATCAATTTAATAAAAATTATAGTGTAAAACTAAAAGCAACAAATTTATTAAATCCTGATTTCCAATTAACAAGAGCAGGTTTTAATGGAGGAGATAATGTTGTGTTAAGAAATTATAAAAAAGGTGTTAACCTTAGTTTAGGGTTTACGTATAATTTCTAATAAAGTAACAGAAACCATAACAATTCTTTAAGATTTAGATAAAATAAATAAAACAGTACAAAATTAGCTTTGTTGCAGATAATAACAATAAAATCTAATCAAATTAAAAAAAAATGAAAAAAACAATTTTAACAATCGTAACCATTTCTGCTTTAATATTTACAGGATGTTCTTTAAGTGATGATGATAACATTGGAACTGGAAATAATGGTGGACAAGTTACTTCTCAAAATTTAGCTGGTAACTTAACAACAGATTTAACGTTAAGATCTGGAGTTGCACATAACTTAATTGGTACATTATTAGTAAAATCTGGATCAACATTAACTATAGAAGCTGGTACAACTATAAATGCTTTAGCAGGTGGTACAGATGTTTATATTCTAGTAGAAAGAGGAGGTAAAATTATTGCTGACGGTTCTGCTGATAATCCAATAAAATTTACATCTAATGCAACTGTTCCTAAACCTGGAGATTGGGGTGGTATTATCATTAACGGCAATGCACCTATAAGTCGTCAAACTGGAACAGATAGTAATGCTGCAACAGAAGTAAACAATGGTATTTTCTTTGGTGGCTCAGATGCTGCTGATGATTCAGGGATTTTAGACTATGTAATTATAGAATATTCTGGAGCAAGAATTGATGATGAAGCAGAACACAATGGTTTAACTTTAAATGGAGTAGGCACAGGAACAACAATTTCTAACATCGCTATTTTTTATGGTGATGATGATGCAATTGAGTTTTTTGGTGGAACTGTAAATACTGAAAACATATTAGTAGTAAATGCTAAAGATGATATGTTCGATTTTTCTCAAGGTTATGCAGGTACTTGTACAAACTTATATGGTATAAGAGAGAATGGCTATACTGCTGTAACTTCTGACCCAAGAGGTATTGAAGCAGATGGTAATTTAGATGGTAATTCACCTTCTGATATTAACGAATCTAACTTTACAGTTAATGGTGTAACTATTATTAATAATGCAGATGGTGTAGAAATGTCTGATGGTATCAAAGTAAGAAGAGATGCTACTGCAACAATTACAAATGCATATTTAGCATTAGGTGCTGGAGCTATTTTTGGTGATGTGATCGATTTACAAGATAGTAAAACAGATTCAACTGATGCTACTTCAGTAACAGCTGTTGCTAATACTGCTAACGGTTTAGATATTACAGATGTTAAAAATACAACATCTGGTGGAGCTACAATAAATCTTTCTGCAGGAACAACTGGTGGTGCAGATGCTACTGTATTCGCTTGGACAGGTTACCAGTTTTAAGAATTAAATTTAATTAAATAAGCAGGCTTTAAGCCTGCTTTTTTTGCTTTTAATAAAAACTTATTTTGTGCCTTCTGTAGCGCAACAAGCCATTTTACAGTCTTCTTTACATTCTTTTTTAGAAGCCATTTTGTTTTCGCAATCTTTTTTACAATCTTCAGTACAAGCATGAGCTGTTTTAGTTGAAGTAGAAGTTACTTTAGAACTTTCTAAAGCTTTATACATATCTCCACCTGCAATACCCTCTACAAATGCAATTAAATCCTTTTTAGAGGTTGTATTAGCATCAAATTCAATATTGGCAATACTATCTGTAAAAATAACTTTAGCGTCTAAAACACCTTCTTTTTTAGATAATTTAGATTGAATGGTTTTTGCACAACCAATTTCACAAGTCATACCAGAAATAGCAAGAGCTACACTTTCTTTTTTAACTGTTTTGTTTTCTTTGCAAGCTGTTATTACAAACAAGGCAATTGCAAAAGCGTAAAATATTTTTTTTGACATCATAATATTTAGTGATTAAATTATATTGCAAATTTATTAATAATCGCCTTTATATTTCAATAATTGTAACATTTTTGCAGTTAGAATAAAATTTATGAACAAGCAACAGCAAAAATGGCTATACCTTATCTTACTTTCATTGGTTTGGGGTAGTTCTTTTATCTTGATGAAAAAAGCATTGTTAGGCGTAACTCCCATACAATTAGGTGCTTTAAGAATGTTGTTTACAGCCATTTTTTTGCTTTCTGTTGCACCAAGATCGTTAAAGAAAATTCAAAAAAAGCATTATAAATATATCTTCTATACTTCGCTTACAGGAACGTTTATACCTGGTTTTTTGTTTGCTTTTGCCATTACAACTATAGATAGTTCTATTGTTTCTATTTTAAATTCTTTAACACCATTTTTTACACTTATTTTTGGAGCCATATTATTTGGTTTTGCATTTAAAAGAAATCAGTTATTAGGTATTTTAATTGGTTTGGTAGGGACTTTAATTTTGATTTTAAAAGGAGCTGAATTAAATCCAAATCAGAATTATTGGTATGCTGTATTAATTATTATTGCCTCTTTTGGTTATGCTTTAAATGCCAACATGGTTAAAAAGTATTTGTACGATTTAAATGCATTATCTATCGTAACAGGTAATTTTTTATTGTTGCTTGTACCAGCATTTATGGTACTATTTTTTACAGATTTTTTTACCACTTTTCATTTTCAAAATAAAGTTTTAATGCAGTCTTTAGGATATTTAGTAATTCTCTCTGTGGTTGGTACAGGAATAGCAAAAACTATTTATAATAAGTTAGTACATATTTCAGATCCTGTTTTTTCATCTTCTGTAACTTATTTAATTCCTTTAGTGGCTATTTTTTGGGGTCTTTTAGATGGCGAAAAGCTAAGTTTAATTCAGATATTTTCGGGTGTAATTATTTTGGTGGGTGTTTATTTGGTAAATAAGAAGAAGTAATTTTAAGTTCAACGTTCAAAGATCAAAGTTTATTTTTTAAAAATTAAAAACAAAAAAAGAGCCAAAAATTAATTTTTGACTCTCTGTATTTATTTTGATTTCTAATTTTGATTATTCAAAATCAACATCAGAAACCCCTTCATTTACTTTTATTTCTTTCACAGTAAGATTTAGGTCTATTGGTCCCATTTTGGTTGAAATAGTATGTGGAAACAGAATTCCACTTACTTCTTTATAATCAGAAAAGTTGGTTGGTGTTTTCCCCTCTTTTCCATCAGGAGTTTTTGTTATTTTAACTTCCTTTATTTTTAAACCAGAAGCCATATCATAAAAAATTTCTGTATCGTTATATTTTAAAACGATAGCATTTTCACCTTCAATTGGCTCTATTCTCAGCAATTCTCCTGCATTGTAATGTAAGTCGCTAAACAATGTATTAGACGCTTTAGCTTCTGCAATTTGTGCTGGTTGCATGTCTATTTTTTGTCCTCTAGCTTCTTGATAACCGTTTTCGCCATTAAAAACCATTTTCTGCATTGTGTTTCCCATTACAGAAATAACTAAAGATGTTTTGTTTGGTTCTGCAGCCTTTGTAGTCATAACAATTGGAGTACCTTGAATGGTTGCGTTTGCTAAAGTCATCTTAGTTTTTACAGCCATAACTTTGTCTTTACCACCAATGGCTTCAAAATACTTATTTACTACAGTTTCAGCGGTCATTCCTTCAGGAATTGGCATTGTCATTGCAGGTTTTTCTGTTGGGTTTCCTTCTTTGTCAAAATAATTAATTATATAATCTGTTTTTTCAAGATTTTTAAGAACTTCAATTCCCTTTCCTGTAACTACAATTCTTGCTTTATCTCCTCTAAAGTATTTAATTGCAGCATTTTGTACATCGTCTAAAGTTACGGCTTTTATATTTTTTATGTAGTTTGCATAAAAATCTTTTGGTAAGTTGTAACGTGCAATATTTAATGCAAAATTAGCTACCGTTCTTGGTTTTTGAACATCCATTACAAAACCACCAATATATTCTTCTTTAGAATTTTCTAATTCTTCTGCAGTAACTTTTTGGTAACGTATTCTGTTAATTTCTTTTTGTAATTCTACCACAGAACTATCTGTAACCATATTTCTAACACTAGCAGTTGCTCTAAAAGTACCAGCATATCTGCTTTGTCTTAAACTAGAATAAGAGCCATAAGTGTATCCTTTATCTTCTCGTAAATTCATAAATAAACGTGCAGTACCACCACCACCAAGTATGTTGTTAGCTATTAAAGCAGCATAGTAATCTTTATCTCCTAAAGTTAAATCGACATTGTTAATAATTGCAATTTCAGATTGAACAGCATTGTCCATATTTACAAAATTAATTTCTGTAGTAGCAACATTTTTGGTTACTGGCATAGTGTACGCAGGAATTGTTCCTTTTTCCCAATCTGCAAATAGAGATTTTACTAATTTTTTTATTTTTTTGGTATCAATATCCCCTTCAATTACTAAATACGCATTGTTGGGTCTGTAATAAGTATTGTAGTTGTTTTTAATGTCTTTTAAGGTAATTTTTTTTACACTTTCTTTAGATGTAAATTCTCCCAAAGGATGATTTCTACCATATGTTAATACATTTTCTACGCGCCTAGCTGCAGCAGTTACACTTTTTTCGCTAGATTTTAAGCCATCTAAAGTAACTTGCACCTCTTTATCAAACTCTTCTTTTGTAAATTGAGAATTTTTTACACCATCTGCCATTAACTCTAAGATTTCTGGGAAATATTTTTTTAGAGAAGATGCAAAAGCACCAGAACTAAAAAAAGAAACGTTAGCTCCTAAAAAGTCTACTTTTTCATTAAACTCATCTTTAGTAATATTAGAAGTTCCTCTTCCCAATAAACTACCCATCATGCTAGAAACTCCAGCAATTTCACCTTCTAAATAAGGTTTATTGTCTATAGTTAAACTTGCAGAAGCTCTTGGTAGTTTGTTGTTTTCTACCATAATTACTTTTAAACCATTTTTTAAGGTAAAAGTTTTTGGTTTTCCTAATTTTATTACAGGATCTGGACCAGCTTCTGGCATTTTACTTCTATCTATTTGTGCCTGTACAGTTAAAGACAGCATACATAGTGTTATAAAATATATTATTTTTGTTTTCATAATTTATGTCTTTGTGTTATAAATCAGTAATCGATTTTATTTTTCTTTTGGTAAATATTCTAACGTTAATCTCTGATTAGGATTTAAATATTTTTTTGCAACATCTCTTATTTCTTCTCTAGTAATAGATCTAAAAATATCAATCTCTGTGTTTATTAGATTTGTATCACCATACAAAACATTGTAACGTGCCAAAGAGTTTGCAATACCTTCTACACTAGAATTAGAGTTTACAAAATTATTTTCGAACTGATTTTGTAATTTTTGATAATCTCTTTCTGAAATTAAATCTGTTTGCATCTTTACAATTTCTTCGTCGATTTCTTTTATAATATCTGCTAATTTAGTTTCACCTTGTGGTAAACCATATAAAATATAAGTTCCATAATCCTCTTGACTCGCGTTAATTGCACCTGCTTGCAATGCCATTTTTTTATCATCTACTAATTTTTTGTACAAAACAGAACTTCTACCAGAACTTAAATAAGAAGAAATCATATCTAAAACTCTAGAGTCTCTAGTTTTCATAGAAGGTGTTCTATAAGCAGCCATAATTGCTGGTATTTGAATATTTGGGTCATATCCTTTAGCCGTCATTGGCTCTGCAATAGGATCTTCTTTAGGGAAGTTCTTTGTAACCTCTGCACCTCTTGGTATTGGACCAAAATAATCTTCTACCATTTTTTTTGTGGTAGTAAAATCTATATCTCCAGCAACAACTAAAGTTGCGTTGTTTGGTACATAAAACTTTTTATTAAAAGCTAAAAATTCATCTAGAGTGGCAGCATCTAAATGCTCCATTTTACCAATAGTAGTCCCTTTATAAGGATGTTTTTTAAAGATGTTTTCTTTAACATATTCTAAAAAACGAGAATAAGGTTGATTGTCTACACGTAACCTTTTTTCTTCTTTTACAACTTCATTCTGTGTATCTACACCCTCTTGTTTGATAATTGGGTGTAACAAACGCTCAGACTCCATCCACAAACCTAATTCTAATTTGTTAGATGGGAAAATCTCATAATAATACGTTCTATCGTCTGTAGTATTTGCATTATTTCTACCACCATTGGAGGAAACTATTTTAAACCATTCTCCTTTTTTAATATTTTTAGTTCCTTCAAAAAGAAGGTGTTCAAAAAAGTGAGCCATTCCAGTTCTATCCGATTGCTCGTCTTTTGCACCAACATGATACATTACAGAGGTTACAACTACTGGTGCAGAAGTGTCTTTGTGCAAAATTACATGCATACCATTATCTAAATCATACTCCTCAAATTCTACTTTCTGTGCATTTGCAGACAATGCAATTAACACAGCAAAAGCAAGAGTTAAAATACTTTTTTTCATTTATTTTTTATTTAATTAATACTTGTTTATTTATTTGACGCCACCAAAATGTATTTGTTACAATTTGGAAACATATTTTTTGATTTGCTCAAAAATAGTAAGAATATTAGTAAGCTAGAAAATTAATAGTATTTATTTGGCTGATTTTAATGCTATTATTTTTTTAATCAGTGTTGTAGGATTGCAAAAAAAATGTATATTTGCACCCGCATTTTAATTAAATAAATGCAACTAATAAGTATAAATACGCAAAACAAATAGTATGTACGCAATCGTAGAGATAGCAGGGCAGCAGTTTAAAGTAGCAAAAGACCAAAAAGTATACGTTCATCGTTTACCAGGAGAAGAAGGATCAAAAGTAACTTTTGATAACGTTCTTTTAACTGATGATAATGGAACAATATCTATTGGCGCCCCAGCTATAGAAGGAGCCGCAGTAACGGCCAAAATTTTAGGTCACTTAAAAGGTGATAAAGTAATCGTTTTCAAAAAGAAAAGAAGAAAAGGTTACAGAAAGAAAAATGGACACAGACAAGCTTTAAGTGAGATTCAGATAGAATCTATTGCTACAAGCGGTGCAAAAAAATCAGCAAAAAAAGAAGCTGCTCCTAAAAAAGAAGTTGCTTCTAAAAAGGTAGCTGCTCCAAAAAAGGAAGTTGCTCCTAAAGCTGAGGTAAAAGAAGCTGCAACAACAGATTATAGTTCTATGACTGTTGCTCAATTAAAAGTTGCTGCAAAAGAAGCAGGTATCAAAGGATATACTTCTTTAAAGAAAGCAGAATTAATTGAAGCTTTAACTAAATAAAAATTTCAATTTTAAAACCATATTATCATGGCACATAAAAAAGGAGTAGGTAGTTCGAAAAACGGTAGAGAATCAGAATCGAAACGACTTGGAGTAAAAATATTTGGAGGACAAGCTGCAATTGCAGGTAACATTATAGTTCGTCAAAGAGGTACAACACACAATCCAGGAGAAAACGTTTACATGGGTAAAGATCATACTTTACATGCAAAGGTTGATGGAATTGTAGAATTCGAAAAGAAAAGAAATAACAGATCTTATGTATCTGTTACTCCATTTGAGGCTTAAGAAATTAAGTTTTAAAAAAAATAGTAAAGCCCAAACATTTTTAATGTTTGGGCTTTTGCTTTTATAAATAATATGTTTTGTACTTTTACAGGCATGAAATTCTTGTACAACCTTGCAATTTTTTTAACCTCTATTTTACTACCCATTGTAGCAATTTTTAGTAAAAAATTAAAACTTTTTGTAGAAGGTAGAAAGCAAACTTTTTCTAAAATAGAGACCTTAAAAAATAAAAAAGTTATTTGGTTTCATGCAGCTTCTTTAGGCGAATTTGAGCAAGCAAGACCTATCATAGAACAACTTAAAAATAAGGGAAAAAGTTATAAAATAGTAGTTACTTTTTTCTCGCCTTCAGGGTATGAGATTCGTAAAGATTATCCATTAGCAGATGTAGTTTGTTATTTACCATTAGACACTAAAAAAAACGCTAAAAGATTCATCAAAGAAGTAAATCCAAAACTAGCTGTTTTTATAAAATATGAATTTTGGCCAAATTTCTTAAACGAACTTAAAAATAAGGAGATTCCTACCATTTTAGTATCTGGTATTTTAAGAGAAAAACAACTGTTCTTTAAAAGTTATGGTGGTTTTATGCGAAAATCTTTAAACGCTTTTCATCACTTTTTTGTGCAAGATGTAAATTCAGAAAAATTACTAAATTCCATCAATTTTAAAAATGTTACAGTTGCAGGTGATTCTCGTTTTGATAGGGTTTCTAAAATTTTAAAACAAGACAATCATTTAGATTTTATTTCAGCATTTAAAGATAATAAATACACGATTGTAGCAGGTAGTACCTGGCAAGAAGATGAAGAATTATTAGTACATTATATCAATAATAAAGCCTCAGAAAAAGAGAAATTTATCATTGCACCTCATACTATTAAAAGTGACTCTATTGAAGCTTTACAAAAAGCTATTAATAAAAAAAGTATTCTTTATTCTGATGTTATTTCGAGCTCAGTTGATAAATTTTTAGAATTAAAAGAAACCCAAGTATTTATCATTGATACCATAGGAATTTTAACCAAAATATACGCTGCTGCAGATTTGGCTTATGTTGGTGGAGGTTTAAAAACAGGGTTGCATAATATTTTAGAACCTGCAACTTTTGGTATTCCTGTTATGATTGGCTATAAATACGAAAAATTTAAAGAGGCTGTAGATTTGGTTAATATCGGAGGTTGCATTTCTATTAAAAATCAACAAGAGTTTACAGAAAATTTAGAGCATCTTAAAAATGATGCAAATTTTAGAAAGTTAACAGGCACCATTAACAAAAAATATATTGCAGATAATTTAGGTGCCACAAAATTAATTATGAATTATATAAATAATCATTTAACAATGTTAGGTAAAACGCATTCTAGCACTCAAAAAAACAAATAACTATGGATTTTATATTACAACCTTGGCCTTGGTATGTTGCAGGCCCGTTAATAGCACTTGTACTATTTTTAATGTTTTATTTTGGTAAAAAATTTGGGGTTTCTACAACCCTAGAAACCTTTTGTACTTTAAGTGGGGCAAACAAATTATCAAACTATTTTAAAAATGATTTAAAAACACAAAAATGGCGCTTGTTTTTTGCAGCAGGCATCTTTTTAGGTGGTGTTATTGCTGCAAATTTTTTAACTCCAAACCAGTCTGTAAATTTAAACCCAGATACAGTGCTAGAAATGGCAAGTTTAGGTTTTGCAGATGGAGGAAAAACTTTTTTACCAAAAGAAATATTTAGTGTAGAAGCACTCTTATCCGTGAAAGGTTTTTTAATTTTAATTGGTGCTGGTTTTTTAATCGGTTTTGGGTCACGTTATGCAGGTGGTTGTACTTCTGGGCACTCTATAACTGGCTTAAGTAGTTTACAAATGCCTTCTTTAATTGCTACAATTGGTTTTTTTGTAGGCGGATTAATTATGACCTGGTTTTTAATTCCTTTAATTTTTTAGACCATAATTAAGATTTTATAAAATATCATAACTAAAAAAATATTTAAATGAAAAATATCAAACTACTAATTTTAGGAATTTTATTCGGAATCGTCTTAAGCAAAGCAGAAATTATATCTTGGTATAGAATTTACGAAATGTTTAAATTTCAATCTTTTCATATGTATGGCATTATTGGAAGTGCTGTTGTAATTTCATTTTTTTTAATGCAATTATTTAAAAAAGGAATTATAAAAGATGAAGCTGGAAATAAAATTAAAATAGAAGAAAAAGAAAAAGACTTTAAAAGAACTTTTTTTGGAGGAACAATTTTTGGTTTAGGGTGGGCATTATCAGGTGCTTGTGCAGCCCCATTATTTGCACTTTTAGGCTATAGTTTTTTACCAGCATTCATAGTTTTAATTGGTGCAATTTTAGGTGCATTTGTATTTGGACTAGTTAGTAAAAAGCTACTTAATTAATGAGTAAATTAACAGACAATTTTGGTAGACAGATAGAATATGTTCGTCTTGCTGTTACAGATCGTTGTAATTTGCGTTGCCAATATTGTATGCCTGCTCACGGAATAGAAATTGTACCTAGGCAAGAGTTACTCACCTTTAAAGAAATGTATCGTTTAATTCGTGTTTTAACAGAATTAGGCGTTAAAAAAGTACGTTTAACTGGTGGCGAACCTTTTGTTCGTAAAGATTTTGTGGGTTTTTTAGAAATGTTGTCTTACAACGATTTGTTAGATGCCATTAATATTACTACAAATGGCGCTTTAATCTCACATCACCTAGATAAAATTGAGCAACTAAAAAATGTAAAAAACATCAATTTAAGTATTGATAGTTTACAACGAGATAAATTTTTGAAAATAACCAGAAGAGATGTGTTTCCAGAAGTATATAAAACTTTTGAATTGCTAGAAAAAAGCAACTTAAATTTAAAGTTGAATGTAGTAGTACAGTCAGGCTTTAATACCGATGAAATTGTAGATTTTGTAAGACTCACAAAAGATAAAAATGTAGCGGTTCGTTTTATTGAAGAAATGCCTTTTAACGGAAAAGGCCAACGTGAAATGCAAGAAAATTGGACGTTTAAAAAAATCTTAGAAGAAATAAAAACCGAGTTTATAGTTGATGAAATTCAATCAGAAAAATCATCAACTTCTAGAAATTATAAAATAGAAAATCATCTAGGCACTGTAGGGATAATACCTGCATTTACAAGAACTATTTGTAATGATTGCAACCGAATTCGGATAACAAGCACAGGCACTTTTAAAAACTGTTTGTTTGATGATGGCGTTTTTAATTTGAGAGATTTTATAAGAAATGGCGCAAGTAACAACGATTTAAAAGAGCTTTTTTTATCTTTAGTAAAAGAAAAACCAGAAAATGGTTTTATAGCAGAAGTAAATCGTAAAAAAGGCGATGTTTCTGAGAGTATGAGTACAATTGGAGGTTAGAAAAGTGTAATCGTGTAAATGTTTAATTTTATAAACCAGTAGCCAATGATTTCAGTAGAAGAAGCAAAAAATATCATTTTAAACGCAACTCAAAATTTTGGAGTTGAAGAAATTCCATTTATAAAATCTGTAGGTAGAATTTTAAAAGAAGATATTGTTGCAGACAGAGATTTTCCACCATTCAATAGAGTTTCTATGGATGGTATTGCGATTGATTTTAATGTTTTCCAAAACGGACAAAGAGCCTTTAAAATTCAAGCAATTCAACCTGCAGGAAGTCCACAAATTACACTACAAAACAAAGAAAACTGTTTAGAAGTAATGACAGGTGCAGTATTGCCCAATAATACAAATGTGGTTATTAGATATGAAGATGTAGTTATCAAAAATGGAGTTGCATCAATTCAAGTTAACGAGGTTAAAGAATTACAAAATATTCATCAAAAAGGAAAAGATAGAAAGTCTGGAGATGTTTTAATCAACAAAAATAAAGTTATTTCTGCAGCAGAAATTGGGGTGTTAGCAACCGTTGGCAAATCAAACATAAAAGTTGCAAAACTACCCAAAGTTATAATTATTTCTACTGGAGATGAATTGGTAAAAGTTACAGCAAATCCTTTGCCACATCAAATTAGAAGATCTAATGTGTTTACTTTAGTTTCTTTATTAGAGCGATTGAATATTTCTTCAGAAACAGATCATATTACAGATGATAAACCCATTTTAAAACAAAAAATCGTAAACTATTTAAAACAATTTGATGTGTTGCTTTTTAGTGGGGCAGTTAGCAAAGGAAAATTTGATTTTTTACCAGAAGTTTTTACAGAATTAGGGGTAGAAAAATTATTTCATAAAGTAACACAAAGACCAGGAAAACCATTTTGGTTCGGGCAAACTGAGAATTGTAAAATTTTTGCATTTCCAGGGAATCCAAATTCAACGTTTGTAAATTGTTTAGCGTATTTTTATCCATGGTATTACAAATCTGTTGGGGTAGAAGTGCAAGAAGAAACTGCCATTTTAAAGGAAGATGTTACTTTTAAACCGAATTTAACCTACTTTTTACAAGTACAATTAAGTGATAAATTCGGGCATTTATTAGCAACACCCATTCAGGGAAATGGTTCTGGAGATTTAGCAAGTTTGGTAAATGCAGATGCTTTTATTCAGTTGCCAAAAACAGAGAAGTCACTTTTTAAACAAGGTGAGAATTTTCCAATTATAAGATATAGATAATGAGCAATTTTACCCACATCAACAAAAAAGGAAACCCTAAAATGGTAAATGTTTCTGACAAGAAAATTACCAAAAGAACTGCTATGGCAAAAGCAACTATGTTTTTAGGAAAAGAGGTTATTTCTAATTTTACAAATAATGAATTAAATACCAAAAAGGGGCCCGTTTTTCAAACAGCAATTATAGCAGGAATTCAAGGTGTTAAAAAAACTTCTGAGCTAATTCCTATGTGTCATCCTTTGTTGATTAATGGTGTAGATATTAACATAAATATTGCAGATAATGAATGTATAGAGGTGTTTTGTAAAGTGACTATTGAAGGGAAAACAGGAGTAGAAATGGAAGCTTTAACAGGCGTAAATATTACCTGTTTAACCATTTATGATATGTGTAAAAGTATCAGTCAACAAATGGTGATTAAAGAAGTAAAATTGATAGAGAAAACAGGAGGAAAATCGGATATAAAGAATTAAAATATCTCCTCGAGCCCAGTCGCTAGGTTAAAGGAAAAAACTGCAACACAAAATGAAAAACCACAAAAAACATACAAATTTAAAAAGAAGAGATAATGATAACTTTGCACCTAACGAAATTGCAATTTTAGGAACAAATTGTACTACAATTGCTAATTTAGTTAATAAAGTTTCACAAAAATTATCCAATTTTAAATTAGCTTATTTTGATGCTTCTCATGTAAAAGATGTTGAAAAAAATATATTATCTGAATATACTTTTCATCACAAAGGAAATGTACAAATAACCACTTCTGGAAAGCTAAATAAATACCAACAACGTTTAGATTTTGCACAATTTGATTCTGTGTTTATCAATGGAAACCATTACCAAGCAGCAAAACAAATTCTAGTTTTAGATGAAGCAAAAGAAGCTTCTGTGTTAAAAAGATTAGAGCAATTAGATTGTATACAGTTTATTGTAAAACTGAAAAAAGAAACTGAGTTTTTCGATTTTTTAGTTGAAAAATATCCAAACATAAAAAACAAGATTTGTTATACCATTGATCAAGTTGATCAAATAGCAAATCACATTCATAATTTGATTCAAGAAAAAATTGCCCCCATAAAAGGTTTGGTTTTGGTAGGTGGAAAAAGTACCAGAATGGGACAAGATAAATCTGAACTTGTTTATTTTGGAAAACCTCAAAAAGAAGTTGCTAAAGAATTATTGGAAAACAACAATTTAAAAACGTTTTATTCTGTTGAAAAAGCCACAAATAATGTAGACGAAATTTCAGATAAATTCTACAATTTAGGTCCATTTGGTGGCATTTGTTCTGCGTTTCAGAAAGATCCAAATTCGGCTTGGTTTGTTTTGGCAACAGATTTACCTTTTGTAAATAATAAAGTAATAGAGTTCTTATTAAACCATAGAAATCCAAGTAAAGTTGCCACGGCAATTAAAGGAAAAACTAAGCAATTTGTAGAGCCATTAATTACAATTTACGAACCAAAAGCGTATCCTATTTTATTGCAATATTTAGCACAAGGCTATTCATGTCCGCGTAAAATGCTTATCAATTCTGATGTAGAAATCGTAGAAATTGATGATGATTTGATTAGAAATGTAAATACACCTGAAGAGTTTGAAATGGCTATAAAAGAGATTGTAAAGTAATGAATAAAAACCAACTTTTCAAACGTCAAATTACTTTATCAGAGATAGGCGAAATTGGACAAGAAAAATTACAAAATGCATCAGTTTTGGTAATTGGTTGTGGTGGTTTGGGCAGTCTTATTGCAGTGTATTTGGCTTCAAGCGGAATTGGAAAATTACATTTGGTAGATTTTGATACAGTAGATATTACCAATTTGCATAGGCAGGTTTTTTATACTTTAGAAGATGTTGGCAAACCAAAAGCAGCAATTTTACGAACGTTTATAGAACAAAGAGCACCTTTTACTGAAGTTAGTTTTAACAATAAATTAGTTACAAAAGAAAATGTTTTCGAGTTGATTGAAAATGTAGATATTGTAGTAGATGGAACAGATTCTTTGCCCACAAAATATTTATTAAACGATGCTAGTGTTATCAAAAACAAACCTTTGGTATATGGCTCTTTGTATAAGTTTGATGGTTATGTAGCAACTTTTAATGTGTTGCAAAAAGATGGAAGTTATTCAGCAAATTTAAGAGATGCTTTTCCAGAAATGGCAACAGAAATTCCTAATTGTGAAGAAGCAGGAACACTAAACTCTATTGTAGGTTTGATTGCTACACAACAAGTAAATGAGGTTTTAAAACTGGTTACAAAAACAGGAAAACCTTTAACGAATGAGTTGTTAATTTATAATTCGCTACAAAATACACAGTTAAGAATAAAGTTAAAACCAAGTGTTTTAGAAGCTAACATTGCCAAGATTTTTAGCATGCAAACCTATGTTGATGCTTTATGCGTAGGTCAAAATCCTGATTGGCAAATATCATCACAAGAATTAAAAGAACAACTATCTATTCAATCAGCATCTAAAAACCTAGAAATTATTGCAGTTTTAAATAATTTAGAATTGCCTTTTCAGGTTGATAAAACCATACATATTAATGATTTTGATGCAGAAAAGATAGCGGTAGATTTTAATAAAACTTATGTAATGGTTTGTCAAAGAGGACTTAACAGTTACAAAGCTACAGAAAGGCTAAAAAAGAAATATCCAGATTTAAAAGTACTAAATTTAACGGGTGGAATTTCTACATACAAAACACAAGTAAGCTCATGAAAAACCCTTTAAAATTTTACTCAAAAAGACTAAAAAACCTAGAAGAAAAAGCAGCCGATTTAAAAAAGAAATCTGTAAACTTAAGTATTTTTAGGTTTGCTGTGTTTTTAGGAACTTGCTTTTTAGTTTACCTAACTTTTGGGACTTATCCAGATGTTTTTATCATTGCTTTTTTAGGAGTTGTCTTGTTTGCTTTTCTGGTTGTTAAACATCTAGACTTAAAAAGGAAACGAAATATAGTCTCTAAAAAAATAGATATAAATACTACAGAAATTAAAGTTTTACATCGAGAGTTTTATCACTTAAAAACAGGTAAAGAATTTATAAATCGTACACATTTTTACAGCAATGATATAGATTTGTTTGGTGTAGGTTCTTTTTTTCAATATCTAAATAGAACCGTAACAAAAGATGGTAAAAAAGAGTTGGCAACTCTTTTAACAGCAAATAAAACCGATGAAATTTTAGCCAAACAAGAAGTTGTAAAAGAGCTATCAAAAAAAACAAAATGGAGGCAACACTTTAATGCCATAGCTAGTTTGGTAACTGTAAAAAATACTTCTAATTTTATTACAAATTGGATTGTAAATTACAAACAAACATTACCCAATGTTTTAAACATTTTCACAAAAGTGTTTTCTGTTATTTCTGTATTGTTGATTGGTTTGGTTTCTGTTGGTTTTCTATCTTTCAATTATATGCTTGCCTGGTTTTTCTTTGGGTTGTTTATAATCGGAATATTTTTAAAAAAGACCAGTAAATTATATGCAGAAACAGATAAAGTTAGAGAAACATTTAAACAATATTATGAATTGTTAAATGAGATCGAAAACGAAGAATTTACCTCAGAAATTCTATTACAAAAGCAAAAAATTATTACATCAGAACATAAAAATGCCTCTACAATTTTTAAAAAATTTGCTAGAATTTTAGATGCTTTTGACCAGAGAAATAACATTATAATTGCTGTTTTTGGCAATGGCTTATTCTTATCTGAAATTGCGAACGCATACAAAGTAGAAAAGTGGATTGCAACTTATAAACATACTGTAAAAAAATGGTTTGAAGTAGTTGCTTTTTTTGATACACAAAACGCATTAGCTAATTTTCATTTTAATCATCCAAAATTTATTTTTCCAGAGATAACTACACAAAAACAAATTATAAAAGCTACCAATTTAGGACATCCATTATTGAATGCAGAAAAAAGAATAGACAATAATTTTACAATTGATAAAGCACAATTTTTTATTGTTACAGGAGCAAATATGGCTGGTAAAAGCACGTTTTTAAGAACAGTTTCCCTATCAATAGTAATGGCAAATTGTGGCTTGCCAGTTTGTGCTGCAAGTTTTAAATATCATCCTATAAAACTAATTACAAGTATGAGAACTACAGATTCTTTACCAGAAGATGAGAGTTATTTTTACTCGGAGTTAAAACGTTTAAAGTTTATTGTTGATGAAATTGCACAAGAAGATTACTTTATCATTTTAGACGAAATTTTAAAAGGAACCAATAGCAAAGACAAGGCAATTGGCTCTAAAAAATTTGTAGAAAAATTAACAAAATCAAAATCTACAGGAATTATTGCAACACACGATGTAAGTTTATGCGAATTAGAAAATGAGTTTTCTAGCATAGAAAACTATTATTTTGATGCAGAAATTACTAATAATGAATTACATTTTGATTACACTTTAAAAAGCGGTGTTTGTAAAAATATGAATGCTTCTTTTTTATTGAAGAAAATGAAGATTGTTTAGAGAAAGCAATTAAGACTTTTTAGGGTATCCATTTGATCGTTTCTATTAACTTTAAAATATCTTTTTTAAGATATGCTATTGCAGGTAGAATAGAATCATAATTGGGTTTTGCATAAAAGTACAAAGAGCCTTTTAAGAAGTTTTTAGTGCTATCTGTAGCGTGAAATTGTATATGAGAAGCTGCATTACCCGTAATTTCGTAAATACTAGCAAATACTCTTTTTTGGGAATTTGTATAATCTTTAGGAATTATTTGTTCTGCTTTTATAGCGTGTTTAAATACCAGTTTCTCTGCCTCTGTTAAAAGCTCTTTTATGTTATTATTTACAGGTCTATAAGTAATATCTATTGATGCTTTTAAGTTTGGGTACTTAATGGTAAGCCAATTGTTGGGTTCATTAATTACTTTGGTATTTTTTAAAACATCAAAACTGTAAGGTCTTTTTAACTTTAGTTTTTGGTAGTTTTTTTTTGGATATTTTAGACTTAAATAGGCTGTTGGTTTTGGTAAAGTATCTTCTTTACATCCTAAAAAAATTAATACAAAAAAAAAGAAAAAAAGGTTACGCATTTCTGGTTGCTTTTACTTGTTTTATGCGTTTTTTATCTAACGCCTCTATGGTAAACGTATAATTCTTAAAGTTTATTTTCTCTCCCTTTTTTGGAAATTTCCTAGAAATTTCTAAAATAAAACCTGCTAGGGTTTCGCTTTCTCCTTTTTCTTCTTCAAAAATTTCTTCATTTTCATCATCTAAAACTCGGCAAAAATCTTTTATGCTTGTTTTTCCTTCAAAAATAAAGTTGTTGGCGTCTATTTTAGAGTAGGTTAAATCATCGTCATCAAATTCATCGTTAATATCACCAACAATTTCTTCTATTACATCTTCTAAAGTAACCAAACCACTTGTACCACCATATTCATCAACAACAATGGCTAGGTGATTTTTTATGGCTCTAAAATCGCTTAATAAATCGTCTAATTTTTTGTTTTCTGGAACAAAAAAAGGCTCTCTTAAAAGGTTTTGCCATTTAAAAGATTTTTTATTGAGGTGTTCTAATAAATCTTTAGCATATAAAATACCAATAATATTGTCGATATTTTCTTTATAAACAGGGTTTCTAGAATACCCGTTTTCTAATATTTTTTTTAAAACTACTTCATAAGGCTCGTCATCAGAAATGGCAAAAATATCTATTCTAGGTTTCATTATTTGCACAGTTTCTGTGTTACCAAAATTTACAATTCCTTGTAAAATTTTTTGCTCGTCTTTACTTGTAGCACCTTGTGATGTAAGCTCTAAGGCTTGTGATAAAGTTTCTACAGAAAAGTTTGTGCCTTTGCTACCTAGTTTTTTTTCTATCCATTTTGTTAAGCTAATTAATGGCAAACTAAAAGGAGTTAATAATACACTTACAAAATTGATAAATTTAGACATGGTTTTAGAAAAAGTAAGCGCATTTCTAGAGGCATATACTTTTGGTAAAACTTCGCCAAATAATAAAATTAAAAAAGTTACTAATATAATTTCTATTAAAAAACGAACGGGTACTGTAAAATAATAGAGGTCTACATCTAAATTAAAATCGCCAAAAAGGGTTTCTGCCATAGATGCGAATAACAATACAATTAAAATATTTATAAAATTGTTTGTAATTAATATGGTTGCTAATAATTTTCTGGGGCTTTCTAAAAGAGTAACCACAATGTTTTCTTGTTTTCCGTTATTAGAAAGTTCGTTTAAATCTGTTTGAGATAAAGAAAAAAAAGCAACTTCTGTTCCAGAAACCAAGGCAGAACTTATGAATAACGCAATTAATAAAATTCCATTTATGGTGGTTATAAAATCGAAAGAGGCTAATAGAAAATATAAAGATTCGGGATCTGGATCCAAAATTTATGAGTTTAAATGGTTAAAAAGGTAAATCGTCATTTTCTTCAGATGTAATAGACGGTGTTTGCTCTGCTTTAGTTGGCTTGCTTTCTAGTGGTGCAGCAGTATTTGTATCTGCATTCTTTTTTGTTGTTAACATGGTCATTTCTGTTACAACAACCTCTGTAGAGTAGCGTTTAATACCATCTTGTTCCCACTGTCTGTTTTTTAATTTGCCTTCTACGTATACTTTATCTCCTTTTGCCAAGTATTTTTCACATACTTTAGCCAACCCATTTCTAACAACAATATTGTGCCAATCTGTATTGGTTACTTTTTCGCCACTTTGTTTGTTGGTATAACTCTCTGAGGTTGCAATAGGAAAACGACCTACACAATTTTGATCATCAAAATAATGCATTTTTACATCATCGCCTAAATTACCTATTAAAATTACTTTGTTTATTGTTCCTGCCATAGCTTGTTAAATTAGATATCAAAAGTACTAAAAATATCAATTACTTTTTAGTCGATATTCCTTTAGAAAATTCGCAATTAAAATAGGTACAGGATAATCTTCTATATTTTCCCAAGAAATAGAAGCCTCTTTTAATGAGCTGGTTTCTACAATCCAAAATTGAGTGTATAAATGTTGATGAGATAATTTATGAATAATTTCTTTTTTGTTAAATAATGAAAGGGTAGTTTCTGCTGGGAATAAATTTTGAAATTCCTCTGAAGCAACAATTTCTTTTTGATTGCTGATGTTTTTTGTTTCTATTAAAGGAAATTGATACAAACCTTGCCAAATACCTTTGCCTTTTCTTTCTTTTAAGATTGTGTTATGGTCATCCGTTTTTATCACCAAAAAATTAAAATATCGTTTTGTGATTTTTATTTTTTTTTCTTTTACAGGTAATTCTTTAGTTAATTTTTTTTCTAAAGCAACACAACTATTTGCAAAAGGGCAAGTATCACAAAGCGGATTTTGGGGTTTACAATGCATTGCGCCAAAATCCATTAAAGCTTGATTATAAGTCCCCGGTTGCTTCGTGTCTAAAAGCGATTGCGCTAATGCTTTAAACTCTTTAATCCCTGCAGATGAGTTTATAGGTGTTGCAATGCCAAAATAGCGAGAAAGTACTCTGTAAACGTTTCCATCTACTACAGCCGTGGGTTCGTTAAAACAAATAGAGGCAATTGCAGAGGCTGTATAATCGCCAACACCTTTTAGTTTAATAATTTCTTTATAGGTTGATGGAAATTCGCCATTTAGCTCATTTGCAATGTATTTGGCGCTAAAATGTAAATTTCTTGCTCTAGAATAATAACCTAGACCTTGCCACATTTTTAAAACAGTACTTTCATCTGCTTTTGCAAGGTCAAAAACAGTCGGAAATTCTTCCGTAAATTTTAAATAATAGGCCAAACCTTGAGCAACTCTTGTTTGCTGAAGCATGATTTCGCTTAACCAAATAAAATAAGGATGCTTACTTTTACGCCAAGGTAATGCTCTTTTATTTTGTAAATACCAGTAAATTAGTGTATTATAAAATTTCATTTGTTATAAATAGATTTGCAATATTACATTTAAAAATTCAGATAATTTTAAGGTTTAATTTTTTTGGAATTGATTAATTATCATATATTTGCATCCGCATTTTTGAAATTAAATTAATAAAAATATAGTAAAAATAGAGACATGACGAAAGCAGATATCGTATCAAAAATTTCAGATAAATCAGGAATCGAAAAAACAGATGTTTTAGCAACTGTAGAGGCATTTATGACTGAAGTAAAGGATGCATTAGAAAATGGCGACAACGTTTATTTAAGAGGTTTTGGTAGTTTTATTATCAAAACTAGAGCAGAAAAAATAGGTAGAAATATTTCTAAAAATACAACTATTAAGATTCCGGCTCATAATATTCCAGCATTTAAACCAGCAAAAACTTTTACAGAAGGTGTAAAAAGTAAAGTAGCTGTTAAATAACAAAATACTAATCTAAACCTTAACTGGTTTAAAAAACAACAGACATTATGCCAAGTGGTAAAAAAAGAAAGAGAGCTAAGATCTCTACACACAAAAGAAAGAAAAGAGCTAGAGCAAATAGACACAAGAAAAAGTAAGCATTTGCTTACTTTTTCGTTTATTGTTTAACGAAAAAGAAAAACCAACCCCAAAAAAGTTCATTGACATTTGAAAATTTACACGCTGTGTAAGGCAGTAAATTTTCTAACGGTATTACAAAATACCTGACAATATTAATCCATCTGCACAACGAAGTGCAGTGTTAAAACCAAATTCAGCATGAAAACAGAATTAATAATTCGTTCGAATTCATCTGATATTGATTTTGCCTTATTAAGAGATGGAAAACTTATTGAATTAAATAATGAAACAACTGGTAACAAATTTTCTGTTGGCGATATATTTTTAGCCAAAATAGGAAAAGTGTTAACAGGTTTAAATGCAGCCTTTGTAAATGTAGGATACCCAAAAGATGGGTTTTTACATTATCACGATTTAGGTGCGCAAGTAAATTCATTAAATACATTCATTAAGAAAGTAAGCACAGGTAAGTATAAAGAATTCACTTTAAAAAACTTCCGTTTTGAGGAAGACATTAACAAAGACGGTAGTATTAACAACGTACTAAAATCGGGGCAAAACCTGTTAGTACAAATTGTTAAAGAACCAATTTCTACAAAAGGCCCAAGATTAAGTTCTGAGTTGTCTATAGCAGGTAGATTTTTGGTTTTAGTTCCTTTTTCTAACAGAGTATCTGTATCTCAAAAGATTGCAGATCCAAAAGAAAAAGAACGATTAAAAAGATTAGCAAAAAGCATAAAGCCAAAAGGTTTTGGCGTTATTTTAAGAACTGTTGCAGAAGGTAAAAAAGTAGCAGAATTAGATAAAGATTTGCAAAACTCCTTAGAACGTTGGAAAACCATGTGTAAGCGTATTGCTAACACAAATACACCAACTAAAATTTTAAGCGAACTTAACAGAGCATCTTCTATACTAAGAGATGTTATGAATGATAGTTTTACAAGTATCATAACCAATGATGAAACTTTAAAAGTAGAAATTAAAGAATATCTACAAGAAATTTACCCTGAAAAGGAAAAAATTGTAAAGTTGCATAGGTCTGATATTCCAATTTTTGAAAAATATGGAATTGAAAGACAAATAAAAACATCGTTTGGTAAAACAGTTTCTATGAGTAAAGGTGCCTATTTGGTAATAGAGCACACAGAAGCATTACACGTTATTGATGTAAATAGCGGAAACCGTTCTAACAAAGCAGGTTCTCAAGAAGATACAGCATTAGAAGTTAATTTAATTTCTGCCACAGAAATTGCACGTCAATTACAATTACGTGATATGGGTGGTATAATCGTTGTAGATTTTATAGACATGCATAAAGCTGAAAATAGAAACAAACTCTATCAGCATTTAAAAGAACAAATGGCTTTGGATAGAACAAAGCACAAAATATTACCTCCAAGTAAATTTGGTTTGGTGCAAATTACAAGACAAAGGGTTAGACCAGAGTTAAGTATAAAAACTACCGAGACCAACCCAAATAAAAATGGAGAAGTAGAAGCGCCCATTGTCTTATTAGACAAAATAGAAGCAGATTTAGAAAAATTTATTTCTAATCCAAAAAATAAAAAGATACAATTACACTTGCATCCTTTTATTGCTGCTTATTTACTAAAAGGCGTAAATTCTATACGTTTTAAATGGTATTTAAAACACAAAAAGTGGATTACTATTATACCTAGAGATGCTTACACATACTTACACTATAAATTTAAATCTGTAAAAGATTAATTTTTATACATGTAGAAGGCAATAATTTATTATCAATAAAAACCCAAAACTTATAAGTTTTGGGTTTTTTTTATTTTTTCTCTTTAATGAGATACACATATACAGGAAAATGATCTGAGTAACCCCCTGTATAACCTCCATTAGAAAAGCTTCTAAAAGGATAGCCTTTGTATCTACCTTTTTTCTGAGTTAAAAAACGCTTATTAAAAATGTTTGCTTGATACATTTTATAAGTAGTATAATCTTTTGTTCTTTTGTTTAGTAAAGGGGCAGAAATTAAAATCATATCAAAGAGGTTTAAATTATCTCTATAAGCTAATGTGTTAAAGCCTCTTCTATGTAAGTCTTCATAAGGGTTGTAAATATCGTTTTCATCTACATCTCTTTTTCTACTTTTGGTTTTTAAAATTTTTTTAAAACTAGAGTTTATAGGATCATCATTAAAATCGCCCATAGTTAAAATCTTAGCATTGGGGTCTTTTTGTCTAATTTTTTCTATAATTTTTGTGTTTTGGTAAGCCGCTTTTTCACGCAAAGGTCTACTTTTTGCTTCACCACCACTTCTAGAGGGCCAGTGGTTGACTATTAAGTGAATTAACTCGTCATCTAAATACCCAGAGACTAATAGTTGATCTCTAGTATAAACTTTGTAACCATCTCTATAAATATTTGGGTTAAAAGCTTCGTGATACACAGGTTTAAAATATCTTTTTTGATATAATAAAGCTACATCAATACCTCTTTTATCAGACGAATTATAATGTATAATGCCATAATGCTGTTTTGTCAAATGTTTAGATTTCACTAAATCTTCTAAAACACTTAAGTTTTCCACTTCAGAAACCCCAATTATTGCAGGACTCGTTTTTGCTTTATCCAGTCCAATTTGAGCAATGGTACTTCCTAGTTTATCTATCTTATCCCAATAAACTTTTGATATGTTGGCTTTTAGATTCATTATTGGGCTTGCTTCATCATTGATAGAGGTATCATTTATAGTGTCAAAAAGATTTTCTAAATTGTAAAAAGCAATAGTTCTAATTGTGTATTTTTTTTCTTTTTTTTGAGAAAAAAATACTGTATTTATAGAAATTAGAAATACAATAAGTAGGGTTACTTTTCTTTTCATTTGTGCTTTTTCTTTCTGTAAAAATATCAAACATAATTTATAATTTACTAATAAAATAGGTTTATTGTTAAAAAAAACCTAAATTTAAATGCTAAATTGAATGAAAAAAAGAGAAAGTTATGGTAAAATTTATTTTATCTACAATTTTTGTGATGCTATTTTTTATAGAAACAAATGCACAAAATATTGTAAAAGGTATTGTTATAGATAACAATACAGAAAACCCCTTAGTTAACGTTCTCATACACATTAAAAATACAATTATCAACAAAAAAACGCAACTAAATGGTGTTTTTATTATTGATAAACTTCCCAATGGAAAGTATCTTTTAGAGATTTCTATTAATGGTTACGAAACTCAAGTTTTTCCAATTCAACTTAATGGAAAACCAATTAATTTAGGTACAATTTATCTTTTTAAAGATATTACAGAAGACCAAGACTTAAGTATTATAACCATTACAGATGATGAGTTAAATGACGATGCAAGTGCTGCAGATAACATATCGGGTTTATTACAAGCAACAAAAGATGTCTTTTTAAGGTCTGCTGCGTTCGAGTTTAGTTCTTCTTTTTTTAGAATTAAAGGGCTAGATTCTGGAAATGGTAAAGTACTTATTAACGGAATTGAAATGAACAAAATTTATGATGGAAGAGCACAATGGAGTAATTGGGGTGGTTTAAATGATGTTTTACGAAACCAAGAATTTAGTAATGGATTAGCACCTTCTAACTACACTTTTGGCGGTGTTTTAGGTTCTACTAACATTAATACTAGAGCTTCTCAACAAAGACCAGGAACCAGAATTTCATATTCATCATCTAAAAGAAGTTATGTGCATAGGTTAATGGCAACCCACTCTACAGGTGTTTTAGAAGGAGATTGGGCAATAACAGTTTCTGGAAGTAGAAGAGCAGGCTTAGAAGGTTTTAACGAAGGTACTTCCTACAATGCATACTCATTATTTTCATCCGTAGAAAAAAAGATTAACGAAAACCATAGTATAAACTTTACATCTATTTTTACACCAAACAGAAGAGGTAAATCTTCTCCAAATACCCAAGAAGTATTTGATTTAAAAGGAATAGCTTATAATGATTATTGGGGCTATTTAAATGGAAGAAAGATAAATTCTAGAATAAAAGAAGTTGAAGAACCAATTTTAATGTTAAACCATTATTGGGATTTATCTGATAATAGCACATTGCAAACCAATATATCTTATCAATTTGGTAAAATAGGTAACAGTCGTTTAGATTTTAATGGTGGTGTAAACCCAAGCCCAACTTATTATCAATATTTACCAAGTTTTCAACTTAGAAATGAGGATTTAGCAGGAGCTTACACATCTAGAGAAAATTTTCAAGAAGATGGTCAATTAGATTGGAATAGAATTTTTGATGCAAACATTACAAATGCAAATGCAGGTATAGAAAATGCTTATGTACTTTATGAAGATAGAAGTTATGATAAGCAATTAACAGTAAACACTATTTTCAACTCAGACATTACAAACAACATTACTTTAAGTGGTAAATTAGAATACAGAAGATTACGTTCTAATAGTTTTGCAGAAGTTATAGATTTATTAGGTGGTAAAGGTTATTTAGATATCAACCCGTTTGCAGATACAGAAAACCAACAACAAAACGATATCTTAAATCCTAATAGAGTTGTTGTAGAAGGAGATACTTTTAGATACAACTACAATTTAAATTCAAATATGGCAAGTGCTTTTTTACAAGCACAATTTAAGTATAAAAAAGTAGACTTTTTTACAGCATTTAGTGTATCTAACACAACTCATCAAAGAGAAGGTTTATACCAAAATGGTAGATTTGAAAATAATTCTTTAGGAAAATCTAAAAAATTAGACTTTATAAACTTTGGTGCAAAAGCAGGTGCAACTTATAAAATTACAGGACGCCATTTAATAGATGCAAATGTAGCTTATGTAACCAATGCACCTACAATTAGAAACTCTTTTGCAAACTCTAGAGAAAATAATTTTGTGGTAGATGATTTGGTTAGCGAAAAAGTATTTTCATCAGATGTAAGTTATATTGTTAGAAGCCCAATAATTACCTCTAGATTAACTGGTTACTATACCAATGTACAAGATGCAACAGAAATATCTTTTTATTTTGCAGATGGTATTGGTGGCGATAATACAGCTTTTGTACAAGAAATACTTTCTGGTATCAACAAACAACACATAGGTTTAGAACTAGGTATAGAGGCGCAAGTTACACCAACTATAAAGTTAAAAGGTGCAGCAGCTATTGGGCAACATACTTACAGCAATAATCCAGATTTATATTTAACATCAGATGTAGCTAATAATGGTGGTTTTGATGCAGACTTTAGATCTAAAGATTATGTGTCAAATTTAAAAAACTACAAATTGGCTTCTGGTCCACAAAATGCTTATTCTGTTGGTTTCGAGTACAGAGATCCAGATTATTGGTGGGTTGGTGCTACCACAAATTTCTTTTCAAATATTTATGTTGATGTTGCTCCATTAAATAGGTCTTCAAACTTTTTTGAAGACGCAGATGGTTTACCATTTGCAGATTACGATCCAGATTTAGCAAGAGAATTATTGCAACAAGAAAAATTTGACGATTATACGGTTGTAAATTTAATTGGTGGTAAATCATGGAAAATAGGCGATAAATATATTAGTCTATTTGCAACAGTAAATAACTTATTAGGAGAAGAGTACAAGTCTGGTGGTTTTGAACAAGGTAGAAATGCCAACTTTAGACAATTAAGAGACGACAAAGCACTAGATACACCCGTTTTTGGTAATAAATATTGGTACGGAAGAGGTACAACCTACTTTTTAAATTTAAATATATCATTCTAAAAAAAAATAATTAAAATGAAAACAAATAAAATAATCATCATATTACTAGCCTTTGTATCTAGCATTTCTTTTACCTCTTGTGTAGAAGATGGAGACTTTACAGTACCCCAAAATTTAGGAGTAGAAGAAAATGAAAATTTAAATGCACTTTTAGATAGCATAAATCAAGGTTTCGTAGAATTAAAGTCTATAAAAGATTTAAAAAAAATCTATATTTCTGGTAGTAACCCTATAGAAATAGTGTCTAATATCGCTGTAAAAGGATATGTTATTTCTTCAGATGAAAATGGTAATTTCTTTAGAGAATTTTATATACAAGACCAACCAGAAAACCCAACTTCTGGAATTAAAGTAGCTATAAATTTAACTAATATTAATACCAAATTTAATTTTGGAAGGGAAGTTTATGTAAGATTAAAAGGTTTATATATTGGAGAAACAAATTCTGGTGATGGTGTAACTACAATTGGGGGTAAAGTAAAATTAGTAGATAATAGAGAGATAGATAATATTACTGTAAATAAATCTTTAAATCAATTTTTTAGATCAAAAACTATAGCTGAAATTATTCCTAAAATTGTAACCCTAGGAGATATAAACAATCCAGAAAATCTTTGTACCTATGTTAGTGTAGAAAATGCTTATTTTGCTGGAAATATAGAAGGTAAGACATATATAGATCCTACAGAAGATTTTGATACCAAAAGAACTATAGAAACTTGCCAAGGTCCTGGCATTGTAGAGGCTTTTGTAGAAACAAGTTCTTTTGCAGACTTTGCTAATTTAGCATTACCAAAAGGAGGAGGTTTTTTAAATGCGGTTGTTTCTAAAGATTTTCCTGGAGATTTTACAGTACTAGTTTTAAATTCAGCAGATGGTGTAAATATGAACGGAACAAAGTGTACTACTGAATCACTATCAGATTTTTCAACAATTTTATTAAATGAAAATTTTGAGACAACTTCTGGAGATATAAATATTGCTGGTTGGACAAATTACAGTGAAAAAGGCACTAAACTTTGGCGTTCTTATTTTGATAATGATGTACAAAGTAGAGCTGCAAATATTGGTTCTTTTAGATCTGGAAATGCTTCAACAATATCGTGGTTAATTACAAAAGGTATAGATTTAGATACAACATCAGAAGAATATTTTTCTTTTGATACTTCTACATCTTTTGCAGATAGTAGTACTTTAGAAGTTTTAATATCATCTAACTGGAATGGTTTAGAAACAACAATTACGAGTGCTAATTGGGAAAAACTACCTGCAAGAATAGCATCAAATAGTGATGACTTTAGAACTTTTATTAACTCAACTTACATTAATTTATCAAATTATACAGGTACAGTTTACATCGCATTTAAATATATAGGGAGTGGAGATGAAGATTTTGATGGAACTTATGAGATAGATAATGTAGTAATTAACGCAAAATAATAACTTATTAAAACCAGTAAAGATTTTTCTTTACTGGTTTTTTCTATTTTTACACTATGGATAAAATAGAACACATTGGTATTGCAGTTAAAAACTTAGAGGAATCTAACAAGCTATTTGCATCATTATTTGGTAAAACACATTACAAAGTAGAAGAAGTGGCTTCAGAAGGTGTTAAAACCTCTTTCTTTAACACAGGCCCTAATAAAATAGAATTATTACAAGCTACAAATGTAGATAGTCCCATTGCAAAATTTATAGAAAAAAAAGGAGAAGGCGTACACCATATTGCTTTTGCAGTTTCTGATATTAAAAGTGAAATTAAAAGATTAAAAAACGAAGGTTTTGTTGTGTTAAATGAAGAACCCAAAAAAGGAGCCGATAATAAATTAGTGGCTTTTTTACATCCAAAAACTACCAATGGTGTTTTAATTGAGTTGTGCCAAGAAATCAATTAGTTAAAATACTGCAAAGACGCACTGTCAACTAATTTCTTATTATTATCTTGCCAACAGTTTAAAAGTTACCATAAAAATGCCTTCAAAGTTTGAAACATACCAAAAAAGACGTTTAGCATCTTCTTATATTTCTGTTGTAATTAGTATTGCTTTGGTGCTCTTTATGGTAGGTATTTTAGGACTCATGCTTTTAAAATCTGCCTTGGTAGCAAATAGAGTAAAAGAAAAAGTAGCCATTACTTTATTTTTAAAAGATAAGGTAACTAGCAAACAAATAAATGGTTTCAAAGCTGCTTTACAAAAAGAAAATTTTACAAAACGAATTATTTACACCTCTAAAAAACAAGCAGCAAAACAATACAGTAAAGAAATTGGCGAAGATTTTTTAAATTTTTTGGGAGAAAATCCGCTTAAAAACGGAATAGATATTTACTTAAAAGCAGATTTTGTTACTCCAGGAAAAATAGAAGAATTAGAAACAAAATTTCTAAAAAATGCATTTGTTGCAGATGTATCTTACGATAAATTATTGATAAACTTACTAACAAAAAATATTAAAAAAATTAGTTTTTGGTTGTTAATATTAAGTGGTTTTGTGGGTTTTATAGCCATTATTTTAATAAATAGCTCTATTAGGTTATCTATTTACTCTAAAAGATTTAACATAAAAACCATGCAAATGGTTGGTGCTACAAAAGGTTTTATTAGAAAACCTTTTATTTGGCAAAGTATAAAATTAGGGTTGGTTGCTGCAATTATTGCACTTTTAGGTTTAGCAGTTGTAATTTATTATGCAGATAAATTTGCACCTAGTTTAGGCTTTTTAAAAGACTATATTTCTTTAGCATATTTAACAGGTGGTGTACTTTTAACAGCATTTATTATAACTTGGTTAAGTACCTTTTTTGCCACACAACGTTTTTTAAATTTACGAACAGACGAACTTTATTATTAAAAACATGAAAGAAGAACAACTACAAAAACCAGCATTTATTTTTGGAAAAAAGAATTATATTTTCATGATTATTGGTATCCTGTGTATTGCTTTAGGATTTATTTTTATGGCAGGTGGTGGTAGTAACGATCCCAATTTTTTTAATAAAGAAATTTACAATTGGCAAAGAATTCGTTTAGCACCCACCCTAGTAATTATTGGTTTAGGTATAGAAATTTATGCTATTTTACTAAATCCTAAAAAATAAATATGGATATTTTAGAAGCCATTATTCTTGGTATTATTCAGGGTGTAACAGAATTTTTACCAGTATCCTCTAGTGGTCATTTAGAGTTAGCAAAAGCCATTTTAGGCAATACTTCTCTACCAGAAGAAAGTTTAACATTTACAGTGGTTTTACATTTTGCAACAGCATTAAGTACCATCGTAATTTTTAGAAAAGAAATTTTTGACATTGTAAAAGGTTTGTTTCAATTTAAATGGAATGATGAATTTAAGTTTTCATTAAAAATTATCATTTCTATGATACCTGCAGTGATTATAGGCTTACTTTTTGAAGACGAATTAGAATCTTTTTTTGGCGGAAAAATATTATTAGTAGGTGTCATGTTGTGGGTTACAGCACTATTATTGTTGCTAGCAGATAAAGCAAAAAATACCGATAAAAAAGTTTCATTTAGTAATTCTGTAATTATTGGTATTTCTCAAGCCATTGCTATGCTACCAGGTATTTCTAGATCTGGTGCTACCATTTCTACATCGGTTTTATTAGGTATTGATAGAACTAAAGCAGCCCGTTTTTCATTTTTAATGGTGGTTCCGTTAATTTTTGGTAAAATTGGTAAAGATGTTTTAAGTGGCGATTTAAATTTTCAAGCGTCAGAAACTACCCCAATTATGGCAGGCTTTTTAGCTGCTTTTGTAGCGGGTTTATTAGCGTGTAAATGGATGATTTCATTAGTAAAAAATAGTAAACTTTCTTACTTTTCCATTTACTGTGGTATTGTTGGTGCTATGGCTATAGGTTATGCGCTTTTAAATTAATAAAATTCAATTTTTAATAGTATTAAAATTGATGTTTGAACTAGCTCTGCTACTAAGCAACCTCTTTAATTAAACCTACTGAAAGAATTTTATAAATGACAGAAGAAGACTACAAAAACGGACAAGTTTTATTAATTGATAAACCACTTACTTGGACCTCTTTTCAAGTTGTAAATAAACTGCGTTGGGAAATTAAACAACAATTTAATCTTAAAAAGATAAAAGTGGGTCATGCAGGTACTTTAGATCCTTTAGCAACGGGTTTATTAATTATTTGTACAGGCAAACAAACCAAACAAATAAATACCTATCAGGGGCAAATTAAAGAATATACTGGTACTTTTACAATTGGGGCAACTACACCAAGTTACGATTTAGAAACAGAAGTAGATAAAACATATCCAACAGCGCATATTTCTGAATCGCTTTTAAAAGAAACTACCCAACAATTTATTGGAGAAATTCAACAAAAACCACCCATTTTTTCTGCAATTAAAAAAGACGGTAAACGCTTATACGAATTAGCAAGAAAAGGAGAAACTACAGAAATTAAAACAAGAGCAGTTACTATTTCTGAATTTGAAATTACAAAAATACATTTGCCAAAAGTAGATTTTAGAGTAGTTTGTAGTAAGGGAACTTATATCCGTTCTTTAGCTTTCGATTTTGGAAATGCCCTAAAATCTGGAGCTCATTTATCTGCGCTTAGAAGAACAAAAATTGGTGATTTTTCTGTGGATAATGCACTTTCTGTGGAGGAATTTATTCAACAATTAAAAGATAATTAATTAAGCTTTTTGTTTCAGGTGAATTATTTAACGCTGTTAGTTTGTGTGGTTATCCTTATCTGCGTATTTATATCGGTAACTTATCATTATTAAAAATCTGCAGGAACACAAAAACTAATTTTCTCGTTAGTCTTCGGATGTAAAAATTCGATAAACTCTGCATGTAAATGTAATCTGTTTTCTTTTTTTCCATACAAATCATCACCAATAATAGGTGTGTTTAGTCCGTTTTTATGAGTAGCATGCACTCTTAATTGATGCGTTCTACCAGTTACAGGATAAAAATAGACACGTGTTTTGTCTTTTTCAATATCAATAACTTCCCAATTAGTTTCTGCATTTTTACCATATGTAAAATCTACTAATTGTTTGGGTCTGTCATCTAAATCTACACGTAAAGGCAATTGTATAGAGCCTTTTTTGTCAGTTAAAACACCATCTAATAAGGCTATATAGCGTTTTTTTACAGTCCTATTTATAAACTGACTTTGTAAAGCTTTATTAGCTTCTTTCGTTTTTGTTAATACTAAAATACCAGAAGTAGACATGTCTAATCTATGCACAATTAAAGGCCCAGTTGCATTTGGGTATTGTTGTTGTATTCTCGTGTATACAGAGTCTGAAATACTTTTACCTGGTACCGATAAAAACTCTGCTGGTTTATTTACGACAAGCAACACGTCATCCTCAAAAATAATTTTTAATTCTTTATTTTTAGATAAGTTTTTAATCAACAAATTTTCTTCTACATCTAAACCCTGTAACATATGTGTTAAAATGGGTTTACATCTGCTTTGGCAAGCAGGATAGTAATTTTTATGTTTTCTAATAGCCGAGTTAGGCGAAATTCCCCACCAAAATTCTGCCATTGTTACTGGTGTTAAGTTATTTAGAAAAGCATATTGCAATAATTTGGGTGCAGCACATTCACCTGAACCTGCAGGAGGTTTTACAGCAGGATTATTAAAAATATCTAACAAACTTTTTTCTTCTTTAGCAACATTTAAAAAAGCGTATTTACTAAATAAGGTTTGTTGCAAATAGTTAGATGTTGCTTTTCTTTCTTTTTTTAGTGATGTAATTTCGTCTTCAAAAACAGTAATTTGTTGCTTAATTTTATCAATTTTCGCATCATAATACAACTGTAATTCTTTTAAAAAAAATTGCTGATTGTAACTTTCTTGTTTTAATTGAGTAGTTAGTTTTTTAAAATCATCATTATTTAAAACCTTTATTGCTTCTTGTTTTTTCTGCTTTCTAGCAAGCTTAGCTTGTTTTAATTTTAATTTTTGTGCTTTTAAGTCGTTTTGAATCTTTGTAGTTAAAATTGTAAAATATTTTTTTAAAGCAATGTAATTTTTATTGTTTACCAATTGATCCAATGCTAAATTTATGGCATCTAACTCAGCTTCACCTTTTACATAAAAACTGTTTTCTGCACGCATATTAAATACAGGAGGAACAAATTTTTTTGGCAAACTATGGTCGTTTAATTTTCCAGAAAAAGCAGCTAAATAACCAATTTTCCCTTCTTTATTTTTAACCACTAAAACACCAAACATTTTTCCGATTGCATTTTCCTTCTGGTTTTCTAATCCAAAATTATGAGTAAAATCGGTTTGAGTTTTTAAATATTCTTGAAGCTCAGAAGTTGCAATTTTAGCCAATTTATGGGGTTTGTAATAAAAAGGAAATGTAAACTTTTTAGGAAGTTTAATTTTAGAAATATCAGTAGAAAAATCTTGCAAATAACTCAATGTTGAATAAAAATTAAATATACTTGTAAATGATTGTTATAAGGTAATTTATCCATTATTTTTATAAAAAAGTTGTCTAATAGCAGCAATAAAAAAAGTTTTTATAGGCAAGCTTTTCATAATATAAATATCCTCTAGAAAAGTACTTTGGTTGCCTAAAAATGCTAAGATTTTTTGGGCAGATATTTTTTGAAACATTCTGGTAAAAATTTCTTTTCCACTAAGTTTTTCTGATAAAATAACTGCGATTAAGGTTCTGTCATACCAATGATAAATCTTGTCTCTAAAACTTGTTTTTAAATGGGGCTTTTTGCCCAATTTTATTTGATTTACAATTTCTGAAACATTTTTTTGTATAAACTGAAATGTATAACCACTACTAGCTTTGGTAAAACCTCCAGAAGTGCCTAGGTTGATTACATTTTCTAATGGATAATTTTTAAATGCAGCTAAAGACATTGGTATAATACCAAATTCTTTATGTGCAATCGTATAATTTTCTAGTTGTAACTCGTTTGAAATATATTTTTTAAGTGCTGCAGTATATTTTTCTTTTGGAAGTATTTTTGGGCTAAATAAGGTATATTCAACTAAAGCTTCTGTACTAGATGTGGGTAAAACATACATAAAAGTAGCTCCATTTTCTTGCGATAGCCTAAAATCCATCAACCTACCAACTTTTGTATTAAAAAAAGGTTGTTCTGTTTTAATAACCCAACCTTTAAAATGTTGTAAAAGCGAGTTCTCTTCAGTAATTTTAGGGTTAAAAATAGGTGTAGAGTTAAATACTGTTTTAGCTCTATAACTATTTTTTTCTGTTTTTACAGAGGCCTCATTCTTAGTAGAAGTTATCTCTAAAATGGTTTCTTTTAAAAACGTAACATTGCTAAACTTTTTGGCAAAACTGATTACAAAATTATAAAAATCAATTCCTTGAATCATTTTGTAGGTATAAGTACCTAAGTCTAATTTTTTTTCAAAATTGGTAGATAAAAATTCTAAAGTGTTCCATTTTGCGTATACAATTTCTTCAAAAATACCTGCTTCTTTTTCCCAGTAACACCAAGTTCTGTCATTATTATTTTTATGGTCTTTATCAATTACTAAAATAGTAGCATCTTGCAATGTTGGTTCTTTTAAAATAGCATAAAGTAAGCTTAAACCAGCACAACCAGAACCTGCAATAATATAATCGAATGTTTTCATTTTATTTTAAAAATCTACTATACCAACTGTCTTCAATAGGAATTTCCCAAAAATTATCAAAATCTTGTTTGGTAGTTATAAGGTTGTCAAAAACAATGGTTTTTGCAGTAACAGCTTTATTTTTTAATAACTTTTTAAAGTCTTTTAAATCTTTGTATTGTACATATTCGCCTTGTTTAAAGCAAACATTCATTTTATCTAAAAGCGCTACTTTATAAATTTGTTGTAACTCTAATATAAAAGAAACACTAGCATCTATATCTACACTTAATAATTTTGTAGAAACATCATCTGCAGCTAAAACTATAAACCTGTTGTAAAGTATTTTAAAAGATGCTTTAAAATCTTCATCTTCAGATTTCCATTGTGTTACAAAACCTTTTACACTTTGTGTTACTTCTTCTATTTCATTAGGATAAAACTTTCTACTAGATGGATAAATCCAAATTTTAGCATCTTCTGGAATGGAATGGAATTCTACAAACATTTGTTTCTTTTAAAATACAAATATAACCAAAAGAAAAACCGTAAGCTTATATAAGCTTACGGTTTTATAAATGTCGAGTTTTAAAAGATTATTTTTTTTTCTGAAAAGCGATGTATTAGCAACCTAACAATATCTTCTTGTACGCTTTTGCCTTTATCTTTATTGTACCAAACTTGTAGGTCTTGCTTAAATTGAGCGTCTAAACTACCGTTTTTTGCTTTGTAGTCTGCCACCATTTTTGTGGCTACAGAAGGCCTTGGTCCCCAAGTAAATATCACATTATGTTCTGCATCTAATGCAATTAATTTTGGAATTGCTCTACCACCATTGGTTAAAAATAAATCCATGAGTTCTAAATTTTCGTCTCTTAAAACTACTTTTAAATTGATGTTTGGGTTTATAGCAGCAATTTTGTTAATTACAGGTAAATTTTGTGCGGCATCTCCACACCAACCCTCTGTTATTGTTAACCAAGTTTGTGATTCTTTTATGCTATTTATAGTAGCAATTGTATCTTCAGAAATTTGAAGCGTTTTATCAAGGCGTTTCATTCTTCTATCGTTTAACAAGCTGTAGTTTGTTAAGGCTTCTGATTGTAGGGGACCTGTTGCTTTACCATTTGCTAATAAATTACTTACTAAAGTTCTGTAAGTTTCGTAAGAAATAGCATTTTGTAAACTTTTTTCTAAACTATTTTTCATCTTTTTTATTTTAAATAAAGGTAATTTTTATACTTATTTTTCTTGGTAACCTTTGTTACAATTGGGTTTTTTATTAAGACGAAATATACACTAATTTCTTACAATTTATTTTTTAAGATTTATAAGAATATCTTTTGTTATCGCTGCCAAATCAAATTGATGTTTCCAATTCCAATCTTTTCTTGCTTCAGAATCGTTAATGTTAGAAGGCCAACTATCTGCTATTTGCTGTCTAAAATCTGGATTGTAGGTAATTGTAAAATCTGGAACATGTTTTTTAATTTCTTCAAAAATTTCTTTTGGTGTAAAATCTATAGCAGCTAAATTGTAAGAAGTTCTAACTTTAATAGCTTCTGATTTAGCTTGCATTAATTGGATGGTTGCATTTACAGCATCATCCATATACATCATTGGTAAACGTGTGTTTTCTGATAAAAAACAATTAAAATTACCATCTTCTAATGCTTTAAAATAAATATCTACAGCATAATCTGTAGTACCTCCTCCTGGTTTTGATTTCCAAGAAATAATACCAGGAAAGCGTAAACTTCTAACATCTACACCATATTTTTTATGATAATAATTACACCAAAATTCTCCAGAAAGTTTACTAATACCGTAAACTGTAGAAGGTTCCATAATTGTTTTTTGTGGTGTGTTTTCTTTTGGAGTTGTTGGGCCAAAAACCGCAATAGAACTTGGCCAATATACTTGTTTTATGTGGTTTTCTTTTGCTAAATCTAACACAGCTAATAAAGAGTTCATGTTTAAGTTCCAAGCTTTCTGTGGATATTTTTCTGCAGTTGCAGATAACATTGCGGCTAATAAATATACTTGTGTTACTTTGTATTTTTTAACTGTTTTTAAAATGGTTTCTTTATCAGTTGCATCTATAATTTCAAATGGGCCAGATGCCATTATAGCAGCATCTCCACCTCTAATATCTGAGGCAATAACTTGCTTTTTGCCATACACTGAACGTAGCTTTTCTGTTAACTCGGTTCCTATTTGACCACTAGCACCTAAAACTAATATGGTTTCGTTCATATATTGAATTCAATTAAAATTAAAAACAAAGGTACTTAATTTAATTATTCGCAATTATATTTTAAATAAATAATTATTCAATAATTTTAATACTTTATTTTTTTGTTTTGTTAGGGTTTTCTTAAAAACGAAAACGGTGCAAGATATTTATGTATTTTTACTTTTTTTAAACAAAGTTGTGAAATATTTATACATTTTATTGTTATTACTTCTTGTAATTTCTTGTGGAGATAAACAAGAAAAAGAAGTAGCGGTTAAAACTGCAAAGCCTTTAATGAGTTTGGTTACCAAACACAATGCTACAAAATCGGTAGCTCCAAAGTTCTTAAACGATGTTGCAGGTTGGCAAAAATTAAAATTGGTAGATTCTTTTTTTGTGAATTACAGAAATATATCGCCTAACGAAGCCTTAAATAATGCTGTAGAATTAAAAGATTTGGTAAAAAGTTTAAGTGATAGCATTCCAAAAAAATTTAACATTGCGTCTTTTAAAGCTAGAGTAAATGTTTTATATAATGAAACCTTAAGGTTGGCAGATTTAAAAGATATTCCTGCAATAAAAGCAACAGAAGTAAATGTACAAGTAGATAAAACGATTGAAGCTTTTTCTGCTGTAAATATTAAAGTTAATACCATTTTACAGAAACAACGTTTTGAAGATTTAATTGATGTAGATGTTAGTTTTATCGGTTTAGATACCACAAAAATTGATAATTTTTCAAAAAAAACAATAGATTTAAAGTTAAAAGAAAAGTTCATCAATAAAAATAATTTAGATAAAGGAGCCTTAAAAAGGCAATAGTATTGATGAGAAAATTAGGAATTATATTAAGTGTTTCATTATTGTTTTTTGCTTGTCAAGAACTTCCAAAAAAAGTAAGTATTACTTCAGAAAAAGCAACCATAGATAGTGTTTTGATAAATTGGCACAAAGCAGCTTCAAATGCAAATTACACCAATTATTTTGGTGCTTTAGATAGTAGTGCAGTATATATTGGAACAGCTGCAGAAGAAATTTGGTCTAAAAAACAGTTTTCTAATTTTAGCAAACCTTATTTTGATAGAGGCAAAGCATGGGATTTTAAAACTCTTGAAAGAAATGTATACCTTAATGAAATTGGAGATTTTGCTTGGTTTGATGAACTATTAAATACTTGGATGGGAACTTGCAGAGGTTCTGGAGTATTAGAAAAGAAAAACAATACTTGGAAAATTAAACAATATGTATTGTCTGTTGCCATACCAAATGATGATATACAAGCTGTAATTACTGCAAAAAAGAAAAACGATTCTATTTTTTTAAATAGATATAAGTAGTCATTTATGCGCTAATTATTTCGTTAACCACTTTATAAATTAATTCGCTTTCAAATCCTTTTCGCATTAAAAAACCAGTTAGTTTTTGTTTTCTTTTATGGATGTTTGATTCAGAAATAACAGCATTTCTATTTTCTGTAATTCTGTAAATAGTTGTATGGTATTCTTCATCATCAATTTCTTTTAGAGCCGATTTTATATTGTAGGTAGAAATATCTTTAAACTTTAATTCTCTTACAATTCGTTGTTTGCCCCAATTTTTTATTCTAAACTTTCCTCTAGCAAAACTTTTTGCAAAGCGTTCTTCGTTTAAAAAATTATCTTTCATTAAGTCTAAAAGAATCAATTCTCTCGCTTCAGGAATTAATTTGTATTCCTTCATTTTTTGCTCTACTTCTTTATGACATCGATCTTGATAGATACAGTATTGCTCCAGTTTTCGTTTTATTTGGTTTACTGTAAAAGAGGGTTTTTGTAACATGATTTCGAAAATACAAAAAGGATTGAAATCTTAAGACTTCAATCCTTTTTAATTTAGTTTTATTAAATGGTTTTATCTAATTTCTAAATTTTCTAAACTTTTAGAACCTTTTATCCACATCTTTAATTGTGTAATTAAGTAGAATAAAATTGGTACTACAACCAATGTTAAAAAAGTTGCTACAAATAAACCATAAATAACTGTCCAGGCTAAAGGACCCCAGAAAATTACATTATCTCCACCCATATAAATGTTAGCATCAAACTCATTAAACAATGTAAAGAAGTTGATGTTTAAGCCAATTGCTAACGGAATTAACCCTAAAATAGTAGTAATTGCTGTTAATAATACCGGACGTAAACGAGCCTTTCCTGCTTTTACCACAGCTTCAAAAAGATATTCTTTAGGTAAATACGCTGTATCTTCTAAATCTAGTTCTTCCTTTTTTCTGTCGATTAATAATTGGGTGTAATCAAGTAGAACAACTCCGTTATTTACTACAATTCCTGCAAGCGAAATTATCCCCATCATGGTCATCATAATAACAAAAGAACTCCCTGTAATTACAATACCTCCAAAAACACCAATAAAGCTTAAGAAAATAGCAATCATAATAATGGCAGGTTTAGAAACTGAGTTAAACTGAAAAATCAAAATAAAGAAAATTAACGCCAAACCTTTAAAGAAAGCACCCATTAAGAAGGCTTGTTGTTTGTTTTGTTCTTCTATTTGACCTGTATAATCAATACGAATGCTGGCTGGTTTTTCAGTAAAGTTTTTCATTTCTTCTTTAATCTGATTTACCACAGCTGCAGCATCTACATAACCAGGAGCTAATTGAGAATATACTGTAACAACACGTTTGGTGTCTTTGTGTTTTATCGCACTAAAACCAGAACTATTAGATTGTTTTGCAATTGCAGAAATAGGAACTGCTTTTACTTGCCCAGTATTGTCTCTAAACGTAATTGTTTGGTTAAATAATGCACTTTTGTTATATCTAATATCTTCATTAAAACGAACGTTGATGTCGTAATCATCTCCATCTTCTTTATAAATTCCCGCTTTTGCTCCAAAAATAGAGTTTCTTAATTGTTGGCCAACTTGTCCTGTGGCTACCCCTAATTCACCTGCTTTTTTTCGATCAACTTCTACTTTCATAGAAGGTTTGTCTTTGTTTACATCTATCTTTAGCTCATCAACACCAGGAACGTTTTTAGAGTTTACAAAAGCACGCATTTTTTCTGCAGTGGCTATTAATTCTTCATAATCTTTTCCTTCTAATTCGATATTTATAGGCGCTCCAGCAGGTGGTCCATTCGCATCTTTTTCAACAGAAATTAAAACCCCTGGGTAAATTCCTGTTAAGGCTTCTTGTACTTTTTGACGCAATTTTTCACTATCTAAACCACGTCTGTATTTATACTGACGCATAGAGGCTGTAATTTTACCTTTATGTGGCATTTCTGCAGCAGAACCACCATCTGTTTGCGGATTTCCAGCACCTTCACCCACTTGAGAAACAGCACTTTCTACCATGAAGTTTTTACCATTATCCATATACATCTCTTGGTTTAAGATGCCATACACAAGTTGCTCAATTTCTTTGGTAATTTTATTGGTTTCGTCAATATCTGTTCCTTGTGGATATTCGATATATACCACAACTTGATTGGGTTTGTTGTCTGGGAAAAACTCTATTTTTGTTCTTTGTGATGCAACAGATGCACCAAAGCCTCCAAAAGCTGCAAATAATAAGATAAAAGTACCTACTGTAATTGCAATTGGTTTCCATCCACTTAAAGCCGCTTTTAATGTTTTTTCATAAGTGTTTTCTAACCAAACCAATGTGTTTTTTTGAAAATAATTAGCGGCTTTTCTTAAGAATAATCTGTACACCCACAACATAATTGCAGTAAATACCATAACAGAGCCTAAACCTCTATACTCGCCTCCTACTAGTAAAATTACAATACCAAACAACCCTACAATTGCAGAAATGGTAATGATTCTTTTGATGGGCATATCTTTATCTTCGGTGGTCATAAACTGAGAAACCAAAACAGAATTAAAGAAAATAGCCACTACTAAAGAAGAACCTAAAACTACAGATAATGTAATTGGGAAATAAATCATAAACTGCCCAAAAAGCCCAGGCCATAAACCTAAAGGTACAAAGGCTGCAACTGTAGTTACAGTAGAAATTATAATAGGAAACGCAATTTCTCCAATCCCTTTTTTGGCTGCTTCGATTCTAGATAAACCTTCTTCATCCATTAAGCGATATACGTTTTCTACCACTACAATTCCGTTATCAACCAACATTCCAAGTCCCATAATTAGTCCAAACAGAATCATGGTATTTAGGGTATAACCAATGGCGCCTAAAATCATTAAAGACATAAACATAGACATTGGAATAGCAAAACCAACAAATAGGGCGTTTTTAAATCCTAAAAAGAACATTAAAACAGTAACTACTAAGATAATTCCGAAAATAATATTGTTCACCAAATCATCTACTTGACCAATGGTTTTGTCAGATAAATCGTTGGTAATGCTTACTTCTAAATTCTTTGGAAAATACTCGTCTTTGGCTTTATCGACAATGATTTTTATTTCATCTGCAGCAGCAACCATGTTTTTTCCAGCACGTTTTTTTACATCTAACATAACCACTAGTTTGCCATCTTTTCTAGCAAATGTGGTTTTGTCTTTTTCTTTAAAACTTATGGTTGCAACATCTTTTAAGTAGATAGAATTCCCTTTTTCAGACTTAATTACAAAGTTTTTTAAGTCTAATGGTTTTTCGATTTCTCCTAAAATTCTTATGGTTCTTCTTTGCCCACTTGCAATTAAATTACCAGCAGAAGAGGTAATGTTTCCATTCTGGATAGCACCTACAATATCGTTAAAGCTTACTTGCATAGCCATCATTTTATAAATGTCTACAGCCACTTCAACCTCTCTGTCTTGCACACCTCTTATGTCTGCTTGTTTTACTTCATTTAAATCTTCAATTTCATCTTGTAAATATTCTGCAAACTCTTTTAGTTTTTGCAGTGGATAATCACCAGAAATATTAATATTTAAAAAAGGAATCTCTTCAGACATACTTAAATCAAAAGCATTTGGGTCTACTTTTGCACCATTAAACGTAGGCCAATCTTCAGATGCTTTTTCGGTATCTAATTTGTCTTTTACCCGTTGTTTGGCAACTTCTACATCCATGTCATCATCAAATTCTACAATAATCATAGAATAATCTTCTTGAGAAGTTGAGGTAATTTCTACAACACCACTCAACCCTTTTAATTGGTCTTCTAGCGGATCTGTAATTAGTTTTTCTATATCTTCTGCAGTGTTTCCAGGATAGAGAGTGCTAATGTATATTTTGGTTTCTTTAATCTCAGGGAAATCTTCTCGAGGCATACTAAAATATGCAGAAATACCTAAAATTAGAATCAAGAAAATAGCAACATACATCGTGGTTTTATTTGATATGGCCCACGAGGATAGTTTAAATTCCTTGTCAGTTTTTTTGATTTTAGTCATTAGTCTGTGGTCTTTAGACGTTAGTCTTTGGTTTGGTTTAAATATTTTAATAAAGCTGTAATCATTTTTGATAATTCAGCTAATTTTTCTCTTAATATCAAGCTTTCATTTTCTGTAATGAAATTTTGATTATTAGCAATAGTTACACATATAACACATTCTTTAATTGAGCCTAAAGAGATTTTTAAAAACCTGCTAAATTGTGGGTTTGTATCTCCAGATCCTTCAGCTATATTTAAAGATATTGATGTTGCTGCTCTTATAAATTGAGAAGTTAATCTATAGTTTTCTTCTGATGGAAATTGTTTTGTAGTATTGTAAACTGTATCAACAAAATCAAGAGATTTTTGATAAACTTTTAAATCTTCAAATTTGAATTTTATTGTTTTCATAATTCTACAATCTACAGTCTAAAAACTACTGACTAATTTTTACTTCTTGCCCGTCTTTAACGGTTCTAGCTCCAGCTTCAATTAATTGGTCTCCAACTGAAATACCCTCTAAAATTTCGATAATATCTCCTTGTGTTTTTCCTGTTTTAACAACGGTTTGCATAGCAGTACCAATATTGTTTTTAATATTTTTTACTACGTATACATACTGTTTGCCTTCAGCATTTTCTGATATAATACTTTGTGGAATTAAAATGGCTTTTGGACTCGTGTAATCGTTAATTTTTAACTTTGCTGTTAAGTTTGGTTTAATACTTCTATCTTGGTTAGGTACTCCAATTTCTACTTTGAAAGTACGATTTGATGGATTGATAAAATTACCAGTTTGACGTACTTTAGTTTCTATAGTTTTGCCTAAAACAGGAAATTGAATTTCTACATCTTTCCCTTTGGTAATATTAGTGATATAGGTTTCTGGCACATCTGCCTCTATATACATGTTGCTAAGATTTACAATTCTAAATATTGCTGAACCTGGACCAGGAGAAACTACGTTACCTTGGTTTTTGATAACTTCATCAATAATACCAGAAAATGGAGCTCTAATGGTAGATTTATCCAATTGTTTTTTTAACTGAGCTAACGTGTTTTTTTGCGCTTCGTAGTTGGTTTTAGTTTGTAAAAACTGAATTTCTGAACCAATTTTCTGTCCCCATAATCTTTTCTGACGTTCGTAGGTTGTTTTAGCGAGTGCAGTTGTGGCCTCTAACTGAGCTACTTGTTGTGCCATACCACCATCATCAATTTTAGCTAAAATTTGTCCCTTTGTTACTTTTTGTCCTTCTTTAACCAAAACCTTTTCTAAGGTACCTGGCATTTCTGGGTAGATTAACACATTTTGTTTTGTTTTTACATTTCCTTGTAATTCTAAAAAATGTGTAAAAACTTCATTTTTAATTGAGAAAGCAGTTACTAATGGAGCTTTTTTTATAGTATCTAATTTTTCAATTTCTTTGTTAAGTTTCTTAATTTTTTGAGAAATATCTGCTACTTGTTTGTCTAACTCAGATTTTTTATTTCTAATTTCTTTTAAATTTTTTGTAGCGATAACATAATCTAAAGATTGTTCTTTTTTCTCTCCACAAGAAGCTAAAATAAGTGTAGTTAAAAGTGCTAAATATATTTTTTTCATGATTTTTTTTATTTTGTGATTGGTAAGTTTAAGGCGTTTTCTAAGGTTGCTTTTTTAGCAATAACATCTAACATAGATTGAATGTAATTTTGCTGTTGTGTATATAGTTGGTTTTGTGCTTGAAGTAATTCGAAACTAGTAGAAATACCTTCAAAAAACTTAATACGTTGTTTCTTTTCTATGCGTTCTGCTAAACCCACATTTTTCTTTGCAGTATTGTAGTTTTCAATACTTAGTTGGTAATCGTTTTTCGCTTTTTTAGCTTGTAAACTCAATCTTTGTTTGGTTTCCTCTAAACGTAAATCTGCAGTTTCTAAAGCTATTTTAGCTTGAGCCGTTTTTGCGGTTCTACCCAAACTACTAAAAATAGGTATGTTTAAACTAACACCAAATAATGATGATTGAAACCATCGTTGTTCACTAGTAAAAAAAGTAAACGAGTTAGAAAAACCTTGGGTACCATAATTCATGAAAGCATTTAAACTTGGCAACGCTTTGCTTTGTTCTAACTTTACCATTAATCTCTTAGTTTCTCTATCGTTCTCTGCAATTTTAAAGTCTATATGATTATTAAAGTTAAACTCTTGAGCTATTAGATCTAAATTTATATTAGTTTCTGTTAAAGAGTCTAGCGTATCTGTTAATATAAGTTTTGTGTTTATGGGATTTCCTATAGAAAGATTTAACATTTGATAAGCAATTTCTTTCATTCTAATAACATTGTTTAACTGATTTTTTAAATTACCCAAAGTAATTTCTAATTGCTCTACATCTTCTTCTTCATTCAATCCGTTTTCATAAATCTTTTTAGCATCATTATAATTCTTCTGAAGAATTTTTATGTTTCCTTGTAAAATAGCAATACTATTTTCTGTTACTAAAACATTTCCGTAAGCATTTACAACTGCTTCTCTGGTTAAGAGCTCTGTTTTTTCTTGTGCCTGATTAGAAATTTTTAAATATGTTTTAGAGGCTTGCAAACCTACTAAATAGGAGCCATCAAATAGTAATTGTGTTAGCGTAACAGAAGCATTTATATTTTGTTTTGTTCCAAAAACAAACTCTTCATCTACACCATCTCCATTAATGTCTGCAACAGAAATAGGTTGTTTTAAAAAATTTTGATAATCTACATTAGCATTAAGTTGCGGCAATCCAATGGTAGTAGTTTCCCAAACTTTTTCTTTGGCAGAATTGATATCGTTTCTAGCGGCTTTTGTGTTGTAGCTATGCTCTAGAGCGTATGCAATAGCGTCATCTAGAGAGAGACTCATTTCTTTTTCTTGTGCATTAAAAGCGATAAACAAAAAGAAAGTACATATAGCCAATATTGTTTTTTTCATTTGGTTATTGTTTCTGTGTTAATTGATTTTGTAGTTCTTGTAATCCTTTTTCTGTAGCAATGCCACTAATATGATATTCTAAATAGTTGTTCATAAGCTCATTCATAGAAAAGTTGGTTAACGGAAAAATCTCTTGATCTTTAATGGCAATCATTCCATAAAAATAAATTCTAGAAATAAACTCTACATTAATACTTTCTCTAAAAAGTTCTAATCCTATACCTCTTAAAAGATTCTCTTTAATTGTCTTTTGCATAACATGAAATTGTTTTTGCTTTAAAGAGGCATAAATTTTAGGGTAATATTTTTGCAGCTGATATTGTGGAGATGATTTTTCGTCTTTAAGATGTTTCATTACCATCCTTTTAATAGAAAAAATTTCTTCAATTGGATTTAGTTTTTGCCCACAAACATCATCAATACCACAACAAATAGCAGTAAACATATAGTCTGTAACACCTGCAACTAAATCAGTTTTGTTTTTAAAGTACTTATAGATGGTTTTTTTAGAAACTCCCAAATTACTTGCAATTTCATCCATAGTAACACTCTTAAACCCTAGGTTTAAAAACAAGTCTTTAGATATGTCTAATATTTTTTCTCTCATAAGTAAAGATGCAAATTTACAAAAGGAAACTTTAGAAACAAAAAAAGTTTCCAAAGTTTTAAATATTTTTTAACATTTGAATTATTTATTGAAAATTCTTTACATTATTTTTACAAAAAAATACAATTTGGACATTTTACATTATCAAAAAGAATTTCTAAGCTACTTAGAATCTAAAAAATGGGTGAGAGAACCTAAAAATCTTTACGAGCCAATAGATTATATTTTACAATTAGGAGGTAAAAGAATAAGACCTGTACTTACTTTAATGGCTGCAGATATTTTTTCTGGTGATTTTAAAAAAGCTTTGCCAGCAGCTTTGGCTGTTGAAGTTTTTCATAATTTTACCTTGGTTCATGATGATATTATGGATGCTGCACCTTTAAGAAGAGGGCAAAAAACAGTACACGAAAAATGGAATATTAATACAGGAATTCTTTCTGGGGATGCGATGTTGATTTTGGCCTATCAATATTTTGAAAATTACGATGCAGATGTTTTTCAAAAATTAGCAAAATTATTTAGCAAAACTGCTTTAGAGGTTTGTGATGGACAACAGCTAGATGTAGATTTTGAAACAAGAACAGACGTAACCATAGCCCAGTATGTTAATATGATTTGCTTAAAAACTTCTGTTTTAGTAGCAGCAGCCCTAAAAATGGGTGCAATAGTTGCAAAAACATCCGAAGAAAATGCTGATTTAATTTACGATTTTGGTTTAAATCTAGGGTTGGCATTTCAATTACAAGACGATTTTTTAGACACCTTTGGAGATCCAAAAACCTTTGGAAAACAAGTGGGAGGAGATATTATAGAGAACAAAAAAACATACCTATATTTAAAGGCTTTAGAAGTAGCAAATGAAAACGATGGCGGGAAACTAAAATACTTGTACAGGAAAAAATTAAAAGAAAATACTATTAAGATTGCAGATGTTAGAAGAATTTTTGAACGGAATGATATTCCTAGCCTTATTAAGCAAGAAATAGAGAGGTATACAGAAAAAGCTTTTGAAACTTTAACTAAAATGGATATAAAAGATGCTGATAAAGAGCGCTTAAAAAGTTTTGGTTTGTGGTTAATGAAAAGAACCGTTTAAGTTTTTTATTTTTTATTGTAAGATTTTAAAATAAATAGTACATTTGCACCCAATAATTTTGGTCCCATAGCTCAGTTGGTTAGAGCACCTGACTCATAATCAGGTGGTCCGAGGTTCGAGCCCTCGTGGGACCACTTTATAAACCACTCTATTTAAGGGTGGTTTTTTTGTGAATCATATTAAGTGTAAATAACTAACAAACAATACGTTATGTGTTTTTTATTTTCTTTTTCTCTATGATAAAAGATAAATATCCACCTCATACTTAAGACAACTCCATGTTTATGCATCATTAGATTTTTGTCAATATTGTCCAATATTTGTTCTTTTTATCACATTTGTTTGCAATTTGCAAACAAATGTGCATGGTTAAGATGTTAATTTTTAAAGTAAGTCATATTGTGTAGATCTCTTAAGTTCCCAGTGACTTTAGTTAACTTCTCTAACACCTTTGAAAAATCCAATTGTAAAATCTACAATTCATTTTAGAGTTAAAAAATCAAACCATAAACATAAATCTTCAGCAAAAAGTGATCTGATTTAGTCAAAAATTAAAATTAACAACAAATCAAAAAAAAAATTTATCTTAGCATTGTTAACTAAACACTCTCTTAACAAAAGACCACTTTAGTTTGAAGACATACAATACTCTAGAATAATTATAACTTATTTTTAAAAAAATATTCATGAAAAATATTTTTATAATATTTATGTTACTTTTTTTTAGTAATATTCTTTCTCAGAAAAAAGAAGACTTTTCATCAAATCACAATCAGTTAATTAATAAAACAACTATTGAATTAATTGATTTAAACAAAGAAATAAACTCCTCAAAAACTATTATTCCAACATCTTATGGTGATAAAATTATTACTTGGGATAAAGATAAAATTATTGATATTAATGGAATAATAACTATCAATGGAGTTGTTTTCGATAAAAGGGTAACTAATCAAGCTAATTACAGAAATGCTGTGATGACCATTGATGGTAAAACAGGAGACACAACCATCAAGTTTTCTGATCATGATGGTACTTTTACGATTAGACCATTGAAGCCATTTTCAAAATCGCTATGGATTGAGGAACCCAATAAATCTGATTTTAATGAATTTAAATGTGGTTTAGAGGGCGTTGATCTAGCCCAACTACCATCTCTAGATTATTCCCAACTAGCAAAGAAATCAGTAAAAAGTCCTGTACTAAGAACTAGCGAAACATGTGCGAACACGGCCAATGATGTGGGGTGTTCGGAAAAGGATGCAAATGGTAAATATGTCATAGATATTTTTATTGGGTATTCAAACGATGCTGTTAATTATTTGGTGCGATATGGAGATACCTACCAAGCTCATGCTGCTAGGATGGTCCAAACGATAAATCAAAGTTTATCTAACTCCCTAGTGGATAATGTTTATTTGAGATTGGTAGGAACCGCAGTTAAAGACCACAATACTGGGATTAATTTAAATTCGGATGGGCTTGCCTATGTATCCACCCTGTTTGAAAAAGAAATGATCGAAACGGGTGCTGATTACATTGCCATGTATCAAGAGAGGCTAAACCCTAAAAGTTACAATACTGCAGAAGGCTGGGGGGATACACAGGGAAGAAAGTCCTTAAACGCTATTGAATCCGAAAATGTATTGAGACATGAAGTAGGACACAACTTTGGGTCTTCACATTGCAGTGGAGGTAGTTCAGGATTTCCCTATGCAAATGGTTACGACAATGGAGTACAAAAAACAATTATGTGCGGCAATGAAATTTTGTATTATTCAAATCCACAGGTTGTACTCAGTGGCGGGGCAATAGGAACTGTAGGATTTAATGACAATGCAAGATTAATTCGTGAAAGAGCTTCTGTTATCGCCAGTATTGCGACTCATAGAATTCCTTATGGTTCCAACGATCCATGTTTTGGTGAAGGAGTTGTTGCAGTAGATTATCCACAACATTTTGGATCTTACCTTGGAAATAGAATTAATAAGGTTCAGATTGGTCAAATCGACAATAGTTCTTCCGATCCAACCTGTAATGATGATGTATTGGGATACAGTCAATTTAGAAATATCTCCACCACGCATGATTTGGGAGCTTCTGTTGATTATGTAGTTACTGGTAACTATAATTTTCCCAACTCTAGAACTCATATTTGGATCGATTGGAGTGGAGATGGTATTTTTCAAAATGCTGAATTAATGGCTCAGTCTACTGGTTTACAGATCCTTTCTGGCAGATTCACTGTTCCAGATAACATTAGCACAGGGCCTAAAGTAATGCGAATTAGGAGGGTCTCAGCTGATTCTCCCTATGTCCCCACACCAGTTTCACCAGGTGGAAATTATGAAGGGGGTGAAACCGAAGATTACACCTTTATTGTCACAGACCCCAATATCAATAATAGTGCCCCATCTGTGAACGATTTGTCGTCTACTACCTCCGAAGACTCACCTGTTCAAATTACGCTGGTAGGAACCGATGCTGATGGTGACCAATTGACATATTCCATTACTCAACCTGTTAATGGAGCGGCTGTGGTAACAGGGAATAGTGTTACCTATACTCCCAAAGCCAATTTTAATGGAGTAGATAATTTTACATACCGAGCTAATGACGGAAAAACGAACTCCACCTATGCTACGGTAACTGTTGAAGTGTCTCCTGTTGAAGATCCACCTGTAGCATCGGACCTTTCGATAGGTACAAAAGTAAATACCTCAACTGAAATAACCCTCTCCGGATCAGACCCTGATGGGGATGCGTTAACCTATACGGTGGGGAATGTATCAAATGGACAAATTTCATTGAGCGATTCTCAAGCTACCTATACACCAAATTCTAATTTTGTGGGGAATGATTCATTTACTTATCAAGTAAGCGATGGTAAAGCCACATCTCAACCTGCTACGGTAAGTATTTCCATTAGTTCAAATACGCCACCTGTGGTACAGAGTTTTTCTGTTACAACCAAGAAAAACACGCCAATAACTATTACTTTGATTGGTTCGGATGCAGATTCAGATAATTTAATTTTTACCATCACATCTTTTAGTCAGGGGACAGTTAGTCAAACCAATGATGAGTTAACATTTACTCCTAATTCTACTTTCAGTGGAATTACTTCACTTTCCTACACTGCTAGTGATGGATATACTTCATCTAATCTAGGAGTTATCACTATTGTGGTTGATGATCCTGATCAATGTTACGATGCATCACTTTCCCCTGTACAGCTCCCTATCCATGCCTTGCCGTTAAGTGGCGAAGAAATTTATCAAGTTCTAGTAGGCAGTATTAATAACTACAGTTATTCTATTTTATGTGAAAGCGGATACAGTGACTACCGACAACTTTCCACTACTCATAACAGAGGGGCTTCAATCCCATTTTATATAAATCATATTTACAAGTTTGATTTTTCTAGAACAGATATTTGGGTGGATTGGAATGCCGATGGAGAATTTCAAAACACCGAACTTATTTCAAGTTTTACCGGCAAAGAAAGTGTTACCGGGACTATTCAAATTCCAAGTAATGTTAGTTTAGGATCAAAAACGTTGCGAATTCGACGTGACTATCATCCTAATCCATATACCCCAAGTGCGGTTTCCTCTACAGGATATAATGGTGGAGAAACGGAAGACTATACAATCGTAGTTCAAAGCACCTTTTCTACCAACTCTTTTTCTATTTCAACAGAGGAAGATACTCCAATCAGTGTGGAACTAGCGGTCACAGGTGAAAGTCAAAATTCGTTGACATATTCTACAGTCACCCAGCCTCAACATGGAACAGTTTCCATTTCGGATAACATGGCTTTGTATAGCCCCAATGCAAATTACTTCGGACCAGATGCCTTTACATTCAAGGCCTATAATGGGTCAGTGGATAGTAATATTTCAACCATATCCGTTACTATTTCTTCAGTAAATGACCCCCCTTTAACAGCAGCTATTTCAAAAACAGTCAAAAAGCAGGTGCCCTCCTCAATTGACTTGCTAGGATCAGATGGTGATGGTGACAACTTAACCTATTCTATAGTTAGTGGTCCTACCAATGGAACAGCTGTCCTTTCAGGAAGTGTGTTAACGTATACTAGTGACTCTGGAGACTTTACTTCAGATTTGCTAACCTACAAAACAAACGATGGAACTGTCGATAGTAATGTGTCTATTATTTCAATCTCTATTGTCAATGATTTCTCAGATTCCAGCTGTGGCCCTCCATTGGAGCAGATCAATCAGGAGGCATTGGATAATTATAAGAATGACAACAGTAAAAATTTTCTTCCTATTCCTTCTGGATTAAGTAATCGAGCCTGGGTAGGATCTAAGATTGGCGTAACACTTGCTCAGATCGAAGAGAATTTTACTGCGGCTAGGAATTTGGATCCAACGGTATATGCCGCTTACAAATCGTTTGAGTTCCCTTCAAATTTAAAATTAAAGGTTTGTCCCAACGAAGGTGAGGTGTGTTCAGAAAGCGAAAAAATAGAGAAGTGGTTTCTACTTAGCTACCAAGAAAAAGCTCTGTTTCTGCTAAACTCCGAACGTGTGGCTAGAGGGCTTCCCACATTTCAAGGGGTAAGTACCGAGTTAGTAGCTATTGCTCAGCAATACGCAGATGCGCTTGCACAAAATAATAATGGGTTGTCCCATAATCTTCCACTGACGCTTAATGGAATAAATACAAATACTCCTTGGGAAAGAATTGATTCAGACCTATCGCTAAAGAATAATATTGAATTCTATGGTTTTTCGGAAAACCTTGCCTACCTGGCAAATAATCCCACAGAAAGTAATATTCCGATAGAACAGGCTATTTATTCTTGGAATTATGACGATGTTTCATCTAATTGGGGACATAGAAACTTTAATTTATCCATCCTAAATGATAACTCAGGTAATGAGTTTGAAGAAGGTTTGTTGGGTTTTGGGGTGAAAAAGGTAATTGAATCAGATGGTTGGATTAAATATTATTTGGTAATGAATGCTATAGATCCAAAAGTAACTTTTGACTTAAATTCTGTATTAATTTATTGTGATAGATTAGTCTCTGATGAAGTTCCAACAATTACTTTAGTAGGAGAAGCTACAGTTGAGATAGAAGTTGGAAGTACTTACACAGATGCAGGAGCTACCGCTTCGGATAATTATGATGGAGATATTACAGATGATATTGTAACTGTAAATAATGTTGATACCTCGACTATTGGAACATATTCAGTTACTTATAACGTTAGTGATGCTAACAACAATGCTGCTGTTCAAGTAACCAGAACTGTGAATGTGGTAGACACCACCTCCCCAGTAATTACTTTAGTAGGAGAAGCTACAGTTGAGATAGAAGTTGGAAGTACTTACACAGATGCAGGAGCTACCGCTTCGGATAATTATGATGGAGATATTACAGATGATATTGTAACTGTAAATAATGTTNTGAGATAGAAGTTGGAAGTACTTACACAGATGCAGGAGCTACCGCTTCGGATAATTATGATGGAGATATTACAGATGATATTGTAACTGTAAATAATGTTGATACCTCGACTATTGGAACATATTCAGTTACTTATAACGTTAGTGATGCTAACAACAATGCTGCTGTTCAAGTAACCAGAACTGTAATTATCGAATCAAATCTATCAATTGCAGAGAATACTAATTATAAGTTAAAAGTTTATCCAAACCCAGTAAAAGGTAAACTGTTTATATCCGGGAATAAAACTCCAATATCTATTGCTATTTTCAATATGTTAGGCAATGAAATAATTTCTATAAAGAATACAAATAATATCAATGTACAAGCATTGCCAAGTGGTGTGTATATGATTAGGATATCGGATGGTATTCAACAAACTGTTCAAAAGTTTATCAAGAACTAAACGTGTGAATCGTCTGATTCATAAGTTTCATCAAATGTTATTTTATGAGCCAAATACGACTGAACTTAGAAGTCTGTGGGATTTTAAAAACACTGATCAAAAAGATATGATATATATTATTTTCTATCAAACTATTGATATGAGACGAATCTTTTCAGAGAATAAAGAAGTTTTCATCTAAAGTGAGGAGCTTTCTAACAAGGATTTAATTGTAAATCGTCAGCAAAAAGTGTACTAATTTAGACAAAAATTAAGAGAGTGTTTTCAAAATCATTAAATTTGAAATCTTATGAAAATACCCAAGAAACTCCCACATCTGAATTAGAACACAGAGAATACATTGCAGATCCAACTGAAGACCCGAGAATTGGATTTATAGAACAACTGATTCATGATTGTGGGACTTTGGGAGACATATTGGTATACAATATTAGTTTTGAGAGAAGGAAACTCAATGATCTAATCGATGTATTCCCTGAGTATTCTAATGAGTTGAAAGGGATCGTAAATCGTCTAAAAGACCTAATGATTCCGTTTCAACAGAAGTGGTACTATACCCCCGAAATGAGAGGGAGTTATTCCATAAAGTCTGAACTCCCTGCGTTAGTTCCTGAACTATCCTATAACGACCTTGAGATCAAAGAGGGAGGTGCAGCATCTAATACATTTCTTTCCATGGTAACCGGATCATTTGAAGGAGATGTTGAAGAAAAAAGGAGACAACTCCTTGAGTATTGTAAGTTGGACACCTTTGCGATGGTTCGGATTCTTGACAAACTTCGGCAGGTATAAAGAAGTCAAAATTCTGGCAAAATTTGGCAAAATTTTTTTCGGCAGAATTGTCATAAATCATTGACCCCTACTTTTTGACCCCCTTGAAGCCTTTTTTAATAGGGGATACGGCAGGCCGGAAGGAAGGAAAGGAGGCCACCCGGAACATGATAAAAAACTGAGTACTCGAACCAGTGACTTTTCGAATTTTTAATCGGCAATGCCGAAAACTATCTAATCCTAATGGTTCGGATCATGGGCCACTTTATTGAGTTGGAAGGTATTTTTAATCTTGACTTAAAGTCCACCTACTACTGCCGTAAAGAATTCTCCTGATCTGAAGTTAGACTCACTTCAGGTTTCCATTTTAATCTATCACTTTTTTAGACTACACTTTAATTTGTGAGTTTTTTTCACAGACTCAAACTCTCATAAACACCCATCACCTCTTTTTCTCTGATACCAAGATATCTTTTTGTAATTCCCATTGAAGAATGACCAAAGAGTTCCATTAACAGAACAATAGACTGGTTGGAGTAGTTATTTAATTTAAGAACTCTGTTTCCAAGTGTTTTGCGAAACATGTGGGTGGATACATTCCCATCAACATGTACTTTATACTGTCTAAATATTTTTTTTAGGGAAACGTTTACCCATGATTTATCAATGGGTTTGGTTCCATACTTGTTTAAAAATATAAACTGATTGTCGTCATCTATCAGTTGTTTTCGTTTGACACGAGATATTATTTCGAGTAAATCTTGATTTAATTTAATTCTTCGTGTCTTCTTTGTCTTTTGTTCCACTATTATTAAAATATCTCCCCCTGAAAAGTCGGTGTACCTTAATTTAAGTATGTCTCCTATTCGTAAACCCGTAAATACACCAATGGAAATCAATAGACAGTATTTGTAGTTCCCATCTCGTTCCAATTTAGCAATTAGTGATTTAAAATCATCCCATGTAATCGCACCGGTTGTTGTTCGTTGACCTTGTAGTGACATTTTTAAGTTTTTATTAATTAACAAGGCTAACATAAGCGCAAAACTTAGATAATGCGGCATTTTTTTATGAAAGTATAAGGTGGGTGAGTCTTTCAATAGGTCATAATCACTGTAACTTATTGCTGGTAAAGGGATAAGAGAATTTTGATAAACTTATACTTAATACAAAAGTATAAGCAAATAACTTTTCAAATCAATTTTAGGCAAATTAAAATTCTCGCTGTAGATTCCGGTTATGGAACTCAACATTTACTTAATATAATGAATACCTTTTTCACTATTTATTTTACAGTTGTTGGAGGGTTGTTTATATTAACCTTGATAAGTGAGATTATTAAATTTTTGATTGGTGAGGGTGAAGACTGGCAACATGAGTTGGCAAATGATGTTTTGAATTGGTGTTTAGAACTATATCCAATTAGAAAACAAAAACCACTACTGACTTTAGTTGAGGGTAAATCTCATTTGGCCGGTGAGTATTGTTACTACAACAACACAATAACAATTTATAGAGATAATAATGTAATACGGAGAGAACTAATCAATACCGTTATCCATGAGTATTTCCATTATTACCTGATTACCTCAGAATCGAAGACTAAACTCTACCAGGACCAGTTGGAACAATTCTCATTGGCACATCATCCACAAGAAATCCTTTGTAACACCATGGGAGAAACTCTCACAAAGGTCTATTTGAAACAAAATTAAAATGAGGGTTACTTGATAAAAGGATCAATCCCCAACGAGTTTATGCCGATTACAATTCTTTTGGATCTAATAGTAAAAATCTAATTGGCAATATCCTAATCTAAGAATTCAACTTATTATCCTCAAAGTGAGTTAATCCACTCTTCGAGATCATTTTTACGACAGTTTTTTGGAAACCCATCATCTATCGATTTCTGAATTGATTCTCGAATAAACGTTGACTTTGATTTTCGATCTCTGACCAACGTTTCAAGAAGTCTGAGGTATTGGTTTTTATCTATCCTTAAGGTGAGCATTACATCCTTGTTGTTTTTCATATTCTCTTTTAATATAAATATGTAATACAGAGAGAAAAGACAGAATTGCTAAAAAGAAATTGTTTTGCTAAATTTACCCGTTAATAAATCTCTTATTTAATTTGAAAGTTAATATTGTACATCTAAGTCATAGAAATAGGGAGAGCATGGATAAAGCCATGGAAATTCTCACAAGTCAGATAGGTCCTTTGAAGTTCAACTTAATTGAGTTTTCTAATAAGACCGAGTACTTCGACTTTCATAATACTCTAAATAAAATCACTCTAGATAATTTAAAGTCATTATCAGATTTAGTAAGAAATGAAGAAAGATTAGATTCAGATGAATTTGTTGTCATTGTCTCATCTAAACCCCTTGATACTCCAAATAAAAAACTAAAGACAATTAAGGAATGGATAAGTTTCTATCAAGACAAAAATATAATTATCAAGTCAAGTGGTTGGGATAAGGTGACTGAGAATCGACCGCACTTAGGTCTTGCTCATCAAATAATTGAAAATTTATTCCAAAACCTAAGTGAAGTTGATTTGGAATCTATTAAACTGAATGATTTTATCCACATGGAAGTGGAGCCTTGTATAAATTCATTCTGTGAAAATTTGAAGGAAACAAAATTCAAAATAAGTTCGGGTCATATTTGTTTCTATTGTCTAAACAATGCCACATACATTGTCCAAAATCATGTAATTGTTCAAATAAAGTCAATACTTAATCAGATTAGTGAAGAATATAATGACAACTACATTTTTGATTATACTGATGAGCAACTTACAATTGAGGTTAAGCCACAGACATATGACATCTACATTGGAGGTAATAAATTCCATTTTGATGTCAGAGCAAAGAAGACCAAAATAACCTATCTATATTATCTAATTAATCATGGTAAAAAAATAGGTTTAACAGATTTTAATGGATATCGTAACTATCATGATGCTCGTCAAAAATTCAAATCATTGCATGAGAAATTATCTGGTGTGATATATGATGAAGAAATTGATAGTTATCTGGCAGATATGCCACAAAGACACACAAAAATTAATAAAAGAATGATTAACTACATTCCCTCTGAAGAAATCTCTAAAAAGTATCGAATTATTTCATCAACAGAAATCGAAGGGGAGGGTAATAAATCATCAGTTGTTACATCTTATTATATAGACGTTGCAGATAATCATCTAATTATCCCTAAAGACCTTCTTGAATTTAGAGTCTCAGGTTAACTCACTTTAATGAAGTGCAGTCCTGCACTTTGCTATTAACTATTCCATTCACAATTTCTTTGTGGTATAATTTTAAATTTTATATCATGAAAAATTCAATGGGACAATTCGAAGTCGTAAAAATCGATCAAATAGTAAAAGTTGAAGAATTTAAAAACTTCTACCAAATCCAATCAGAGGAATTCGAGAATCAATTAAAATCCTCTTTAGAAGAGGAACAGTTATTACCTTTAATCATTTCAAGAGATTTTCAATTAATTGATGGTTACCGAAGACTTAAGTTACTAAGTGCTTTAGGTCGGGAAGAAGTAAAAGTCCAATTTGTAGATGAAGATCCATCTATCGACCTTCGTTTATCCTTTAATATGTATAGAGTAAAGACCGCTAAAGATCTCACTAAAGAGGTTCTACAGGTTTTTAAATCGGTTGAGAAACGTCAGGGTCAAGGAAACAATGGAAAGTCTTACGATCGTTACGCGATTCTTAGAGAAAAACTTGATTATCGTTGGAAATCTCCCAAAGCAATCCGTCAGTTTGATAAAATTATTGAGAATGACTTTGAGAACAATTTATTATTAAATGGAGTTGTTACCAAAGGGTGGAATTTATCTGACTGTGAAAAATATCTGAGTAAATTAAAAGAGATTGATTTAAACAAAAATCATGGATTCACAGCAGAGTTAACAAAAGGAAACCTTACCATTAAACAAGTCAATAGATTTATTGAAGAAAAAGAAAACCTTCAAAATAATTACACAGACACCTTTGTAATTCCTGACAAGGCAACCACTTTTAAAATGAATTGTGTTGATATTACAGATGTTTCTGCATTCTTAAGAAAGATTGCTACACTATTCACATCTATTCCATACTACATGTTGCGTGGTTACGATAAAAATAATTTAAGCTCAGAATTGGGTCATGAAAACACCCCTGAGGAGTTTGCGGATAACATTGGGGAGGTTTTTGGGAAGGTTGAAGGAGTTCTTAATGAAACTTCAAATGTGTTTGTAAATATTGGAGACACCTATGATAATGGTTGTGCCATGGATATACCGGGTTTGGTGAAAGCAGCGATCTTAAAACATACAAAATTAAAATACAAGGAATGTATCATATGGTCCAAACCAAATCCCCATCCACAGGGAGAAAAAGTAAAAAGACCGATAAATCAGATTGAATATATTTTATGGTTCGTGGTTGATCCTTCAAAATCGAAATACAACTTACTAAAATATACGGATCAGGAAAAAGAGGTAAGGATTACGACTGGTGCTAAAGACGTGGATAAAAACGGGAATGTATCTAAGAAAACAAAATCACTCTCAAAACCCTATAAGAAGATCTACAACCACATTGCAGCTCAAGATGTGGATCATATGATTAAGTGTGCCACAGGTAAAAATAAACCAGCATACGATGCCTTCCCAACAGGTCACCCTGCATTGATGTCTGAACTTCTTCCAGTAATACCGATTTTAATGACAACAGACGAGACTGATTTGGTTTACGATCCTTTTGGCGGTGCTAATACCACTGGTAGGATTTCATTACTACTCAACAGACAATACTTGGGTACTGAACTTTCAACTCACTACCATAGAGTAGGTTGTAAGGTTCTTGAAAATACAATTGAAGAGATCAATCAGAATGATTTAGAGATTATCAATAGTGAGTACAAGGAAGTAGAAGAATTAACTGTAGCAGCATAAAATAATGAAAGTTTTAGTGCCAAATAATTTAAACGTACCTGAATTGATTGAAGAATTGAATCTCTCTAATCGAAGACAGAAATATGTTAAAGAGAAAATATATCATTTAATATCAAGAGTTGTGGCAACACATAAAAATATTAAAAAGTTTGATAAAAATGGATACACCGGATTGTGTTCTAAAGAACTCAATATGATCTTAAATAGAGACTATAAATTGATTTTAGACCTGTTAAAAGATAAAAATGTAATTGAGTTAGATGTCAATTATTTAAAAGGTGTGAGGTGTAATAAAATCAAGTTAAACGATCAATATCAAAAGACAGATAAGGTATTAAAAACCATAAGTAGAGAACATAAAACAGCACCCTCTAAAACCCAGTTATTAGATAGTTACTTCAACCATAACTTAGAAATAAAAAAAGGGTACAAGAATCATGTAAAACACATATACGATACCCTGTGTCAAGAATTAATAAACGACAACCAGTTACTGGTTCTAAAAAATAAAATTGGAATCTGGTTATTGACAATAACTGATATTGAAACCAATCAGTATTGGCATAATAAATCTACAGCCAATTGGAGATATAGTTCCACATTAACGAATCTTACCAAAACACTTAAAAAGTATTTAATTTATGAAAAACAATCATTAGTTCAAATAGATCTTAAATGTAGTCAGGTATATCTATTATCAAGTATATTAAACTATAATTTCTTTAAATCTAATAATGAGTTATCATTTCATCAAATAATGAATTCTTTATTATCTGATAAAATTATAAAAGATGTTATATCATATCTATTTTCTCCATTAATGTTTGCGCACTTTGAGCAAAGAGAGTATTTGGGGAAAGATGAGATAATAATTAGAGATCATCACGAATTCCAAAAATTTAGAGATGCACCATTTCAAGAAGATTTCTATTCACATTTATTTGAATTGGAACATGGAGTTCCTCCCACGGATGCTCAACGTAAATCAATCAAAAAGGATATCATGTTTGTGTTGTTTCAAAACAATAGAAAACATCGAGAATTGGTGGAAGGAGTTCGGTTATTAGAGAAGTTTTATCCTTTTGTAAATCAATTTATTCTCAAGATTATGGATACAATTGGAAAGAGAAACTTTTCCTTACTTCTGCAGCGTGTGGAGAGTTATCTGATATTGGATTGTGTGGTTCCAGAATTTCATAGACGCTGTCCTGCAGCTCCAATTTTCACAATCCATGATTGTATCATTACAACGGAACAACATAAGTTAGAACTAACGAATGTGATGTTTGAAGTATTACATGAAAAAACAGGTATTAAACCTGGTCTATCGGTTGAAAAGTTAGATCCCTCAGATCCACATGATGAAAATCTTATAAAGGAAATAAGAGATGATATCTATAAGAAATCAACCAAGAGTAGATTTAAAAAAATGAGTTGGTCCATACTGGACAAACATATCGAAACAACAAATGAATTTCTAAAAAACAACTAAAAAATAAAAATCATGAAAGAAGAAATAATACAAATATTGAATTTAACAAAAGAAGAACTTGTCGATATAATAAAAGATGGTGTAAAATTGGAACTGAACCGACAACGATCTATTGGAAACCCATTAAACAGGTTGTCTATTACTGGTGAGGACACCGAATATTTAACCCGAAATGAAGTTTCTAAGGTGTTAAATGTAACGGTTCAAACATTGAACAATTGGAGACGAGAAGGTGTCTTAGTTCCTCTAAAAATAGGTGGTAGGGTGTTGTATAGAAAAGAAGATGTGTATAATAACTCACGACTGGTTGCTTGAGTTATTTACCTTTAAATTTATTTAAAATAATTTAAAGGCCAAACTAAGTTAATTTACCATACCTTACAGAATTATTTATTATGATTTAATTTAATCAATTTTTCAAAATACTCCTATTTATGAAAAAGATACATTTAGTTATTTTCTTATTAATGTCTTACATCTCAGTAGGTCAAAATTTAACGGTAATAAGTGGTGGAAGTATCACAATACCCAAAGACAGTTATGTTTTTGTTGGCGGTGATTTTACCAACACCGCAGGCACAGTAACGTTACACTCTGATTCCGATGAGTTTTCATCGTTATTGGTAAGTGGTGCTGCATCTGGGGATATTACCTACAATCGCTATGTTAATGTAGTAGGCTCTGGTGAATGGGATTTAATAGGTGCGCCAGTATCAGGGATGGCATTTAGTACATTGATACAAGATGCCAATATTGCAAATAACGGAAGTGGTGTTTATGCAGTTGGTGCTTATGACAATACCACAGATACTTGGGCTAACGCAACCAATGCCACCGTAGGTAATTTAATGTTAGGGCAAGGATACCAAATGGCAACCACCAGTGGAGGCACCCTCTCTTTTACAGGTGCTATTGCCAATGGAGACCAAATTGTAACCATAACCAACAGCGATGCAGAGAATTCAGGAGCAGGAAGACGCTGGAATTTAATAGCCAATCCATTTGCGTCGTATCTTAATGGAAATAGTAATGCTGATGGAACAAACAATTTTTTGACGGTTAATACAGCCTCAATAGACGATAATTTTGAGGCTATCTATGGTTGGAAAGCAGATGGAACAGGATATGCCATTTATAACAACACAAGTAAAGCCACGCACATAGCACCAGGTCAAGGTTTTTTTGTTGCCGCTGCAGGAAGTGGAGAGAATCAAACCATCAGTTTTACCAAAGCGATGCAAACAGTTACTGGAGCCGATGATTTTGTTGCCGCAAAATCCGCTACGAGTTACGAATTGGTTTTAGACATGTATAGTGATGCTATTAAAGTAGACGATACTAAATTTTATTTTAAAGAAGGATTGACTTTAGGGTTAGACCCTGGGTATGATGCTGGTGCCTTCAATCAATTTTCAGGTTTTAGTTCTAGGCTTTTAGAGCAAGACAATGGGGTAAGTATGGATATCAATGCAATGTCTACAGAAGCTATGAATAATGCTATAATTCCACTTGTTATACATCAAGAAGCAGGTGCTGATCTTAAAATACAAATAGCAAACAGCACAATACCTGAAAATATTAAGGTATATTTAGAAGACACCACAAAAAAAACCTTTACACTTCTTAACAACAAAGATTTTAAACTCTTAGCACAAACAACCTTAAGTGGTGTAGGTAGGTTTTACCTTCACTATACTACAAAAACCCTTTCCACAGAAAGCGTGAGTAGTACCTCTTTTTTAACTATTTATAAAGGAACAAATAACAACTATATCACTGTAGAGGGATTACAGAAGTTTTTACAGCCAGCAAATTTTACCCTTTATAATGTATTAGGGATGAAAGTACTCTCAAGAAAGATCGACAACCCTTCACAGAAAGAGACACTATCTACGCTTGGTTTGAAGACAGGAGTCTACATCCTAAAAGTACAGGCAGAAAACATTGTTTTCACAAAAAAATTAGTCATAGAATAATTCAGCACTTCACATGAAAAAAACAGAAAACACACCTGATGTTACAAATGATATCAGTAGAAAAGAGGCCATCAAGAAAATGGGAAAGTATGCTGCACTCACAGCGATGGGCACATTTATGATTCTAAGTCCTAAAAAGGCACAAGCTGCATCTGCACCTCCAAGTCCTGGTGTTTGGGGATAAAACAACTCCTAAAAGATCAAAAAAATTATAAAAAACAAACTAAATAAACCAATGAAACAATTATTCACACTTTTAGCTGCAGTAGTATTAACTGCAACAACGTATGCCCAAGTGGGTATAGGAACGACAACACCTGCAACTTCTGCAGCATTAGATATTACTTCTACCACAAAAGGATTATTAATACCAAGAATGACTAATGCACAACGTCAAGCTATTTCAAGCCCAGTAGCAGGGTTAATGGTCTTTGTTACAGATTTTGATGGAGGTAGATTTATGTTTTATGACGGAACAGAATGGGGTACACTTTCTTTTGCAGAGACACGTCCAGACGCTCCCACAATTACGGGGGTGACATCAGGTAACGCAGAAGTTACAGTTTCATATACAGCGCCATCAAGCAATGGAGGTTCAGCGATTACTTCCTACACAGCTACCTCAACTCCAGGAGGTATTACAGCAACCGTAAATCAGTCAGGAAGTGGTGATATAATAGTATCAGGTTTAACCATTGGTACCGCTTATACCTTTTCGGTTACCGCTACCAATGCCATTGGAACAAGTGTGGCCAGTGGAGCTTCAAATTCAGTAACACTTTACCCTACCAATTCGCCTGGAGCACTATTAAGTGGAGATCAAAAAAATATAATTAATGCTACAAATTCGTTAAAAGCAATCGGTTTAACTGACTGGAGCGAGCTAATTGGATTCACCGATAATGGAGGATCGCTTTATGCAGAAGGATATTCGACAGACGACTATGGCATAAGAGAAACTAAAACATACTTAATGTTTTCAGAAAATAATAATTGGAATAGCAGCACAAAAGTATTTCTGGCAGAATATAATTATAATGCTAATAGCAATTTTGATGAGGTTAGTTTTTCTAATGGGTCATCAGCAGCTAAGACTGAAAATGTTACTATTTCTAGCAATCAGAAATATATATCGTATACAAATTCTGGAACTAATTATACTGTAAATATGACCATTGCCGATAGGACACTGCCTTTATATTTAGATTTGGAGCAATATTATAGCAATGCTCGAGGTAACCAAGTAAATATAACCTTTGCAGACCCTAATGATGCTGGATTAGTTTTTTATAATAATGGCGGCGGTAATTATGGGAATAATACAAATGGGAGTAGCACTATTCAGGTTAGTACAAATATAATGACTCCAGCCCTAGCATACATTGATGAAATTTTAGCGAATGGATCACCGTCCAGAGTTCTATGGTTTTCTGGAGATATGATCCATACACTGTATGATACATGTGGTTATCCCTACACGAATGATTTTGATCCTAATTATCCAGCACCACAATTTATTTCAAAAGCAATTAATGGGTATGCCACACATGTATCAGACATAACTAATGGATATGAATCTGTCATAGCAAAATATATGAATTGTAACACGATCTATCAATCAGTACCATATTAATAATAACTTGTTGGTTGTAATTAAAGGCTTTTGTCACTTTTAATTTAAGTAAAATTAATTTTGTGTTTACTTAAATTAAGATTTAGTCTTAGTGGAAGTATTACTGTAAATTGGAGGAGTAAAAGTAGATGATGCTATTATTCAAAGGAGGTTATTTAAATTATTTTGCAACACATTTATTCGTTAAACTATTGTCATAGTATCATGGTAAAGGTAGTAATTAGTTCAATATCAAATAAAAGTAAAACAAAGAGAATTATAAATTCAATGTAACGGATTACGAATGTATTCAAATCTAATAGGCTGTTGTAAAATAGCCTATTTTTTTATCAATTAACTTCCTGTTAAGGTTGAAGGAAGTTACATTACTGTTTCCAAGTACCTCCATACATGTAATTGGGATTATCTACTTTAACGGCTTCAAGACACTCTTTACAAGTAAATACCCATGCTTTGGGATTTTTATATTGTATGCGATACATCGTAGAAAAATCTACCTTACAAACTTCACAATGTTTTATTCGTTGTTTCATTCTTCACTTAAGTCATTAGTAACTTAACCTAACTTTTAGAACACAATATAACCAGTTTACAGTTATCTTTTTATACCTCCCGAGCAACCTTTGGAGCAACTCTAAAAACCAAAAAACCCGTAAATCATTGTTTATAAATGAGTTACGGGATAATTTTGTGGTACCTCCAGGAATCGAACAGAAGTTTATTTATCAACATAATTCGTGCACTAATATTTTACAAACTTCTCTAACACCAATCAACTTAAATTAATCTAAATGCCGCATAAAAACTGGGTTTATTTTAAATTTGGGGATTGATTTTAAAAATAATTTTATGTATATTTTTAAAAACGAAAAGGATGGATAAACGATTAATGACAATTGGAGAAGCTGCAACCCACTTAGGTATTTCCGTTTCACATTTATATAAAATGTGTTCTATGAGGAGTATCGATTTTTATAAGATTGGGAGGTCAAACAAGTTTTTAATGGACGATTTAGATGATTTTATAACAAAGTGTAAAGTTGTCAAACAGACTAAGTCAAACAACAATTTAAGACCCTTTGTAAAACTATGATTACAATCAAACAGGTATTTGATTATAGGACTCCAAAAAATAATGGAGAAATCCCAGTAAGATTGAGGGTGACACACAACCGAAAAACAACTCATATTTCATTAAATGCCTCTTTAACTGAAGTTCAAATAAAAAAGATAGAAAAAGGTAAGGTCGATGAAGAATTATCTCATTTCATAAAGGAATTGGATGACCTTACTTATAACGCTCGAAAAGTAGCTGCAAAATTAGAGCCATTTTCAATAAGTGAATTGAAACGTCAACTTTCAAATTCCAATACTTCAAAAAACAATAAAGATCATTTATTAGTCGACATAATTCAACTGAAAATAAAGAAACTTGATGAAAATCAACAATACAAATCTAAGGGTCATTATAAGACACTTTTAAACATGATTAAAACCTTTGATTCATCTTTACTAATAAAGGATGTAGATCAAGATTTTTTACACGATTTTGAACAATTTTACATAGACGGAAGAATCGAAAAAGATGGAGAAAGTCGATTAGAGAATTATTACAACAGTTTAAGTATTTATTTGAGAAATCTCAAAGCGGTAATTAATTTAGGTAGAGATAACAAAATGGTAGACCATACCTATGAATTTCCGTTTGGCAAAAACCGATACACTATTAAAACGTACAATACAGAGAAAGAAATCTTTTCTGTGAATCAGGTTAATAGTTTAATGACTTTTAACTCTTTTGATACAAAATACCAAGAGAACGCACACGACCATTGGAAAGTCTGTTTTTTGTGCAATGGCAGTAATATGTCAGATGTTTTACAATTCAAATGGACCGATATAGATGATGATATTATTTCATTTGTGAGACAGAAAACTGAGAATAGAACAAAGACCGTCAGGAAACTCTCTATCCCAATTATAAAACCTTTAAGAGAATTGATAGACAAAATAGGAAATAGAGAAAGTGAATACATCTTTGGAGGATTTAGAACCCCACCCAAGAAGACAACAATACAAAATAAGGTTTCTAAAATGTGTAAAGGATATAACAAACACCTAAAAGTGATAGGAGTTAAAATTGGATTACCCATTCCTTTGACCATATCCACCTCAAGACATAGTTACGGGAATTACCTTGCTAAAAATGGAGTTCCATTAGAAAGGATTGCAGAAATGATGGGTCACAAAGATAAACAGCGGTTTACAACATATCATTACATCGGTAGTTTGGATAAAAAGATATTATTCGAAACGAATGGTTGTTTAAAAGAGTTTTAATCTTGAAATGTTTGCAAGAATGTTTGCAAGAATTGATTCCTTGAAGAATTTTATTTTAAAAAAGGTAGTGTTTATAAGGGTTTCAGAAGATACTTAAAAAATTCAATCCAGTACTCATAATCAGGTGGTCCTTGGTTCGAGCCCAAGTGGGACCACAAAAACCATCCTATTTAAGGATGGTTTTTTTGTGAATTAGGTTAATTTTAAATAACTGATATTAAGCAGTTAATTAATTATTAATTTCCTTTTTAGCTTCTATTATTCATAAATTTCCACTTCATACTTAAGACAAGTCAACGGTTATGCATTTTTAGATTTTTGTCAATATTGTCCAATATTTGTTCTTTTTATCATATTTATTTGCAAATTGAAAACATATGTGTATGATGTTAATTTTTAAATTAAGTCATATTTTGTGATTATCTTATACTCGTTGTACATCTTAAATTGTTTTGTAGGAATTACAATTTACTGTTATATAACAGTTTGCACAACTTTTTCTAGATGCACAATGTGTTGGTTTAATTAATCTTAAAGTAATTATGATAAAAAAAGGTTGGAAACAAGGATAGTACAGGATATTTAAACTTAATTTGTTTTTTATTTTCACATTTTAAAAAAATAAGAAATCAATAAAATAATGAGCAAAACAATTGTTTTAACAGGAGCAGGAGGTGTGCTTTGTAGCACACTAGCCAAAGCATTAGCTAAAGAGGGGAATAAAATTGCAGTATTAGATTTACGTAAAGAGGCAGCAAGTAAAGTTGCCCAAGAAATTATTGATGAAGGTGGAGAAGCAATTGGTGTTGCAGCCAATGTCTTAGAAAAAGAATCACTAGAAAAAGCAAAACAAACAATAAATAATGCTTTTGGTAAAGTGGATATTTTAGTAAATGGAGCAGGAGGCAATCATCCTTTAGGCACTACTTCTAATCCGTTTTTAGAAACAGAAGATTTATTAAATAAAACAGAAGGATTTAAAACTTTTTTTGATTTAGACCCAAAAGGAATCGAATTTACATTTAACTTAAACTTTCTAGGAACGTTAATACCAACACAGATTTTTGGTAAAGATATGGTAGGTAGAGAAGGATGTTCTGTACTAAATATTTCTTCTATGAATGCCTTTACACCGTTAACAAAAATACCTGCTTACAGTGGTGCAAAAGCAGCTGTTTCTAATTTTACGCAATGGTTGGCAGTACATTTTTCTAAAGTAGGTATTCGCGTAAACGCTTTGGCTCCAGGTTTTTTCTTAACCGATCAAAACAGAACTTTATTAACCAATGAAGATGGAAGTTTAACACAAAGAGGTCAACAAATTATAGATCAAACTCCTATGAGTAGATATGGAGAACCAGAAGATTTAATAGGTACAACTTTATGGTTATGTGGAGAGGGTTCTAAATTTGTAACAGGAGTTGTAGTACCCATAGATGGTGGTTTCGCAGCATATAGTGGAGTTTAAGAATTGCTAATTTTTAAAGATAAAATAAAAAATGATTCAAAATTTAGAACAAACATGGCGTTGGTATGGACCCAATGATCCAGTTTCTTTATCAGATATAAAACAATCAGGAGCAACAGGAATTGTTTCTGCATTGCACCACATTCCAAATGGAGAAGTTTGGACAGTTGAAGAAATTACCAAAAGAAAAAAAACCATAGAAAATGTTGGTTTAAATTGGTCTGTGGTAGAATCTGTACCCATTCACGAAAATATTAAAACCAAATCTGGCGATTATCAAAAATATATAGAAAACTACAAACAAACACTTTTAAATTTAGGTTTTTGTGGTATTGATATCGTTTGTTATAACTTTATGCCAGTTTTAGATTGGACACGTACCAATTTAGATTACGAAGTATCTGATCAATCTACAGCATTGCGTTTTGAAGCGGCTGCTTTTGCTGCTTTCGAATTGTATTTGTTAAAAAGACCTGGTGCAGAAAACGAATATTCTGTGGCGCAAAAACAAAAAGCGGCTGAGTTTATCAAAAGTTCATCAAAAGAAGAACAAACCAGATTAATTAGGAATATTATTGCTGGTTTACCAGGTGCTGAAGAAGGATATTCTTTGGAGGAATTCAATCAGATTTTAGCTACTTACAAAAATATTGGTTCTAAAGAATTAAAAGCAAATTTATTTTCTTTCTTGTCAGAAATTATTCCAGCTGCAGAACAAGCAGGTGTATTAATGTGCATTCATCCTGATGACCCTCCATTTCCAATTTTAGGCTTACCAAGAGTAGTTTCTACAGAACAGGATATCGAAGATATTTACAACGCAGTACAATCTCCAAACAATGGTTTAACCTTTTGTACAGGTTCTTTTGGTGTAAGAGCAGATAATGATTTAGCAGGAATGGTAGAACGTTTAGGAGATAGAATTCATTTTATTCATTTACGTGCTACAAAACGTGATGCAGAAGGAAATTTTCATGAAGCAGATCATCTAGAAGGCGATGTAGATATGTATGCTGTACTAAAAGCGTTAATTTTAGAGCAACAAAAAAGAATTGCAGCAGGAAGACAAGATGTAAGAATGCCTTTTAGACCCGATCATGGTCATAAAATGTTAGACGATTTAAAAAAGAAAACAAATCCTGGATATTCAGGGATTGGACGTTTACGTGGTTTGGCTGAATTAAGAGGCTTAGAACTAGGGATTAGACGTTCATTATAAAATCGATTAGATTTTAATGCTGAACTTGATTCAGTATCTAATCAATCAAGTTACAATAAAAAAATAAAAAAAAACGATGGCAACAACTTTCGAAACAAGATATGCTTCAAGTCCGCAGGCAGTAAAAAAATACGACACACAAGAATTAAGAGATGAATTTTTAGTTCCAGATTTAATGCAACCAGGAAGTATTAAATGGGTATATACGCATTATGATAGATATATGGCTGGTGGAGCAGTACCAACATTAGAAGCATTAATTTTAGAAACCATAGATCCTTTAAAAGCTGAATACTTTTTAGAAAGAAGAGAAGTTGGTGTTATCAATGCAGGAGGAAAAGGAACTATTATTGCTGATGGTGAAGAATTTAAAATGTTACATAAAGATGCATTGTATCTTGGTAAAGGGGTTAAAGAGGTTGTTTTTAAAAGTGATGATGCTAACAACCCTGCAAAATTCTATATGAATTCTGCACCTGCGCATACAGCTTATCCAACAAAACAAGTTACAAAAGCAGAAGCAAACAAAATAGAATTAGGTAGTTTGGAAACTGCAAATCATAGAACTGTAAACCAAATGATTATTGGCGGAATTGTAACAACTTGCCAATTACAAATGGGAATGACAGAATTAAAAACAGGTTCTGTTTGGAACACCATGCCAGCTCACGTGCACGATAGAAGAATGGAAATCTATTACTATATGGATATTATGGATGAACAAGCTGTTTGTCATTTTATGGGAGAACCACAAGAAACACGTCATATTTGGATGCAAAATCACGAAGCAGTAATTTCTCCACCTTGGTCTATTCACTCTGGTTCTGGTACGTCAAACTACACATTTATTTGGGGTATGGCTGGTGAAAACCTAGATTATAATGATATGGATGTTACAAAAATTACAGATTTAAGATAACAATATGTCTCAAACATTATTTGATATTACAGGTAAAGTAGCCTTGGTAACTGGTTCTACACATGGTTTAGGAATGTCTATGGCTATGGGATTAGGAAAAGCAGGAGCTACTATTGTAGTGAATGGAAATTCATCACAAGAAAAAATAGACAAAGCAGTTGAATTGTATAAAGCAGCAGGAATTAATGCTGTGGGTTACAAGTTTAATGTGGCAGATGAAGCTCAGGTAATTGAAAACATCAAAAAAATTGAAACTGAAGTAGGTAATATCGATATTTTAGTCAACAACGCAGGAATCATCAAAAGAACACCATTGTCAGAAATGGAAGTTGAAGATTTTAAACAAGTTATTGATATCGATTTGGTAAGTCCTTTTATTGTTTCTAAACACGTTATCAAAGGAATGATGGAACGCAAAGCAGGAAAAATCATCAACATTTGTTCTATGATGAGCGAATTAGGTAGAAATACAGTTGGGGCTTACGCAGCCGCTAAAGGCGGTTTGGTAATGCTAACTAAAAATATGGCTACAGAGTGGGCACGTTTTGGTGTACAAGTAAACGGAATTGGACCTGGGTATTTTGCAACTTCACAAACGGCTCCAATTCGAGTTGATGGACATCCTTTTAATGATTTTATCGTGAACAGAACTCCAGCTAAAAAATGGGGAGATCCTAATGATTTGGCAGGAGCAGCAGTGTTTTTATCCTCTAAAGCAAGTGATTTTGTAAATGGACATATTTTATATGTAGATGGAGGAATCTTAGCAACTATTGGGAAACCTTCTAACGAAGAATAAATATTAAAAATTCAGACCTTTCAGGTTTCTAAAACCTGAAAGGTTTAAACAATCAATCTAAATGAAAAAAATAGTTCTCTTTTTTCTTACGGTTTCTCTTTTTGTCAATTGTGATAAAAAAGCTGAAATCGTTTCAACAGTAACAGTAAAAAATACTTTAAATATTGATAGAGATTTTGAAACTGTTGAAGTAGATATATCTGAAGTAGCAGCAGAAAAACAAGCTGATGTAGTAGTTTTAGATGCTGATAACAAAGTTGTTACTTCTCAAATTGTAGATGCAGATTTAGATGGTAAAAATGATGTGATTTTATTTCAACCATCAATTAAAGCAAACGCTACAAAAACATATACGTTATCAATTTCTGATAAAAAACAAGACTCAGTAATTAATTACTGCTATTCACGTTTTGTACCAGAAAGAACAGATGATTATACTTGGGAAAACAATAGAGTTGCTTTTAGAACTTTTGGTCCAGTAGCCCAAAAAATGGTAGAAGATGGTGTAAAAGGAGGAACCTTGTCTAGCGGAATAGATGCTTGGTTAAAACGTGTTGAATATCCAATTATCAACACTTGGTACAAAAGAAACGATGTTAAAAAAGGAGCCTATCATAAAGATCATGGAGAAGGTTTAGATAATTTTCATGTTGGTGTAAGTAGAGGTATTGGAGGTACTGCTGTAAAAGTAGATACTTCTTTTTATTTCTCGAGAAACTTTACTTCTTATAAAACGATAGCAACAGGTCCGTTAAGAACCAGTTTTGTGTTAACCTATGCTACTTGGGATGCTAATGGTAAACAAATAGATGAAACCAAACACATCTCTTTAGATTATGGTCAAAACTTAACACGTTTTGAGATTGATGTAAAAGGAACAGAAATCATTTCATCAGGAATTACATTACACGATAAAAAAGGGGTTACCAATCATAATGATGCTAACTTTTGGGTAAGTCATTGGGAAACCTTAGATGATTCTGAAGTAGGAACAGGAATTGTAACTACAAAACCCTATTTTTTTGATTCTGAGAAATATGTAACTTCTAGAAAAGACGAAAGCAATCATTTTTTACATTTAAACGTAATTGATAACAAAGTTGTTTTTTATAGTGGTTTTGGATGGAAAAAAAGTAAACAGTTTGTAACTCAACAAGAATGGGAAAATTATTTGTCAGATTTCTCAAAAAAAATAAATACTCCATTAATAGTAACCAAAAACTAATCACCCTTAAACAATGAAGAAGCAACACTTTTTTCAATCCATATTTGTTTTAACTATTTTGTTATTCTTTTTGGGTTGTCAATCAAACACTTCAGTATCAACTTTACGCTTAGGACATTCTTTGGACACGCAACATCCAGTGCATAAGGCAATGGTTATTTTTGGTGAAGAGTTAGAAAAACAGTCACAAGGAAAACTCAAAGTAACCATTTATCCAAGTGGTCAATTAGGTGGCGAAAGAGAATGTTTGGAATTATTGCAAATTGGTAGTTTAGATATTACTAAAGTTTCTGCAGCAGTTTTAGAAAACTTTATACCAGAATATAAAGTATTTAGTGTGCCTTATATGTTTAGAGATAAAACACATACATTTAGCGTTTTTGATAGTGAAATTGGTGAAAGTTTATTGTTAAAGGGAGAAAAATTTAGACTTCGTGGATTAACATTTTATGATGCTGGAAGTAGAAGTTTTTATATGAAAGAAGCACCTATAAAGTCTCCTGCAGATTTAAAAGGAAAAAAAATTAGAGTACAAAAAAGTAATATGGCTGTGGCTATGGTGAATGATTTAGGAGGTTCTCCAACACCCATTTCTTGGGGAGAATTATATACAGCATTACAACAAGGAGTTGTTGATGGCGCAGAAAACAATCCGCCAAGCTTTTATACCTCAAAACATTATGAGGTTTGTAAGTATTATTCTTTAGATGAACATACAGCTGTACCTGATGTTTTATTAATAGGTACATATACTTGGAGCCGTTTAAATAATCAACAGAAAGATTGGGTAAGAAAAGCGGTTAAAGTAAGTACTATTGCACAAAGAAAATTATGGGCAGATTCAGAAAAAGCATCTTTAGAAGCAGTAAAAAAAGCAGGTGTACAAGTTGTTTATCCTGATAAAAAACCTTTTGAAGAACAAACCAAAGGAATTTTAAAAATGTTTGATGGAAATGAGGAGATGAAGTCTTTAATAACTTCGATTAAAAATCAACAATAATGAGAGCAAAAATAGATAGCGTTTTAGAAAAATTAGTACTTTTTATTTTAGTATTAATGCTTGCTAGTGTCGTTTGGCAAGTCTTTTCGAGATTTGTGTTAAGAGCACCAAGTACCATTACTGATGAAATTTCTAGTTTCTCATTAATTTGGGTGGGTTTGTTAGGAGCAGCCTATGCAGCAGGTAAAAATTTGCATTTGGCAATTGATTTAATTCCAGAAGATGTTGTTAAAAAAAGACAAGGGTTGTTTAACGGAATTGTATTTATATCGATAGCAGTTTTTGCATTAACGGTAATGATTATTGGTGGATTTAGATTGGTGCAATTAAGTTTTCAATTTGGCCAAACATCAGCAACCCTAGAAATTCCTTTAGGATTTATTTATATGGTAGTTCCAATTTCTGGAGTTTTAATTTGCTACTATAGTATCGATACATTAATCAATTTAAGAAAATTAAATAAAGCATAATTATGAATTTAGTAGAAGTCCTTATTTTAGTTATTAGCTTTTTGGTTTTCTTATCATTAAGAGTACCTATAGCGTTTGCAATTGGTTTAGCTGCTTTATTTACCTTATTAAGTGCTATGCCGTTTTTACCATCGGTAACTACATTGGCGCAAAGAATGGCAACCTCTTTAGATAGTTTTACACTCTCTGCAATCCCGTTTTTTATCTTAGCAGGTCAAATTATGAACAGAGGAGGAATTGCAGTTCGGCTTATCAATTTTGCCAAAGCCATAGTTGGACCACTTCCTGGTGGATTGGCTTTTGTAAACATTATTTCTTGTATGTTATTTGGCGCAATTTCTGGTTCTGCAGTAGCTGCAGCATCAGCCATTGGTGGGTTTATGAATCCGATGATGGAAAAAGATGGGTATGACAAATCGTTTAGCGCAGCTGTAAATATTACCAGTGCAACAACAGGTTTAATTATTCCGCCTAGTAACGTACTTATTGTATATTCTTTAGCAAGTGGAGGGGTTTCTATTGCAGCATTATTTATTGCTGGTTATGTACCAGGATTATTAATTGGTTTTGCTTTAATGATAGTTGCTTTAGTGTATTCAATTATCAAAAAATACCCTACAGATAAATTAGTAGGGTTTAAAGAGTTTTTTAAAAGATTTATAGACGCTTTTCCTAGTTTAATGTTATTGGTAGTGGTAATTGGCGGAATTGTAGCTGGGATTTTTACAGCTACAGAAGCATCAGCAATTGCGGTAATCTATACCTTAGTTTTAGGTTTTGTTTACAAAGAAATTACAGCGAAAGATATTTCACCAATTTTGTTAGAAACCATTAAAACATCGGCAATTGTATTGTTGTTGGTTTCTACATCTATTGCTATGTCTTGGGTAATGAGTTACGAGAATATTCCACAAGAAATCAGTAACACACTTTTATCAATAAGTGATAACCCTATTGTAATTCTAATCATCATTAATTTGATATTATTATTTGTTGGGGTATTTATGGATATGACGCCTGCAGTTTTAATCTTTACACCCATCTTTTTACCAATTGTCACAGAATTAGGGATGGATCCAATTCACTTTGGAATTATAATGATTATGAACTTATGTATTGGTTTATGTACGCCACCTGTAGGTTCTGTGCTCTTTGTAGGATGTAGTGTGGCCGATTTAAAAATACAGCAAGTTATAAAGCCATTATTGCCATTATTTTTAGTAATGATAGGTGTGTTGCTCTTAATTACGTATTTCCCAGATTTAACATTGTGGTTACCAAGACAATTTGATTTATTGTAAGAATATAGTGTAATTTTGTGCTCTTATATCAATTGAAGATTACAATAATCAATGACACAAAATAAAGCGATTTTATATATGGTTTTTAGTGCAATAGCATTTGCGCTAATGGGTTCTGTTGTAAAATATTTAAGTACATTTAATGTGTATCAAGTTGTGTTTTTTAGATCTGTAGGAACTTTATTGTTTACAATTCCTTTAGTTTTAAAACAGAAAGTTCCTTTTTTGGGAAACAATAAAAAATGGTTATTCATAAGAGGTGTTACAGGTGTAATTTCTTTAACCTGCTTTTTTCAATCTTTAAATTATTTATCTATTGGCACTGCAGTTTCTTTACGTTATACAGCACCTATATTTGCAGCTATTTTTGCACTTTTATTTTTAAAAGAAAAAATTAAACCAATACAATGGTTCTTGTTTTTTATCGCTTTTTTAGGAGTTTTAATCATCAAAGGTTTTGGTGCAGATGTAGCAACTTTAGGTTTGCTTTTTGTGTTATTTTCTGCTATTTTTTTAGGGATAATTTTTGTTGTAATTCGTAAAATAGGGAATACCGAACATCCATTAGTGATCATAAACTATTTTATGATTATGGCTTTTGTTTTTGGTGGGTTACTATCTATAAAATATTGGATTCAGCCTAACTTAATAGAATGGATTCTTTTTATAAGTACAGGTGTTTTTGGTTATTTTGGTCAGTTGTATATGACCAAAGCCTTTCAAGCAGAAGAAACCAATCTAGTTGCTCCCATAAAATATTTGGAGGTAATTATTACCATAATTATCGGAACATTTTGGTTTGGAGATATCTATAATGGTTGGACAATCTTAGGAATTGTATTGATTCTTTCTGGGTTGATTTACAATATCTACATCAAAAGAAAAACAACCTAAATTTCTATCGATTTTAGCTTGTAAATTTATCCAATATTTTCATTACTTCAACGCCATCTTTAACTGTACAAGGATTTTTTGCATTTCCTAAAAAGTAATTTACCGTTTGCTCGATTAAGGGTTGTTGTACGTGTGCAGGATTTTCGAATGAAAAAACTTCTTCCTTATCAGTAGTATTTAAAAACACTTCTTCTCCGTAAAAAGAGAAGGTAATTGTACCATTTTCACCGTAAATTCTACATTCGTCTTTTACATCTTTTTCAGAAGCTATAAAATTCCAAATTCCTCTAAATTGTACCCCGTTTTCAAATGCAATAATTCCGTTTACAATATCTGCTACTTTATTGTTTTGGGTTGAGGTTGAAAATCCTTCCGCTTTTTCGATTTTACCAAAATAATGATACATCAAATCTATTTGATGAGGGCCAATATCGTGAAAATAGCCACCACCTGAGGTTTCTGGTTTTAAACGCCAATTGTCATCCGTTTTAGCAATAACATTATTTGTTGTTGATTGTAAAATGGTAATATCCGCAAACAATACTTTCCCTATACAGTTTGCGTCTAGTAATTCTTTTACTTTTTGAAAGGCAGGTAAATTTCTTCTGTAATGTGCAACTACTATTTTATCATTTTCATTTACCAATGCTTTCAGCTCTAAGGCTTCATCAGTATTTATGGTCATAGGTTTTTCTAAATACACAAATTTGCCAGTTGCTAAACATTTTTTCGCAATTTCTAAATGTGTAGAGGGTGGAGTTGCAATATACAGCGCATTTATTTCTGGATGATTGATAATAGCATCAACAGAATTATAAAAAAAAGGCACATTGTGTCTTTCAGCAAAATCTTTCGCTTTTTCGCCATTTCTTCGCATTACAGCAACCAATTCGGAGTTTGCTACCTTTTGAAAAGCAGGACCACTTTTTACTTCTGCAACATCACCACAACCAATAATTCCCCATTTTATAGAAGTATTCATATAAATTTATTTAAAGTTAAAATAGTTTTTTGCATTATGATAACAAATATCACTTACAATTTTACCTAAAAAAGCTTCATCAGCTGGTAACTCTCCATTTTCAACATCAGTTCCAATTACATTACATAAAATACGTCTAAAGTATTCGTGCCTTGGAAAAGATAAAAAGCTTCTCGAATCTGTTAACATTCCAACAAAACAAGACAATAAACCTAAATTAGATAAGGTATTTATTTGTTTTTCCATGCCATCTTTTTGGTCTAAAAACCACCAAGCAGCACCATATTGCATTTTTCCTTTTATGGTACCATCATTAAAATTTCCAATCATAGTTGCAAAAACTTCGCTATCTGCAGGATTTAAATTGTACACAATTGTTTTTGCCAATTGATTTGTACTATCTAATTTATTTAAGACACCACTTAAAGCATGAGCTTGAGAAAAATCACCGATAGAATCAAAACCAGTATCTGGGCCCAGCTCATCTAGTAATCTTTTGTTGTTATTTCTAATTGCACCTAAGTGAAACTGTTGTGTCCAGCCAATTTTGTGGTACATTTTACAAAGTTCAATAACTGTTTTAAACTTAAAGAAATCAACTTCTTCTACAGTTAAAGCTTGATGGTTTTGTACTTTGTTAAAGAGGGTTTGTATATCATAAATGTCACTTTCAAAAAACGACAACTGCTCAAAACCATGATCAGATAATCGACCTCCATTATTATTAAAGAAGTTAATCCTACTTTCTAAAGCCTTTAATAAATCATTATAATTATGTATGACAACTTTCGATATTTTTTCAAGTTTAGTTAAATATTCATTATACGTTTTGGTGTTCTCAACAGCAAAAGAATTATCGGGTCTAAAAGTAGGGAATGCCTGAACTTTTGAAGCATCTTTTTGAATAGCAATATGATATTCTAAAGAATCTACAGGATCATCTGTAGTACATAAACTTTCTACGTTTTGCAGTTGCAATAATCCGTTAGCAGAGTGCGATTTTTGTTGTAAAATTTTCGAGGTTTTCTCATAAATTGCTGAGGCATTTTCTGGGGTCAAAATCTCATCAATCCCAAAATAGGCTTTTAACTCTAAAGCAGTCCAATGAAATAAAGGGTTTTTTATAGTGTATGGAACAACTTCTGCCCATTTTAAAAATTTTTCTTTATCAGTAGCATTACCAGTAATGTATTTTTCATCAATACCAAAAGCGCGCATTGCGCGCCATTTGTAATGATCTCCATACAGCCATACCTGGGTGATGTTTTCAAATTGTGTATCTTCTGCTATTTGTTTTGCTGATAGATGATTATGATAATCTATAATAGGTAGATCTTTTGCAAAATTATGATATAGTTTTTTTGTAAAATTGTTCTGTAACAAGAAATCTTTGTTTAAAAATGAATTCATTTTTATAAATATTAAAAATTCTAAATGTTTTTATTTTAATGCAAAGATAGTTCGTATAATGCTTATTTATAAATATAGAACTATATTAATATTAAATATAAATAAGGTAAAATATTATATATTCCAGTATAGTACAGGATACTAAAAGTATGATTAGTTTGTAAAATTGTTTCTGATTTGTTAAAACATTGTTAACAACCAATTATTAAAAACAATAATTTATTTTAAATTCATTTCAAATATGAAAAAAACTCTAAAAAAACGAAATTCGTCATTAGGAATAAAGTTGTTACTTTTTCTACTGTTTTCGGTTTTTACAGCTTTTAGTACCCAGGCACAAGATGTAATTACTGGTGTTGTAAAAGATGCTGAAGGATTTACTTTACCCGGTGTTAGTGTACTGCAAAAAGGAACTACCAGAGGAACATCTACAGATTTTGACGGAAAGTATTCAATTAAATTAACAGTTGGCCAAAGAACTTTGGTTTTCTCTTACTTAGGATTCAAAACCGTTGAAGTTCCTGTAAATGGTAAAAAAACAATTAATGTAACTTTAGAACAAGCTTCAGAAAGCTTAGATGAAATAGTTATTGTTGGTTATGGTACTCAAAAGAAAGAAAGTGTTGTAGGGTCTATTTCTCAAATAAAAGGGAACGAGCTACAAGAATTGAATATGGGTATTACCAATGTAAATGAGGCTTTGCAAGGTAATTTACCTGGTGTTGTTGCGATACAAGGTAGTGGTGTTCCAGGTAGAAATGATATGCAGATTTTTATTCGTGGTCAGGCGTCATGGAATGGTTCTGGGCAGCCTTTAATATTAGTAGATGGCGCGCCAAGGGATATTGATAATATTGATTTTAATGATATTGAAAATCTTTCTGTACTTAAAGACGCTTCTGCTACAGCCGTTTTTGGTGTTCAGGGTGCAAATGGTGTTATTCTAATTACCACAAAAAGAGGGCAAAAAGGTAAGGCGCAATTATCTTTACAGGTTAATACTACTTTTAAATTTGTTTCTAAGTTACCAGAAAAGTTAGGTGTTTTTGATGCCATTATGGAAGCAAATTCATCTTTATTGCGCGAGCTTCCTCATAATGAGGATATCTGGGGTAATTATCGTCCAATAGGTATTGCAGATAGATTCCGTAATCCTGCAAATGAGGCTGAGAGTTTAATATTTCCTAATGTAGATTGGAAAGATGTGCTGTTAAAAGATATGGCTCAAGATTACCGTGTTAACTTATCTGTGCGTGGCGGTGGAGATAATGCTAGGTATTTTGCGAGTCTTGCATACCAAACAGTGTCTGATATTTTTGATGGCGATAGTTTTGATAATGGTAAAGGGTATGAAAGTGGTTTTGGCTATGATAGGTTTAACTTTCGTAGTAATATTGATTTCGATATCACAAGCACTACAGAGTTGTCTGTAAATCTTGGTGGATTTTATGGTATTCAACAAAACCCAGGTAACTTAAATTTGGTTACAAATGCAATATACGAGTTGGCACCCAATGCTTATGCACCGCTTTTTCCAGATGGGGCATTTGGTAGGGATGATAGAGATATTTTTGCAAACACAAACCCGCTTGTTACCTTAACAAATACAGGGTACACTACTACTAATACTTTTAATATAAATACCGATTTTATTTTAAAGCAAAAATTAGACTTTATTACCGATGGCTTGTCCTTTCAAGGACGTGTTTCTTTAGATAATAGATCTCAAAGTCGCCAAGTGTTAAGTGATCCAGGAGCTGATGGTCAAGAAAATGTTAGGTATCGTGTATATAACAACGAATTCGATGAGCGCATTGAGTCTCCAAACGGTATAAACGATTTTGGGTTTGTACCATTCCCATGGACACTTCAGGCTCCAGCAATTCAGGATGGTACGATTACCCGTAATTTATTATATGACTTTTCGTTTAATTATAGTAAAACCTTTGCTGAAAAGCATTCGGTAACAGCATTGGCATTAGTAAGACGCCAAGAGCGCGGTAGAGGAAACGGTTTTCTTGTATTTCGTGAAGATTGGGTTTCAAGGATTACTTATGATTATGATAAGAGATATTTCTTAGATATTAGTAGTGCCTACAACGGCTCAGAAAAATATGGTCCTGGGTTCCGTTTCGATCTTTTTCCTGCCTTAGCAGCGGGTTGGACGGTGTCTAACGAGGCATTTATGAGTGATGTTGATTGGGTAAATAAGTTAAAATTTAGAGGATCTTATGGTTTAATTGGTGATGACAATGGAGGAAACCGATTTGAATATCAATCAACTTTTAATATTGGAGGAGGTGCTTTTATAGTGCCTAATGGTTCAAACCAGCGTTCTCCTTATGCATTTTACTCTGAGGCAAATGTTGGTAATCCCAATTTGCAATGGGAAACTGCTGTAAAATATAATTTTGGAGCTGAAATAGGCTTGTTTAAAAATGCAATTACTGCTGAGTTAGATCTTTTTGGAGAAGATCGTAGCAATATTTTAATACCAAGCTCTCAAAGGGCAGTGCCTGAGTGGTTTGGTGCTAGCCCTCCTGCCTTTAACAGAGGAGAGGTAGAGGTACGAGGATTTGAAATTGTTGTAGGTGCAAATCATACCTTTGGAAATGGATTAAATATTTTTGGTAATTTTAATTTTACTCAAGCTAAAGATTTAGTGATAGATAGAGAAGATCCAGAATTACGCCCGTTTTGGCAAAAAGCAGCGGGGTACCCTATTGGTCAACCAAGATCTGCTATTCCTGGTGGGATTTTAGGTAGTATTGATGATTTATATAGCTCTACACCAAGGGTAGATGGGCAAGATTTTATACGTACTGGATATTATAACTTAGTTGATTATGATGGCGACGGTGTTTATAACAGTGCTTTTGATAATGTGCCATTTGGTTTCCCTACACGTCCACAAAGAACCTGGGCGGCTACAGTTGGAGCTAAATATAAAGGTTGGAGATTATCAGTTCAGTTCTACGGTACACAAAATGCAAATAGAAATTATAGCAGTAGAACTTTTTCAAATCAAATAGATACGTTTTTTGAACACGAGTTAGGCTATTGGACTAAAGATAACCCAACTGGCTTACGAACACAACCAACATATGCTTTCGGGCAAGCAGCTAGCGATCCAAGACAAAACTTTTTTGATGGGTCCTTAACAAGATTAAGATCTATAGCCTTAAACTATACTATACCTAAAAAAACGTGTGAAAAACTGGGTGTTAAAGGGCTAAGTATTTTTGCTAATGGAAATAACTTATTTTTATGGACAGATTTACCAGATGATAGGGAGTTTAACAGTAGTCTAACACAAGATTCTAGCTATAGAGGAGATTATCCTAATATGGCACGATTTAATTTTGGTTTTAATTTAGATTTTTAAAAAATAAAAAATTATGAAAAATTTTAAAATAACAATAGTTTTATTTGTAGGATTACTTTTATCGGTATCCTGCGAAGAATATTTAGATATAGCTCCAGAAGCGGAGATTGACATTACAGATGTATTTGCCACTTTCGAATCCTCTCAAGGTTTTGTTGAAGAAATGTATAATCTAGTATGTGAATATGGTACTGCCGGTCATTCCTTTCAGGATTATACTTATGGCGATGATACATTTAGAAATGGTCAATTCACTCAAGATATAGATCGGGGAACATTGAACCGATGGGTAGACGAAAGATTTGGTTATCTTGGTAAAAACACCCACCAAAATAGAGAAGGGGATTCCAATAATAATCAGGCAAGACGTCGACCAAGAGTATGGCGTGGTAGTATGCTTGGAATTCGTAAGGCAAATGTGGTAATTGCGAACGAAGATTTAATGGTAGGGTTAACTCAAGGCGAAAAGGATGTTATATTAGGACAAGCTTACTTTTTTAGAGCGTTTTTTCATAATGAGATTATGAAATTTTGGGGCCGTTTCCCACACATCACAGAAGTGTTTGATGGTGCGATAAACATACCTCGTCCTGATACTTATAAAGAGGTGGCTTTATCCATTAATGAAGATTATAAGAAAGCCATCGAATTATTACCTGTTAGTTGGGATAATGAACCCTATGGGCAAAGAACATTAGGTAACAATGCAGGTAGAGTTTCAAAAGCTGCTGCTTATGCGTTTCAAGGCAAAAATTTACTATGGGCGGCTAGTCCGTTAATGGTTTTTAACAACCAGCCAGGAATTAATACATATACTTACGATACAGAATTGGCTGCCATGGCTGCTGATGCTTTTGCAGAAGTGCTTAAAATAGCAGATGCTGGTGAATATTCGTTAGCATCAAACATGGAAGAATACAAGACAGTACTCTGGAACGTTCCTAGAAATAGATGGCCTGGTTTAGTTCCTGGAGCTAAAGAATTAATTTTTGCAGGTGGAGCAGGTTCTTCTGTTGGGCAAACCATTGCTTTTATGGCACATGGTATTCCAAGAACAATTGGTCAATCTGCTTCAGGAAATGATAGCGCAACTCATAATTTTATTCACAATAATTTTGGGATGGCAAACGGATTATCTATTGAAGACGATATGAGTGGTGATTACGGTCCACAAACTTATGATCCTTTGAAACCATTTGATAACCGCGACCCTCGCTTTTACGCATGGATTTTTTCAGATAGAGACCTTATTTCAAATAGAGGTGGCGTACCAGCAGCTAATAGATTTGCACAGTTGTGGGATGATGGAGCAGGTAATACTGGGGCGCACCGCGGTGCAGGAAACGTTTCACAAACTGGGTACATGTTTAAAAAGTTTTATCCAGAGATTAATGGACAACATCATGTACAACGAGGAAACAATATTATTAGAAGATTTACAGGAATGCGTATTCACATGAGGTTAACCGATGTGTACTTAATGTATGCAGAGTCACTTCATGTGGCTAGAGGCGCAACAGCAGGATCTAGCTCTTATAATTTAACTGCAGAACAAGCAATCAATACATTGAGAGCTAGAGCGGGGATTCCTAATGTAAATCCTGCTATTGTTGCAGATAATATTAAATTCTTAGACGAGGTAAGACGTGAAAGATCTGTAGAATTATCTTACGAGGCGCACAGATGGATGGATATACGCCGTTGGGGTGTTGCCCATGAGGATAAATACAAAAAGAAAACAGGATTACGTTTTGATAAAGATTGGACCTTCTTTGAGGAGTTTGAAATTATAGAGAGAGTTTGCGAGTATCCAAAACACTATTGGTTGCCATTTGAACCAAACCAAACTCAGTTTTATGAAGGCTTTCCTCAAAACCCAGGTTGGTAAAACTTGAATAAATTTGTTTTAACTAATACTAAAAATTTTAAAAAAAAATGATTATAAATAAATTATATAAGTTGTACACCCTCGTATGCTTAGCCATGTTCTGCTTTTGTGGTATGGTAACGGCACAGTCTGCAGGGACAGAGGTGTCAGCAACCGTGGTCGATCAACAAGGGAACCCCTTAAGTGAGGTTAATATTTACGGCGCTGGAGGTTCTCGGACATCTACCAATGCCAATGGTGTATTTAACATTACCTTGAAAAAGGACCAAGCAGTAGTGATAGAAAAAATGGGCTACGAGTCGCAACTTCTTAGCTTGTCTACTATCACTCGTAACATTACCCTTGTAAAGTCTGATTTTCTAGCGTCAGAAGATGACGAAATAAATATGGGAGTTGCAACAAGAACCAGACGTGAATTAGTTGGCTCTGTATCGTCAGTAAATACTAGAGACCGTTTAACTTATGATAATACCCAGTTTGTAAGAGATTATATTGCTGGCCTAACGGTAGGGGTAAGAGGCTCATCCAATATTAGAGGAATAGGAAATGCATTGTTTGTAATTGATGGTGTTTTTGGACGTGATCCAAACATTCTAAACATGGAAGAGGTAGATCAAATAACCGTTCTTAAAGATGCAAATGCCGTAGCATTATACGGTAGCCAAGGTAGAGATGGTGTGATTGTGATAAACACAAAACGTGGTAAAATAAATAAAAAAGAAGTAAACTTGAATGTGCGTTCTGGATTCAGAACACCTTTGGCTTTGCCAAATTACTTAGATGCTGCCACTTTTATGGAGCTTCGTAATGAAGCTTTTGCAAACGATGGTTTAGATCCAACCGTAGTAGGTTTTTCGCAAGAACAAATTCAAAACACAAGAAGTGGTTTAAATCCTACCGAGTTTCCAGATGTTGATTTACTTGAGTTTGTAGAACCATTTGTAATTTCGCGAAATGTTATTGCTGAGTTCTCTGGCGGTAATGAAAAATCTCAATATTATGTGAATGCAGGATGGTTTTACAATGAAAATTGGCTTAATATTAATGAGGATATAAACGCAGGAGACAATCGTTTTAATGTAAGAGGTAATATTGATTTTAAGGTAAACGACTGGATTACAAGTAGCATTGATGGGATTGCTATCATTAGCAGTTCAAAAAGTGCTAGAGCAAATCTATTAAATGCAGCCACTACATTTTTACCTTTTGAATATGCGCCTTTACTTCCAGTAAGTGCTCTTGATCTTGAAAACAATCCAGATCTTGCAGCCTTATTAGCTGGAGCTACCGTTTTTGATGGTAATTTACTGGGTACTGTACAACAAGTTGGTATTGATACACCCATAGGTTTATCTATAGCTGGTGGTAATCAAAATAGAGTGTCTCGTATAACGCAGTTTAATAACGCCATTAATTTCGATTTGTCTAGAATAACTGAAGGTTTGTCGGCAAAAACCTATTTAAGTTTCGATTTTTTCGATACGTATACAACATCTACACGAAATCAGTTTAGAGCTTATGCGCCTACATGGACAGATGGCAGAATAACGGATTTACAAGATTTTGGTGAAGATAGAAGAGATTTGTCAGAAAATATTGCTTCTAATGGATTTGTGTCGCGAGTAGGGATGTATGCATTAGTTAATTATAAAAAAACTTTTGCTACTAATCATTCGATAAATACAACGTTTTTGGGGTACTATAATTCACAACAAAGAGACGGAGTAGTTCAAGCAGATAGAGATTCTCATTTAGGGTTTCAAATGACCTACGATTTCAAGAAAAAATTATTTGTTGATTTTTCTGGAGCTTATGCGCACTCTATCAAATTACCGGAAGGCAACAGAGGTGGTTTGTCGCCAACTTTAGGACTAGGGTATATTTTGAGCGAAGAGTCATTTTTAAAAGATAGTAATTTTATAAATTACTTAAAATTAAAAGCCTCAGGAGGAATTATTAAATCCGATATCGGGATTGATGGTTATTATTTATATGATGAAAACTATTCTAACGGCACAAATTTTGCTTGGGCAGATGGTGTATTCTCTAACAGAAGACAAAATATTTCACAAGGTGCTAACCCTAATTTAGGATTTGAAGAACGTATAGATTTAAATCTAGGATTTGAAAGTTATTTAATGAACTCACTTTGGTTAGAAGCTAATTATTTTAGAACCGAACTTGATAAGCAACTAGTGTTTTTAGCCGATCAATATCCGTCATATTATAACACGTTTAGACCGTTAGATAATTTTAATGTCAATTTATATACTGGTTTTGAATTAGGGTTGAATTTTAATAAAACCTTCAATGATTTTTCAATTGGTATTGGTGCAAACGTGTTATATAGCCAAACAGAAGCATCAAAACGATCTGAAACTAACGAGTTTGCTTACCAAAACAGACAAGGGCTAGAGTTGTCTAGTATTTTTGGATTTGAAGATTTAGGTTTCTATTCAGAATCTGATTTTACGACAGATACAGATGGTAATCTTGTTTTAAACGGTAATCTACCAATACCAAGTTTTGGTGCAGTACAACCTGGAGATTTAAGATATGCAGATCAAAATGGTGACAACATTATAGATCAAAATGATCAAGTGGCTATAGGTCAGAATGCAAGTCCATGGACTTATGGCCTTAACCTTAATTTAAAATATAAAAGATTTAATTTATTTATATTAGGTACTGGTCAAACAGGAGGAAATGGTAACAAGTTAACTGGTTTTAGCAATTACTACAGCCCGAACGGAACGGATAAATACTCTGAGGTGGTATTAGGACGTTGGACACCACAAACCGCCAATACAGCAACCTTTCCAAGATTATCTTCTGGGGACAATCAAAATAACTTTAGAACATCATCGTTTTGGTTGTATGATAATAGCTTTTTCAGAATTAACCGTGCACAGTTAACTTATGAGTTTACTGATACTTTATGTGATAAAATAGGAATTGAAGATTTTAGCTTGAATTTCCAAGGAACCAACCTTTTTGAAGTAGGTGAAAATAAAGATATCCGTCAGTTAAATATTGGTGGTAATCCTCAAGCTAGATCTTATACTCTTGGTGTAAGAGTGTCATTTTAATTAAAATAAAAATATAGATATATAAAATGAAAAATTTAATAAAATATATAGTAGTTATGTCAGTTTTTACGAGCATAATTAGCTGTGAAACCTTCGAGCCTAATGATGAAAACAGATTGGATTTTGACTTTGTAAATACCAATCCAGCATCTGCAGAAGGTATATTACTGAATGGCTATTCCCGTACAGTAGATCAGTTTACATTTATTGAAGCTGCAACAGATGATGCTGTAAATAACCAATTAGATAACGGTTTTAAGCGAATGGCTCTTGGTGAGCTAAATGCCCAGTTTAACCCAGCTTCACGTTGGAATAATTATGAAAGTGTGTTATGGGTAAATAAATTTTTAGAGATTATCGAAGCAGGTGAGATTGTATGGTCTCCAAACGAAGAGATAAACGAAATGTTTTATCTCCGTATGGAAGGTGAGGCATTGGCATTGAGAGGATTACATCATTATTACGCTTTACAAGCACATGCGGGCGTAGGTACTTCTGGAGAATTATTAGGCGTACCCTACATAACAGAGTTTATAGAAGCTGATGGTAATTTTAACATCCCTCGTTTATCGTTCGAAGCTACCGTAGAAGCTATTATGGCAGATTTTGATGCAGCACTTGCTTTATTACCAACAGATTATGGATTAAGTCAGGGGGATGTAGACTCATGGTATGCAGGTTTTGAGTTTAATAATTACGATGTAGTTAATGGTGCTCTTTATAATCTAAGAATTTCTGGTAGAATAGTAAAAGCATTAAAAGCACGTTTGGCACTTTTTGCAGCTAGCCCATCATTTTTAAATGACCAAGGCTATTACAATAGGGCTGCAACAGATGCAAGCGAGGTACTAAATACTATAGGAGGTGTTTCGGGTCTATCTGCCAGTGGTGTTGATTATTATACAACTTACAACCTATCGACTACTGATGAAATGATTTGGAGAGGTTCTATTCCTGATGGATTAAGTTCTGGTATTGAGAGCCGAATGTTTCCACCTTCTGTAAATGGTAGAGGCGAAATTAATCCAACACAAAATTTTGTGGATGCATTCCCAATGCAAAGCGGATTCCCCGCAACAACAGCTAATGGTTACGATCCGCAAAATCCTTATGCTAATAGAGACCCTCGATTAGATAAGTTTGTTGTACTAAACGGTACTTCTTTTGGAGGTGGAACTATAAACACTGGTGTTGGTGGCGGAATTGATAGATTAGATTCTATTCCTGAGTTTTCTACCAAAACAGGTTATTATCTAAAAAAACTACTACATCCTCAGGTAAGATTGAATGATGATGGCTCTTCAGTGGGTCAAAGACGCTACGATGTTTATTTTAGATATACAGAATTATTTCTAATATTTGCTGAAGCAGCCAATGAAGTTGGTGGTCCAGATCAACAGATTAATGGTTTAACACCTCGTAGTGTTATTGCAGCCATTAGAGCTAGAGCTGGTATTACACAGCCTGACAATTATTTGGCTTCTATTTCAACGAGAGAAGCGATGCGCGAACTTATTAGAAATGAAAGACGTTTAGAATTGAGTTTTGAAGGCCACAGATTTTGGGATTTAAGAAGATGGGGGGTATCTTTAAACGAAACAGTAGGAGGGCTTTTCTTTGATGGTACAAATTATATCGAATTGCCTTCTGTAGAAAATAGAAATTATCCATCATTTGCTACATATATGCCTATTCCCAATGATGAAACTTTAAGGTTTCCTGAACTTGAACAAAATTCAGGTTGGTAGGACTAGCTAGTATAGTAATAAAAGAATTTAAAAATATTTAACATGAAAATAAAATTAGTTATAGTTTTTGTAATGCTTTTAAGCATTATGGCTTGTGAAAATCAAGATAATATTGTTGAGGATTTTGGCTCATCATCAGTCTTTTTTCCTTTTCAAACACCTGCTAGAACCTTAGTCTTAGGAGACTATCCTTTAGGTTTTAATGATAATGACAACAATGGCCGTTTTGAAATAGGCGTTGTGATGTCTGGAGTTTTTGAAAATCAGAGAGATCGAAGCGTGTTTTTTGAATTGGCTCCAGAATTAATTGATGCCAATACTTTAGGTGTAGATTCAGTGAATGTACAAATTTTACCTTCATCGTATTATACCATAGAGCAACAAAGTCCTGTTACAATTCCTGCAGGTTCTGTAAGTGGTCGTATACCAATTCAATTAGAAGATGCATTTTTTAATGACACGCTGTCTTTTGCGCCAAAAGGCACAACACATTATGTGATTCCATTACGAATTACAGATTTTGAGGAACTAGATTCACTTTTAACAGGTGTGCCAATCGTTGATAATCCGATTAAGATAAATCCAGATCATTGGAATCCTGCACCTAAAGATTATACGCTTTTTGGTATAAAATTTATGAATAAATACCAAGGTAAATATTTACGACGTGGTGAAGATGTCATGACAAATGGTACGGGAGAGGTTTCAACCTCAACATATAGGGCAGAATTTGTTGAACAAGATGAGGTGATTGATTTATTAACGAGTGGAAGATTTGATGTAAGTTATACAAATCGTGTACGAAGAGGAGAGCTTTCTAGCCCTGGTGATGTAAATATTGAATTAGCATTTAATAGTGATGAGACATGCACAATCTCTAGTTTTGCAGACGATTTGTATAACGTTTCTGGTTCAGGACGATTTGTTGAAAACGGTGATGAATGGGGTGGAGAACCACGTGATGTTATATATTTAGATTATTCATATACAGATGCGGTTAATAATGAAACGCATGCGGTTAAAGATACTTTAGTCATAAGAAATAGAGATGTTATATTCGAACAGTTTACTGTTGAATTAATAACTGATTAATATCCTTTAAAATACTTTAAATTTAAATTAGAATAACATTAAGTTTTTTTAGTAAGTGTTTGAATTAGTCAAAAACCTCTTTTGGATTTTTTTTCAATGGAGGTTTTTTTTTATGTTTCTTCTAAATTTCATTTTTAAGACACTTTTTAGATTATTAAAATTTTACTATCTAAATGGATAATTTTTCTTTTAATTAAGATAGAACAGATGTTTTTTAAATCTTATTGACAAAGAGTTAATATAGGGGTAATTTGGTCACCTGTTAGTTTATATGGCGAGAAATGTCAGATATCGCTTTATTATCTATAATGAAGCTGCAAGGTTTACGTTTAGAATTAATCATATAGGTGCGCCATGAACAGCCACAGCAACAAACTAGATTTTTAAATGAAGTTGCAAGAAGGCAAAATTATGTTTTTAATAAAGTTCTTGATCATTCCATAAATGAGATGGTATGATTTTAACTCTAGAGTTAATAAACTAATTTAACTTTAGATTAAGTAATTTTCAAATATTTGAATTAGATAAAAACAATTCATCATATTTAACATAATTCTTAGTTTCTTTATATTCTAAGTTCAAGTAATAAGTGCAACAGATAAATTTAAACACTTGAAGTTTTACCTCCAAGTGTTTTGGTTAAAGACCTAAATTTGTCTTGGATGAAAAAATATAATCAATTAACCTTAGCACAAAGGTATCAAATAGAAGCGTTGTTACAAGCAGGAATAACACAAATAGCAATAGCAACTCAATTAGGTGTTCATAAAAGCACTATTAGTAGAGAATTAAAACGAGGTACTGCTTTAAGAGGTAGAACATCTGGGAAATATATAGCCACCAATGCTGAACGCAAAACAAGAAATAGGCATAAAGATAAGTTCAAAAGAATATTATTAACAGCTGAATTAAAATCTTCTATAAGTGCAAAAATGATAGTAGACAAATGGAGTCCAGAACTTATCTCCAAGAAATGGAATCAAGAAAATATTCCAACAGTCTCACACGAAACTATCTATAAATGGATATGGCAAGCCAAACATACAAACACTAAAGAAAACAAGCCTTATAAGGAGCTTTATAAAGAATTAAAACACGGAAAAAGAAGACAAAAAAGGGGAAATATAAAGGACACAAGAGGAGCCATAAAAGATCGCGTACACATCTCAGAACGTCCAGCAGTTATTGAAAAAAGACAACGAATTGGAGATTTAGAAGCAGATTTAATGATGGGTAAAGATCATAAGTCAGCACTATTAGTACTTACTGATAGAACAACTTTAATTACTATGATAGATAAATTAACAGGAAAAACAGCTAATGAAGTGACTTCTGCAATTAAAAAAAGGTTAAGTAGGTTTAGTTCTAGTTACATTAAATCCATCACTTTTGATAATGGAAAAGAATTTGCTGGACATAAAGAAATTGCAAAAGAATTTAACGTAAAAACATACTTTACAACACCTTACACTTCTCAAGAAAAGATAACTGTAGAAAATAGAATTGGAGTAATCAGAAGATTTTTACCAAAGAAAACAGACTTAAGTAAAATCTCTAATCAAAGAATTAAACAAGTAGAATTATCAATTAATAACAGACCTATTAGAAAATTCAATTATCTTAGTCCTATTGAAACTCTAAATAATAAGTTTGTTGCACTCATGAGTTGAACTCAGCTTTAATTAAATTTATTTCAGGATAGAACAGGATAGGTATTCTAGCGTTAAAATTTATTTTAATTTTTTTAATTTAGATTAAAAATTTCTTTTGGAAGTAGCTTTATAGAGAATCTTTTCGTTAAAATTAAATATCTAATAAACAAACCATATATAATATGAAATCATTTAAATACACTTTTTTATTAATAGCCACATTTACAGCATATAGTTTTATTTCGTGTAAAGCGCAAAAAGAAGAAGTTCCATGGATAAACCTCATAAATAGTAGTTCTCTAGATGGCTGGAATATAAAAGGAGGAGAGGCTACCTACAAAAATGAAAATGGCACGATTATAGGTACAACAGCACCCAATACACCAAACACATTTTTGTGTACAAATAAGAATTATACAGATTTTATTTTAGAACTAGATTTTAAAGTAGATCCTGTAATGAATTCAGGTATTCAAATCCGTAGTAATTCGCTTCCTTATTATAGAGACGGAATGGTACATGGTTACCAGGTAGAAATAGACCCATCTAAACGTGCTTGGAGTGGTGGAATCTATGATGAAAAAAGAAGATTATGGTTAAATCCGTTAAAAGAGAATACTGTAGCTCAAAAGGCTTTTAAACAAAACGAATGGAATCATTATAGAATAGAGGCCATTGGAGATACTATTAAAACTTGGATTAATGGAGTTCCTGCAGCATATTTAATAGATGACAAAACTTCTAAAGGTTTTATTGGATTACAAGTACACGGAATTGGCAAACACAAAGATAAATTAGGAAAACAAACGATGTGGAAAAATATAAAAATTTTAACCACAGACTTCGAGAAATATTCTAAAAAGTCTCCCTTAAAACCAATCATCACTAAAAATAAGCTAACTTATCAAGAAAAAAGATCAGGTTGGAAAATGCTTTGGGATGGAAAAACAACTAACGGTTGGAGAGGAGCAAAACTAGATAAGTTCCCAGAAAAAGGATGGTCTATTGAAAATGGAGAATTAATAGTTGCAGATACTGGAGGAGCTGAATCAACTGCAGGTGGAGATATTGTAACCACAAAAGAGTATACCAATTTTGAACTGTCAGTAGATTTTAAATTAACTGCTGGCGCAAATAGTGGAATTAAATATTATGTAGATACAGAGCTTAATAAAGGCCCAGGATCTTCTATAGGTTTAGAATATCAAATTTTAGACGACGCACTTCATCCAGATGCCAAACTTGGTTCTCATGAAGGAAGTAGAACCGTTTGTTCTTTGTATGATTTAATTGAAGCAGACCCAATAAAACCTATAAAACCAATAGGTGAATGGAATACAGCTTATATTAAATCTGTAAACAATCACGTAGAGCACTGGTTAAATGATGTTAAAGTTTTAGAATATGAACGTGGCAGTGATGAATTCTTAAAACTAGTTGCTGAAAGTAAATACGCAAAATGGCCAAATTTTGGAGTGTTAGAAAAAGGTCAAATTTTATTACAAGATCATGGAGATAAGGTGTCTTTTAGAAACATAAAAATTAAAGTTCCTAAAACTAAAAAGCAAAAATAATGAATACATCTAGAAGAAATTTTATAAAAAAAACAGCTACTGCAGCTGCAGGAATTGGTTTAGTAGGTTCAGCAAATGCAATGTCTGCAAAAAGTTATAACAATATAATCGGCTCAAATGATAGAATAAATTTAGCCATACAAGGTTTAGGGCGTCGTTATGGTGGTTTTATAGATGGCATTGCAGCCAAAGAAAATAACGTTCGCTTAAAATATTTGTGCGATGTAATGCCAAGTCAATTAGATAAAGCTCAAATAAAAGTTGGAAAAAAGATAGATTATAAAGTTAAATCTGAAGAAGATATTAGAAAAATTATTGATAATAAAAAAATAGATGCCATTTTTATGGCAACTCCAGATCATTGGCATACACCAGGAGCAATCATGGCAATGCAAGCAGGCAAACATGTATATCTAGAAAAACCCTGTAGCCATAATCCACATGAAAATGAATTGGTGGTTGCTGCCCAAAAAAAATACAATAAAATTGTACAAATGGGGAATCAGCAAAGATCATCCCTAGAAAGTCAAGAGATTATTGCAGATATCCATAAAGGTGTTATTGGTGAAGTTTACAAGGCTGTTGCCTTTTATACAAATGGAAGAGGAAAAGTTCCTATGCCTGTTAAGGCTACACCACCAGAAGGATTAAATTGGGATTTATTTCAAGGACCATCTCCTAGAAAAGACTATACCCATGATACTTGGAACTATAATTGGCATTGGTATGGATGGGATTTTGGAACCGCAGAAATGGGTAACAACGCAACACACGAATTAGATATTGCACGTTGGGCGTTAGATGTAAAATATCCAGAATATGTAGATGTAATTGCAGGCAAAAGACAATTTAAAGATGATGGTTGGGAAATGTACGATCAAATGGAAGCAACATTTAAATTTAGTAATAATAGAATTATTCAGTGGGATGGAGATAGTAGAAACGCCTATAAAAAATATGGTAGAGGAAGAGGAACTATTATTTATGGATCTAAAGGGTTAGTTTTTGTAGATAGAGGTGGTTACGAATTGTATAACCTAAAAGGAAAACTAATTAGAGAAAAAAAATCTGGTGGTTCTGAAGGTGGACTTGCTTTAGGAGGTGGTGGAGATTTAACTACTAGACACGTTACTAATTTCTTTGATGCGATTAGAGGTAAAGAAAAATTAACTTCATCTATAGAAGTAGGTGCAGTTTCTCAAATGTTAACCCATTATGCAAATATTTCTTATAGAATTAACAAAGGTTTTAATGTTGATGAGAATTCTGGTAAAATATTTGATAGAGATGCAATGAAACTCTGGTCTAGAAATTATGAACCAGGTTGGGAACCTAAAATTTAAAATTTGAAAAGACGTAACTTTATAAAAAAAGCAGGATTTGCTTCAGCTGGTATTTTAAGCGCTAATGCTCTCTTTAGCAGTGTATCAAAACTTAACTTTAGTCCTAATAATACCATTAATATTGGAGTTATAGGATCTGGACAAAGAGGTGCTGGTTTAACTTCTTTGATTAACAAAATAGAAGGTATTAATGTTATTGCTGCATCAGATGTAATTCCATTTCGATTAGAAAATGGAATTAAAAAAGCGAATACCAAAGCAAAAGGATATAATAACTACAAAGCCCTTTTAGATAATAAAGATGTTGATGCAGTAATTGTAGCTACTCCTTTTAACACACATTCTCAAATTGCAATTGACGCTTTGGATGCTGGTAAACATGTATATTGCGAAAAAACATTGGCTAAAGGATATGAAGGTATTCAGCAATTAATAAATAAAACAAAGGTATCTGATACAATTTTCCAAACTGGTCATCAATACCATAGTTCTAGATTATATACACACGTTGTAGATTTAATTCACCAGGGAAAAGTAGGCAATATTATCGCTTTTGAATGTCAATGGAACAGACATGGAAACTGGCGAAGAAAAGTGCCAAATCCAAGTCTTGAAAAAGCAATTAACTGGAGAATGTATAGAGAGTTTTCTGGTGGTTTAACTGCAGAATTGTGTTCTCATCAAATAGATTTTGTAAACTGGGTATTAGGTGAAACACCAGAACAAGTTATGGGTGTTGGAGGTATTGATTACTGGAAAGATGGAAGAGAAACGTATGATAATGTGCACCTTACCTATTCTTATGCTAGTGGAGTAAAAGCAAAATTTTCTTGTTTAACGAGCAATGCAAAAGATGGTTATCAAATAAAAGTTTTAGGTGATAAAGGCACTTTAATTATTGACCCTAAAGATGCTTGGTTTTATCCTGAAGGAAAGAAAAATAAAGTTATGGGCGAAGTTGATGGGGTTAGTGGAGCCACTGCTCAATGGGATAAAGCAAAAGGTTATAATATTAACATAGAACATTTAGATCCAAGTAATCAAGCTTTATTAGATTTTAAAAAAGCAATTATAAATAACAAAGAACCTTTGTCTAATATTACATCAGGAGCTAAAACTGCAGTTTGTGTTCAAATGGCATTAGATGCGATGTATAATAATAAAATAGTAAAGTGGAATAAGAATATAATATACTAATTTTATGAAATGGCTAAACAAATATCTTTTTAGTTTTTTTTTAGTAACAATTTCGCTACAAGCTCAAACAAAATTACCTGCTTTCTTTGCAGATAATATGGTGTTACAGCAAAAAGATAAAGTCGCTATTTGGGGTAATGATGTTCCTAATACAGCAATTAAAATTTCTACAAGTTGGGGAAGTAAGGCTAAAGCTATAACTGATAAAAACGGTATTTGGAAAACAACAATTAAAACTAATAAAGCTTCATTTACTCCAGAAAAGATTACAATAAAAGGAACTTCGTCAATTATATTAAATAATATTTTAATTGGCGAGGTTTGGTTTTGTTCAGGGCAATCTAATATGGAAATGCCTTTAAATGGTTTACGAAAATCTAAAGTTTTAAATGCTCAGAAATATATCAATATTGCTAATAATAAAAATATTAGATTATTTAATGTGCCAAGAACCGCAAGTGTTTTACCTAGTGATGATGTAAACGCTAAATGGCAAGAATCTACTGAGAAATCTGCAAGAAAATTTAGTGCCATTGGCTATATTTTTGGAGTAGAATTATATCAGAAATTAAATGTGCCAATTGGTATTATTGAGTCTTCTTGGGGAGGTACAAGAATAGAAAGTTGGATTCCAAAAAAAGTTTTATTAAAATACAAAAACATTACGTTTTTTAATAAGTTACCCAGAGAGGAAAATAAGCAGAAAAAACCTGCTTTTTTATACAATGGAATGATACATCCTTTTCAAAACTTTACAGTAAAAGGATTTCTTTGGTATCAAGGCGAGTCTAATAGAACTCAGCCAAAACCATACAAAAGTTATATGAAAGACTTAATTGGTTCTTGGAGAACACAATGGAAAGATAACAATCTTCCATTCTATTTTGTACAAATAGCACCTTTCGATTATACAAAATACAAAAAAGGTACTGCAATTAAACCCAACTTAATTAGAGAAGCCCAACTCCAAATTGCTCAAGAAATTAAAAATACAGGTGTTGTTATTACTACAGATGCTGGAGATTGTAACGATATTCATCCCGCAAAAAAGGAAATTGTTGCAAAACGACTTGCAAATTGGGCATTAGCAAACCAATATAAGAAGAATTTAATTTTTAAAAGTGCTGCGTTTAAATCGTTAAAGTTTAAAGAAGGTAAAGCGATTGTAAATTTTAAATTCTCAAAAAAAGACTATTTTTTGAGTTCAGAAAATATAAAAGGTTTTGAAATAGCAGGAGAAGACAAAATCTTTTATCCTGCAAAAGCAATCATCAACAAAAACCTAAAAAGTATTACTTTACATCATGAAAACGTTAAAAATCCTGTTGCAATTAGATATGGTTTTAAAGCTTGTTTCGAAAGTAATCTTAAAACACAATCAGGTTTACCAATTTCTGTATTTAGAACAGATCATTGGTAATATTTTTTTCAGGATAGGACAGGATACAATTCAGTAACTTAAGATTTATTTTTATGAACTTATAAAGCTTTGTAAAAACGAAGCTTAAAACAAATAATACTTTAACAATTTAAGATATGTTTAAAAACAGTTTTTTACTAGCATTACTTTGTGCTTTTAATGGTTTGCTCTCAGTTAATGCCCAACAAAAAACAGATTCAGATAAGCCAAATATCATCTTTATTTTAACAGATGATCAGCGTTTTGATGCTATAGGTTATGCAGGGAATAAGTTTGTGCAAACTCCAGAAATGGATAAATTGGCAGAATTAGGTACTTATTTTAACTCTGCTATTGTAACCACACCAATTTGTGCAGCAAGTAGAACAAGTATTTTAACAGGTTTGTATGAAAGAGCACATAATTTTAACTTTCAAACAGGGAATGTTAGAGACGAATATATGGATGAATCTTATCCAAGATTGTTGAAAGATAACGGATATTATACGGGTTTCTATGGTAAATATGGAACAAGATATAATCATTTAGACAAACAATTTGATGAGTACGAATCTTATGATAGAAATAATCGTTTTAAAGATAGAAGAGGATATTATTATAAAACTTTAGGTAAAGATACTGTACATTTAACAAGATATACAGGTCAAAAAGCATTAGACTTTTTAGATAAAAATGCTAATGGAGATAAACCTTTTTGTTTGTCTTTAAGTTTTAGCGCTCCTCACGCACATGATGGTGCTCCAAAACAATATTTCTGGCAAGAACCTTTAGATGCTATGTTAGAAGGTACTACAATTCCTGATCCAGAATTAGCAGACGATAAGTATTTCTTGGCACAACCAAAAATTGTAAGAGACGGTTTTAATAGATTGCGTTGGACTTGGAGATATGATACTCCAGAGAAATATCAACACAGTTTAAAAGGTTATTATAGAATGATTTCTGGAATCGATTTAGAAATCAAAAAAATACGCACCAAACTAAAAGAAACAGGTCAAGATAAAAACACAGTAATCATTTTAATGGGTGATAATGGTTACTTTTTAGGAGAGCGTCAGTTTGCAGGAAAATGGTTAATGTATGATAACTCTATAAGAGTACCTTTAATTGTTTTTGACCCTAGAGAAAACAATCATCAAGATATTGATGATATGGTATTAAATATTGATGTAACTAAAACTATTGCAGATTTAGCGGGTGTAAAAGCACCAGAATCTTGGCAAGGTAAAAGTTTAATGCCAATTGTTAGAAAAGAGAAAAAATCTATTGAAAGAGATACTATTTTAATCGAACATATTTGGGATTTTGACAACATTCCTCCAAGTGAAGGTGTTCGTACAAAAAAATGGAAATATTTTAGATATGTAAATGATAAAACAATTGAAGAACTTTACAATTTAGAAAAAGATCCACAAGAAATTAAAAACTTGGTTGGTAAAAGAAAATATAGAAAAGTTTTAGCAAATTTAAGAGCTAAAACAGATGAATTAATCAAAAAGAATGGAAATCACTTTAGAGCAGCTCCAACAGATTTAACAGTTGAGTTAATAAGAGCACCAGAAACTGAGGTAGAAATTTTCGATTTAAAACCAGAATTTGGTTGGACAGTTCCACTAGGTGCAAAATACCAAGGAGCTTATCAAATTTTAGTGGCTTCTAGCAAAGAAATTATCGACGCCAATAATGGCGATATTTGGGATAGCAAAAGAGTAGCTTCATCAAAATCTACAGATGTAGAATTTGAAGGAAATGCGCTAGAAATTGGTAAAACCTATTTTTGGAAAGTTAGAATTTGGGACGAAGCCAACAGATTAGTAGATTATTCTGAAGTTCAAAAATTTACAACCGGTAAAAGTGATAGTTATATCATATCCACAGAAAATAAATACATTACTACAAAAGTAAAACCTAAAAAGTTTGAAAAAAGGGGTGATTTTTATTTTATAGACTTTGGTAAAGCTGCTTTTGCAACCATGAATTTTAATTATGTAGCAAAATCACCACACACAATAACTGTTAGAGTGGGTGAAATGTTAAATGATAAAGGTAATGTAAACAGAGTTGTACCAAAAAGAAGTAACATTCGTTACCAAGAATTAAAGGTTGATGTAAAACCTGGTAAGACTCAATATCAGATAAAAGTACAATCAGATGAAAGAAATACAAGAGCCAACAAAGCAGTTCCTTTGCCAGATGGTTTTCCTACTTTAGTTCCTTTTAGATATGCAGAAATAGAAGGATTTGAAGGAGAATTAAAAGCAGAAGATTTTACACAATTGGCTTTTCATACCTATTGGGATGAACAGGCAAGTAGTTTTAAGAGTAATAATGATGTTTTAAATCAAGTTTGGGATTTATCAAAATACTCTATAAAAGCAACTACATTTAATGGATTGTATGTAGATGGAGACAGAGAACGTATTCCCTATGAAGCAGATGCGTACTTAAATCAATTAAGTCATTATACAACAGACAGAGAATATGCAATGGCAAGAAGAACCATTGAGTATTTTATGAAAAATCCAACGTGGCCAACAGAATGGCAACAACACGTTCCTTTATTAATCTATGCAGATTATATGTATACAGGAAATACAGAGTTGATAGAACGTTATTATGAGCCTTTAAAGCACAAATCTTTATTCGAATTATCTAATGAAGATGGATTAATTACATCAACTAAAGTTGATGCAGAATTTATGAGAAAGTTAGGTTTTCCTGATGGATATAGAAAACCATTAACTGATATTGTAGACTGGCCTTCTAAGAACTTTGCAGGTAGCAAAACAAAAGGAGAACGTGATGGATTTGTATTTAAACCTTACAGTACTGTAATTAACTCTTTCTTTTACGAGAATATGAAAATTATGGCAGAGTTTGCTAAATTATTAGGAAAAACTGAAGAAGCTTTAGATTTTGAATACAGAGCAGCAAAAGCTAAAAAAGCAGTAAACGAACAAATGTTTAATAAGGAAAAAGGTATTTATGTAGACGGAATTGGAACAGACCATGCATCTTTACATGCAAACATGATGCCTTTAGCATTTGGTTTGGTTCCAGAAGAACATTACCAATCTGTAGTAGATTTTGTAAAATCTAGAGGAATGGCTTGTAGTGTTTACGGAGCACAATTTTTAATGGACGGTTTATACAATGCAGGTGAGGCAGATTATGCATTAAAATTGTTAGCAAGTAAAGCTAAAAGAAGCTGGTATAATATGATTCGTGTAGGTTCTACAATCTCTTTAGAAGCTTGGGATTACGAGTATAAGATAAACTTAGACTGGAATCACGCTTGGGGTGCAGCTCCTGCAAATGTAATTCCTAGAGGTTTATGGGGTATTAAACCTAAAACACCAGGTTTTGGTATTGCTACTATTAAACCTCAAATGAGCAATTTAAAAAATAGCGAGATAGAAGTACCAACTGTAAGAGGAACTATCAAAGCAAAATATACCTATAATGGAAGAAGATTACAAACGTATGAAATTGATATTCCAGGAAATATGGTTGCAGAATTCTCTTTAAATGGTTCAGAAGGAAAAGAGTTTATCCATAATGGAAAAAGTGTTCCATCTGCATTTAAAATTGTAAGATTAACACCAGGTAAACATACCATTCAATTAAAAATTAATTCTTTTTAAATTTTATGAGTACTGTAATTTTTTAAAATATAATAGAAATAAATAAAAGGCAGCTAGAAACTGCCTTTTATTGGTCAATAAACACATCTAAAAGCGAATTCAATAAACCATAATTCCACCCATATGAAAAAAATAATATTATATCTGCTAATGATTGGTTCTTTGAATACAATTACAGCACAAAAGAAATTATCAGCCACGTTAAAAAGTGCTACTAGAGTTTCAGAAGAAGGTGAAGGAGGTTTATTTTTTGCTGGAGAGAGAGATGTAAATTATAGGTTCGGAAAAAGAATTACACCTCATGGAGATTGTGTAGATGTTATCAACGGATATGCATTTGTTACTTGGTATAAAGGAGGTATGGACAAACGAAACTTAATGTTGTCCAGAAAAAATTTAACTATAGAGAACTCACCTTGGGTAACCATTCAGTTTCCTCATCAACATGTAGGTCAAAGTGGAGAACTTTTTAAAGGAACAGGAATTAGAGGAGATTCTCACAATACAGCTGCAATAGGTATTAGTACTATAGACAACACCATACATATCATTTACGACATGCATGCATACTCTAAAAGTGCCTTACCAACTGTATTTTTCAACTACTCTGTGTCTAAGAAAGACATGGCTTTTGTGCCTGATAACGAGTTTACTTTAGAAATTTTTAATGCAAAAAGAACATATCTTAAAAATGGGCAGAATTATGAACGTTTAACATATCCCATGATTCATAGGGCTGATGATGGTAGTTTAATTGCAAGATACAGAAAAGGCGGTTCTGGTAATGGAGATATTTTACTAGCACATTACAATGGTACTTCTTGGTCTAATAATTGGATATATCATGAAGGTACTTTAGCACTACCTAATAGAAATAATATGTATGGAGGCGAACGTTTTTTAAACGGTAAATTTTATGCTGGATTCTCTATAAGATATTCTACAAATAACAATACAAGTACAAGTAATGGGTATATGTTAAATAGTGGATTATATTACGCTTATACAAATGGTATCCCTAAAAATCAAGCTACCCAATGGTTTAATGTAAACGATAACCCAATAGCATTACCCATAAAAAATAATATAAACCCAAACTCAGATCCAGTACAAATTGCGCAACCTGGAGATGATTTCGGAACAGCTACATTCCCTAGATCATCATCAGATCCAGCTTGGACGGTTACTGAAAACGGAGCCATTCATTTTGTACAAAGAGTAGATAATAGAAATGTACATTATTACAAAAAAGCTACTGAAGCTAACTTTTCTAAAAATGTAGGTGGTTTAATTCCTAATCCAGATACAAGAGGAGAAATATATAGCTACAAAAACCATGTGTTTATGGTAGAATTGATCAATGGAAAAATAAATATTAAAACTACTTTAGAAGGCGAGAATAATTGGCAAGTAATCTATACAGGTCAAGAAAACATAAGTTTTAATCATTTTGATGCCTTTGTGAATAATGATAAATTATATGTGTATTTGATGGAAGATACAGGAAATAATACTGTTGGTGTAGGTGATAAGCGCCCATTATATTTTCAAGAATTTAATTTATCTGAAATAGAAGATGCAAGTGCAAGTTTAATAAAAGTTATAGAAGCAGAAGATTTTACCACAGCTTCCAATGATATTATTGTTGGCACAAACAGTGCAGCTTCAGGAGGAAAATACATAGATTCATTTACAAGTAATCAATTTTTAGAATATAAATTTGATATTACTGATGCAGGTAATTACGATGTTGTGTTGCATGTTGCTGTTAGAAATAGAGACGATTCTGTTATGGACGTTGAAATTAATGATCAGTTATTTAACAACTTCTTAGTGGTAAAAACGGGTGATTGGAATATTTATGGTGAAAATAGAATCGAAAATATCAACCTAAATCAAGGAGAAAATACTATAAAATTAACTCAAAAACGATCTCTTTCTAGTGAGCCAGATAAAATTGAAATTTTCTTAAAATCAGCTTTAAGTACAAGTAGTTTTAGTAAAAATAATATTCGTATTTATCCAAATCCAAGTAATGGTGTTTTTACATTAAATACGTCTATTAAAAATATAGAATATCAATTGATAAATGTACAAGGCAGAACTTTACAACAAGGCATTATTAATAAAAACCAACTTGACTTTTCTAGGTACGCAAAAGGTATCTACTTACTGCGCCTAAAATCAAGTAATAATAGTACTTTTATAAAACGCATCATTTTAAAATAAAAACAAATAAATAAAATAAAAACACTATGAATAAAAATGTAAAGCACTTATTTTTTATATTATTCATGGTGATTTTTTATGCCTGTACTCCACAAAAAGAGGTAAAAATTGATGGAGAACTTAAAAAATGGCACAGAATCGTTTTAAATTTTGAAGGCCCAGAAACGAGTGAAATGGATGAGAATAATCCATTTTTAAACTATCGTTTAGAGGTTACCTTTACAAACGGTTCAGAAAAGTTTGTAATTCCTGGTTTTTTTGCAGCAGATGGTAATGCAGCTGAAACAAGTAGTACAAAAGGAAATATTTGGCAAGTACGTTTTACACCTAATAAAACTGGTAAATGGGCGTATACTACATCCTTTAAAAAAGGAAAACATATTGCTGTTGCAGATAACATAAATGATGCTGAAAGTGCTGGTTTTATGGATAATCAAACAGGAACATTTACAATAAGTAATTCTGATAAAGTAGGGAAAGACAATAGAGCTAAAGGAAAACTAGAATATGTTGGAGAATCCTATTTAAAATTTGCAGAAACTCAAAAATATTTTATAAAATTAGGAGTAGATGCACCCGAAAATTTATTGGCGTATTCAGACATAGATCTATCAACCAATGCATTAGGATTTCAAAAAAGGTGGCAACCACATGCCAAAGATTTTAAAGATAGTGCAGCACCTTACTTATGGCAAAATAAAAAAGGTAAAAATTTATTAGGAGCCATTAACTATTTGGCTGAAGAAGGACTAAATGTGTTTTCTTTTTTAACCTTTAATGTGGATGGTGATGATAGAAATGTGTTTCCTCACTTATTAAAAGTATCTATTCCAGAATATGAAAAATATGCAAGTAAAAAGAAAAATAAAGAAGCTTGGGAAACTATGTTTCATAAAACCAGGTTCGATATTTCTAAACTAGCACAATGGGAGTGTATTTTTGAATACGCAGAAACCAAAGGAATGTTTTTGCACTTTAAAACGCATGAAACAGAAACCGATCATTTAATGGATAAAGGTGTTTTTGGTGTGGAAGGAAAACTGTATTACAGAGAATTAATTGCGAGATTTGGGCATCATTTATCAATGAACTGGAATTTAGGTGAAGAAAACAATCAACCCATTCCAGAAGTACTCAAAGCAGCCAATTACGTTGCTAATTTAGATGCTTATAAAAGTCATCTAGTAATTCATACTTTTCCGAATAAAGATGATAGATATGCAGATTTAATCGGAAATCAATCACCTTTAACAGGAGCATCTTTACAGTTAAGTCACCCTGAATTTATAGATGTAAACCCTAGGGTGTTAAAATGGCGTAAAAAATCAAATGCAACTGGAAAAAAATGGGCAATTGCTGTTGATGAACCTGGAAAAGCAAAAATAGCCTTATTACCAGATGATGAAGCTCCAGAACACAATTTTGCAAGAGGGAGAGCCATGTATGGAACTTTATTTGCAGGTGGTTTTGGGGTGGAATGGTATTTTGGCTATGCAAGTCCAAATTCCGATTTAACCTGTCAAGATTTTAGAAGTCGAGATTTATTCTGGAAGCAAAACAAATATGCACTACAGTTTTTTGAGAAAATTCCTTTTTGGGAAATGGAACCCAAAAACGACTTGATAATTTCTAAAGATGTTGCCTATTGTTTGGCTAAAGAAAACAACGTATATGCAATCTATGTTGAAGCCAATGCCAATAACATAAAACTGAATCTTGCAAATACGAGTAATACCTTTTCAGTAAAATGGTACAATCCAAGAACTGGAGGAACACTACAAAATGGCTCTGTAACTTCTATTAAAGGAAATGGAGAAGTATACTTGGGGAATCCACCATCAGATGTTGAAAAAGATTGGTTAGTTTTAGTAAAAAAGAGGTAATTTTAAATCCATAAAAATCTCAACTAAGTTCAGTACCTTCTTATGTTGGAATGGTTTTTTTAACAAGTTATATGTTAAACGAAAATACCAAACACTACAGGATATTCTAATAATTTTAAGTAGTTACTTTTGCTTGTAAGAGTATTACGTTTTTAATTAAAAAATAGAATTTTGAAATATTATTATAGACTAGTCATATTATTTTTATTGACAGTTATTAGCTGTAAATCCAATAAGTTTCCAAAAAGTCAAGTAAATGTTGATAATTACATTTTTCTAGAAGCAGAAAAAACCGAGTCAACCCTACAAAAATGGCAACTTGTAAAAAAAGGGGATGCTAATTATGTAAAAGGAGCTTCTAATAGCAGTTATCTAGAATTTATGGGAAATAAACCTATTACAGGTAAACCTAACTCACCTTTACAATATCAATTTACAGCTCCAAAAGATGGAGATTTTCAATTAATGCTAATGTCTAGCAAAAGACTAGAAGGAGTAAAAAGCGATTGGTGCAATGATGCTTTTGTTAGACTTTCAGGAGATTTTGAGTCTGCAAGTCAATTAAAAACGGAAGATTTAAAAAAAGACATTAAAATTTTGCAAGATGGTAATGATGAAACACAAGAATTAGAATGGCATTGGGCATCAACAGCAGAAAAAGATAGACATGTGTATAACCAGTTTGTCTACAGACTAAAAAAAGGAGAGCAATATACATTAACCATCTCAGGTAGATCAAAACGATTTAGTATAGATTATATTATTCTTTATAACGTAGATAAATTCAATGCTAAAAAAGCAAAAGAACTTTTTAAAATTCAATAATAAAAATGATTAAAAAATCAACAATTGTACTTGCATTTATATGTTTTGTGTTGCAACTAAATGCGCAACAAAGCAGAACAAAATACAATTTTAATCCAGATTGGAAATTTACCAAAGCAAACCCAACTAACGCTCAATTGGTAAATTATGATGATTCAAATTGGTCTACTATAAGTACGCCACATACGTTTAACGATACAGATACGTTTGACGATTTAAGTATTGGAAAACATATTGGAGAAAAAAATCAGTTTAGAGGAACAGTTTGGTATCGAAAACATTTTAAACTGCCAAAGTCAGATGCAGGTAAAAAGATTTATATCGAATTTGAGTCGGTTCGTCAAATTGCAGATGTGTATATCAATGGTACATATTTAGGAACCAATAAAACTGGTTTTATTCCTTTTGGATATGATATTTCTAAACATTTAAAGTTCGATGGTCAAGAAAATATTATCGCAGTAAAAGTAAACAACGATAGAGGAGAACATTTTAGAGAAAACTTCCCTCTAGTTTGGCATCATGAGCATTGGCACCCAAACCATGGTGGAATTTATAGAAATGTTTTTTTACATGTTATGAATCCTGTTCATATTACTTTGCCTTTGTACGACAATTTAAAAACTGTTGGAACCTATGTTCATGCAGAAAACATATCAAAAAAGAAAGCAGACGTTCATATTTCTGCAGAGACTGTTAACGAATCAACAGAAGAGAAAAAAATTACTTTTGAAGCCAAAATAATTGATGCTAATGGTAAAGAAGTAAGTTGCGAAAGAAAAACAGCCGTTTTAAAAGCAGGAGAAAAAGCTACCTTTTCTACAAAAAATAAAGTAAAAAAACCAAACTTATGGTACACACGTAAACCATACATGTACAAAGTAGTTACTACTTTAAAAGAAGGTAAAAAAGAGTTAGATAGGTACACAACACCTTTAGGAATAAGAACTTTTAAGTTTGATAAAGATACTGGCTTCCATAACAATGGAGAGTATGCAAAATTACATGGTTGGGGGCAAAAACCTACTGCAGGTTGGGCAGGTTTAGGAGCAGCACAACCAGATTGGTTAAAAGAATTTACGTATCGTTTAATGGACGAAGCTGGTGGTAATTTTATACGATGGGGGCATTGTGCAGGTTCTCCAGCAGAAATTGCTATGGGAGACAAATATGGTTTTGTAACCTTAATGCCAGGGGTTAGCGGAGAATCTCAAGATGAAGGAGAAACTTGGGATATTAGAATTGCTGCTTTTAGAGATATGATTGTGTATTATCGTAATCATCCATCTATTTTTATTTGGGAAGGTGGTAACTGGGCAGAAACTGAGGCACATTATAAAGAAATTTTAGACATCATAAAAACCTATGATCCTCATGGAAAACGTTTAATGGGGAACAGAAGAGCAGATGTAAAAGAAGATTCAGAACCTTATATCTCAATTGAAATTGGTACAGAAGGTTGGCAAAGAGAATACGCTCACTTGCCGCTAATAGAAAGTGAATATTTAAGGGATGAAGGCGCAAGACGTGTTTGGGATAAATTTACACCAGATGATAATTTTTGGACACATCCAAACATTTCAAGAAACGTTTATAAAATCGGTTCAGAGGTATTTGCAGTACGTCAAGTAGAAGATTGGTGGGATAAGATGGGTAAAAAATCATACCATAGTGGAGGTGCCAATTGGGTTTTTACGGATGGTACGCATGGAGGTAGAAATCCTACAGAAGTTACCAGAGCAAGTGGCGAGGTAGATGCTGTAAGATTAAAAAAAGAAGCTTTTTACGCTACAAAAGCAATGTGGAGACCAGAAGCTCAAATTCACGTAATTGGACATTGGAATTACGAAAAAGGAACTAAAAAAACCATGTATGTAGTTTCTAATTGTACAAAAGTAAAACTATATATTAATAACAAATTAATTGGAACAGATGAAAAAGCAGACAATGGGTATTTATATAAATTCCCTAATGTTGTATTCCAAGAAGGAGAAATTAAAGTTGAAGGGTATTTAAATGACAAATTGTTGGTAACTCAAACTAAAAAAACCGTTGGAGAGCCAGTTGCCATAAAATTAACGTCAACTGTTGGTCCAAAAGGTTGGTTGGCTAATGGTTCAGATATTGCTTTAGTTGATTTTGAAATTGTAGATAAAGAGGGTAGCAGACATCCTTTAGGAAGAAATAAAGTAGATTTTACCATTTCTGGTCCTGGAATTTGGAGAGGTGGTTACAATAGTGGAAAAACAAACACCACAAACAATTTGTTTTTAGACGCAGAAGCTGGTATCAATCGTGTGGCAATTCGTTCTATGTTACAAGCAGGTGATGTAACCATTACAGCAACAACAGATGATGGTTTAAAATCGGATACAATTACCATAACCTCACAGCCTGTAGCTATAGAAAACGGAATGTCTACATTACTTCCTCAAGTGTATAACATAGCTTCAAATATAGAAGAACCCTTACCAATTCATACACCAAAAACAGCACCTTACAATTCTGCTAGAGTAAATAAAAGCGACCTGTTTACCAAGTTTAGTTATACAGGAAATGGAAAAGCTACATTAAGAAAAAATGTACATTGGGGAAAGAAAACTTATACAGATATGGAGCATAATTATACCGTAATTCCTAGATATTTGGTTGGTTCAGAATATATAAGAGTTCCAAATTCTGATGGAAAATATTGGGCAAGAGACCAGTTGCAATTTATTGCAGGTAAAGATATGATTATTTACGTTGGTCATGATGACAGAGTAAAAAGACCTGTATTTTTAACTAAAGATTATATAGATACAGGAGATGATGTTAATCTAGGAGGTGTTAAAATGTCGCTCTTTAAAAGAGTAGCTAAAAAAGGAGAAAGTATTATTATGGCAGGAAATAGCGATGGAGATGTGCCAGAAGAAAGTAGAATGTATTTTGTTATTGGAAAAACATTGAAAAAATAGAGATATAGTAAAGTTTTTTGAAAAAGAAAAAGTAAAGGTTTCTTGTAGTATAAATACCATTATAGTACAGGATACCTTTTTTCATTTTAAAATTTAATTTTATTAATTCAATTTATACAATATAAAATATCTTTAGATAGCCTGTTTATGAGTAATGAAATACATTTTAAAGTGTTGATTTTTATGTCATTATTCTGTTTTTTGAATTCTTTTGCTCAAAACCCAATTGTGCCAAATAAAGGATTAAATGATCCTCATATTCATATTTTTAACGATACTGCTTATGTGTATGCTTCTCATGATAAATCTATTAAGAACAAAAAGTTTATTATGGAAGATTGGTGGGTTTGGTCTTCACCAGATTTAGTAAATTGGATAAAAAGAAGCGTTTTAAATCCAAAAAACACATATATAGGTAAAGATTTTACCAGATGTTGGGCAACAGATGTTGCGTATAGAAATGGTAAATATTACTGGTATTTTTCTGAAGGAAATCAGCAAACAGGTGTTGTTGTGGGTAATTCTCCTGTAGGTCCTTGGAAAGATCCTTTAGGAAAACCACTATTAACTTCAGAATTAACACCAACAGATGAGTATGATATGGCTATTTTTGAAGAGAATGGTGAACATTATATTATTTTCGGAGTTTGGGAGTATTACATTGCAAAACTGAATTATGACATGATTAGTTTAGCAGAAAAACCAAGAAAAATTATCATAAATAACCCAAGAGGGCCTTACAATCAAGATGGTAAAAATTTTGAAAAACCAACAGACGATAAGCCTTTTATGCATAAATACAATGGTAAATATTATCTATCTTGGGGATGTTTTTACGCCATGTCCGATAATTTATATGGTCCTTATGATTACAAAGATTCGGTTATAAAACAAGAAAGTTTTGCAGAAGGGTATGATGCACCAACTTGGCCAAATGGTTTCTTACAAGGTAGACACGGGTCCTTTTTTGAATGGAACAACCAATGGTATTATACGTATTGTGATATTAGTCAAACAGGAAATCGTTATTTTAGAGATACCTTTATAAGTTATGTCCACTATAAAGAAAATGGAGAAATGGCTATGATAAGAGTTGATGGTGTTGGAGTAGCAAATTATAATGCAAACAAAAAAATTGAAGCAGAAGATTATTTTAAAGCAGAAGGAATAGAGAAAAAAGAAACAGATAGTGGCTTTGTAATTCAAACCAATGCAAACAAAAGTTATCTGAATTTTACCAATGTTAAAGGTTTAGCCAAGAAATCTGAACTAACATTAAAAGTTTCAGGTAATAAAGGGGCTAAGTTTACAGTAAAAGTTTTAAGAAATGCATTAAAAGGAGAATTAATAGGTTTTAAAACCATCACAATAAAAGAAAAAACTGATGATTTTTCGGATATAACAATCAGTTTAAAAAAACTTAATTCAAAAGAAAATATTTATTTAACTATAGAACAATTAACCAACAATCAATTACAAATTGATTCATTTTCATTTTCAAAATAAACACTAACAATGAAGAAATTACTTGTATTATCATTAATTACTATTCTTTTTTACTCCTGTGGAGAATCAGATTCCAAAAAAGATTACAAAGACAAATCCTTATCAATAGATGAGAGAGTTGAAGCGCTACTACCACTAATGTCTACAGAAGAAAAAGTAGCACAAATGCGAATTTTTCACGCTAATATTGGAGCAAAACCAGATAAAGATGGAAATTTAGTTTTGTCAAAAAGAGTTATTAAAAAATTAAAATTAGGTATTGCAGGGATTAAAAACCCAGGAGAACATATAGATCCTGTAGCTGCTGCTAAAATGAATAATGAATTGCAGAAATACATTATCGAAAACAACAGATGGGGCATTCCTGCTTTGTTTGTAACTGAATCTTACAATGGTGTAGATGCAGAAGGTTGTACATTATTTGGTCGTCCAATGACCTCTGCAGCATCATTTAATACAGAATTGGTACAAAGACAATGGGATGTTGTCGGTAGAGAAGCTCGTTTAAGAGGTATGCACATGTGTCATTCACCAGAAGCAGATTTAGTAAGAGATCCTCGTTTTGGAAGAATGAGTGAAGCCTTTGGAGAAGATACCTATTTAACAACTCAAATGGTTAAAAATGCCATTATTGGTGTACAAGGAAATTATGAAGGTTTAGGTGCAGGAACACACATTGGAGCAGTTGCAAAACACTTTGCTGGCTATGGTCAGGTTTTAGGAGGTTCTAATTTTGCTGCAATCGAAATATCGGAAAGAACATTAATTGATGAAATTTATCCACCTTTTGAAGCTGCTGTAAAAGAAGCAAGAACTTTAGGGATTATGGCTTCTCATGGAGATTTAAATGGGGTTGCAAGTCATGGAAATCCTGAGTTATTAACAGGTGTTTTAAGAGATCAATGGGGTTTTGAAGGCTATGTAGTTTCAGACTCTAATGATATTGCACGTTTGTTTTATTTTATGAAAGTTGCAGAATCACCTGAAGCTGCAGCACAAATGGGCTTAGAAGCAGGAATTGATATCGATTTATATGCTGAAGATTCGTATTCTTACTTACCAAAAATGGTGGAGAAAAATCCTGAATTAATGAAGTTAATTGATAGATCTGTAAGACGTGTGTTAAGAACAAAATTCATCTTAGGATTGTTTGATAATCCTTATATCGATTTAGAAGAAACTAAAAAAGGAGTGCGTGCAGTATCTTCTTTAGAATTGGCAAAAGAATCGGATTTAGAATCTATCATTTTATTAAAGAACGAAGAAAACACCCTGCCTTTAAATAAAAACAAGACTACAAGAGTAGCATTGTTAGGACCTTTATTAAAAGAAAATACAAAAGCAATGTTTGAGTCTGCTGTTGGGAATAGCAATGTAAAATTCACCGCAGAAAAAGGTTTTAACTTAACTAATGAAAAAGGTGGTGCTCCTAAACTGTTAGATAGAGACCCTAAAGCAATTGCAAAATTGGTAAATATTGCAAAAAGATCTGATGTAGTAGTGTTGTTTTTAGGTGGTGATAAATTTACTGCTAAAGAAGCTTATTTTAGTAATAGTACACTTGGTGATAGAGCAACTATAGATCCAGTAGGTGCACAAGATGAATTGGTAGAAAAAATTACAGCTCTAGGGAAAAAAGTAATTGTAGTTTTAAAACATAGAAGAACGTTATCTATAAACACTATTGCAGAAAAAGCTGATGCTGTTTTAGATACTTGGGATTTAAGTGAATTTGGAGATCATTCTACAGCTAAAATTATTTTTGGTGATGTATCTCCTTCAGGAAAATCGCCTGTAACCATTCCAAGATCAATTGGTCAGTTACCTTACCATTATAGTATGAAAGAAATCAACTATAAAAAAGAATATTTATTCTTAGGAAAGGGACCACTTTATCCTTTTGGTCATGGTTTAAGCTATGGTAATTTTGAATATTCAGATATTAAATTATCTAGTGATGAAATCACACCAGATACAGAAATTACGGCTAGTGTTACAGTTACCAATACAGGAAAAGTAAAAGCGAAGGAAGTAATACAAATCTATCTTAAAGATGAAATTGGTTCTGTAACAAGACCAGATAAAGAATTAAAAGGTTTTCAAAAAATTGAATTTGCTCCAGGAGAAAGCAAAACAGTATCGTTTACAATTACGCCTAAAATGTTAGAATTTACAGGTATAACTATGAAAAAAGTATTAGAAGCTGGAGATTATACCGTAAAAATAGGAACTTCATCAAAAGAATATTTAGAAGCAAAATTTAAATTAAAAAAATAGATTTAAAATGAACAAATCAATCTTATCATTATTAGCTGTTGTACTAACACTTTTTAGTTGTTCAGTATCACAAAATACGGTAGCTCAAAAATCAATTGATTTAGATAACGAAGCAATTCAAAAATCAATGATTAAAGCTTTAGAGTGGCAAGAGGCCCATCCTATTTTTGCAATACATCCAACAGATTGGACAGCTGGTGCTTACTATACAGGTGTGGCAAGAGCACACAAAACTACTAAGAATATGATGTATATGGCTGCTTTAAAAAATCAAGCAGTTTCAAATAACTGGGAAACTTACATAAGATTGCATCATGCAGATGATGTAGCAATTTCTTACAGTTATTTATATGTGGCTAGAAATGAAAAAAGAAGAAATTTTGCAGATTTAGAACCAACAAAGAAGTTCTTAGACACGCATTTATTTGAAGACAATAATTGGAAATCTGGTAAGGATAAAAGTAAGGAAGCAAAAACCATTTTATGGTGGTGGTGTGATGCTTTATTTATGGCACCTCCAGTAGTTAATTTATATGCAAAACATACCAAACAGCCAAAGTATTTAGAAGCGATGCATAAATATTATATGGAAGCGTACAATAGATTGTATGACAAAGAAGAAAACTTATTTGCTAGAGATATGCGTTTTGTTTGGCAAGGAAAAGATTCAGACAGAAAAGAGCCAAATGGTAAAAAAGTATTTTGGTCTAGAGGAAATGGTTGGGTACTTGGTGGTTTAGCATTACTTTTAGATGATATGCCTAAAGACTATGAGCATAGAGGTTTCTATGTAAATCTTTACAAAGAAATGGCAGCTAAAATTTTAAAGATTCAGCCAGAAGATGGTCTATGGAGAACAAGTTTATTAAGTCCAGAGTCTTACAATCATGGAGAAGTTAGTGGAAGTGGTTTTTACACTTTTGCTTTAGCATGGGGAATTAACAATGGTTTGTTAGATAAAAAACACACTCCAGCAGTTAAAAAAGCATGGAAAGGTTTAGCGGCTTGCCAACATGAAGATGGTAGAGTTGGTTGGGTACAAAATATTGGTGCTTTTCCAGAACCAGCATCTGCAGATAGCTGGCAAAACTTTGGTACAGGAGCTTATTTATTAGCGGGTAGTGAAGTGTTAAAATTGAAATAATAGATTTACATACTTAATGTAAACAAAAAAATCGAGGAATTTTTCCTCGATTTTTTTTGATCTAAACAATACGTTTTATTTGATTACTAATAGTTTATTTTTTCAAATACCTGGAAGTATATTTCCTATATTTTGCTGGAATTTTAGTAATCGATTTTATTTTAACATCTTTATAAAACGCTTCTGCAGCCTCTGATTGTAGTTGAATTCTGCCTTTTGTAAGTGGAAGAATTTTACCATCTAAATTTTTATATTTAGAGTTGAATAAAGCCATAACAACCTTCCCATTTACAATATGCAAACTAGTACCTTCGTAAGAAATTAGTTCTAGGGTATTCCATTCTCCATGAGGTTTTTCATTGTCGAAACCTTTGTTAACGTGTGCAGGAAATTTTCTTTCAATACTAGAAAATGTATTTAATTTAGCTTTGTGGGTGTAATCAAATTCTTTTTCGCCGTCTTTTTTTATGGATGGAATCTCAATTTGAGTTCCTGCTAAACTGTAATAATCGCCCATATCAGTTTCTTGAACTTGAAATTCTTGAGACTGCATCCAAACGTTCCAAAATTTAGTGTAAGGTCCAATACAATGGTATAAAATTCCATTATCACGCTTTCTTTTTAATCTTGGTTCCCAAACTTTTTCTCCCCATTTAAATTGAAGCTTTAAATGATAATTTTCGTATTCTTTTTTAGTGGTTAAAGCACCATATATTTCTCCAGAAATATGTAATACTTTTTCATCATTGATTGTTTTAAAAGTAAAAACATTTTTAGGATCGTTATTTAAGCCTAATGCTTTTGCATTTTTGCCATCACTTTTTGGATCAACATTTTCTAATCCTTTTACAGTTTTATGAGGTGCACCAATAAAAGTATCCCAATATTTAGAAGGGTTTTTACCAAATAACTTCGTCCATTTTTTTGAGATAACTGCTTCTTTTTTTAGTTGAGCAGCCCAAAGAATACCACCTTCAATATGCTTGTAAAAACGTACATCATCATAAATGGAAATAGTGTGTCCTAAAACTGTATAAAATACACGTCCACCATCATAAATATGACTCCAACTTATAGGATGATTGTCGGTATTCATTTGTTTTCCTTTGTACGATTTTTCATCAACAGTAGCTAAAACAGAAACATGTTTGCCTACGGGTTTTTTAAAATTATACCATTCGTCTTTAAAAACTTCTGTTTCTTTAAAACCAGCTACAGCTGGGTGATTGGTATCTTTATTAACATAAACTGTTGCAGGTTGTACTTTTGGGTGGTTTTTAAAACTAGCACCAATCATTTCTGTAAACCAATTCCATTCCATTTCTGTGTCAGAAGCTGCATGAATGCCTACAAAACCTTTTCCTCTAGCAAAATAGTTTTTTAAAGCATTTTTTTGAGCATCAGAAAACAAATCTCCAGTTGTGTTTAAAAATACAAGCACATCATACTTCGCAAGATTTTTGGTTGTAAAATCCTCAGAGTTTTCAGAAAAAGTAATTTTCCAATTATTAGTTGAAGCCATTTTAGCTAAAAAATCTTTTCCTTTTGGGATAGATTTATGTCTAAAAGATCCTGTTTTAGAAAATACTAAAACATCTAAAAGATTCTCTTGAGCAATAAAAACTGTTGAAAATAGGAAAAGAAATACTGTGAAAATGTGTTTTAAAAATTTCATAGATGTGTTTTATTGTGTTTAATTTCCTGCTGTATAAGATGATGGTGCATTTTGAATACTTTTTCCTTTACCAACGGATGTAAAGACAATGCCAGCCCATCTAGCTCTTGTATATTCATTACCATCTGTACCAACTTTTGCGGTTACCGTTATTTTGTCTCCCTTTTTTAGGGTAATGTTTTCCCAGGTTTTATTGTAAGGTTTACCTTCCACAAAAAGTCTTTTGGTAATTTCAGGCTGGTAAGAACCAATTTTTGTATCGTTAATAAACAAAGTAAAAGTTGAGTGTCCATCGTTTTCTCCTACACCTACAAAAACAATATCATAGTTGCCAGATTCAAAATTAAAAGAAGTACTGGTAGTTGCTTCTTTGTGTTTTTCAGGATGCACAGCCAACCAATTTTTACCATGCTTGTAAAAGTTGGTATTTTTAATTGAGAAGTCTTGAGCAGCAATTGATTTATTTTCTTTTGAAGACTTTGCTATGGTTTTAAAATAAGAGTATTTTACTTCAGGAAAAGGTTTAGGTAATTTACCTTTGGCTAAAACTACTTTTTGATCCTTTCCAATAGGTGTATAATTAATATCTTTTGTCAGTAGAAATTTATCAAATTCAAAGCCATCTTCTCGCATACTAAATGTAATCCTATGTACACCTGCTTTTTTAATATCTAAATATATTTGATGAGGTACACCACAATGTATTTCTTTAGTTCGTTGGCTGTTAGACCATGTCCATTCGTTTTTTCCTTTACACCATTGTATTCTTCTTCCGTTTTCTGGCCAAACATTATTTAAACCAACATGCAAACCATTGTCTTCAGAACCAGTGCTAAAAGCTCTAACCCAAACATAATACCTACCGGCAGTATTAAATTTTATTTGGTAATTTAAAACACCTATTTCACCAGGTTTATTAGAAAAGTTTGTGCCACGAATTAACTTATCTGAATGTGTAACTCTTTCGTCAGGTAATATTTCTAAGTAAGCATTATTACTAGCGTCATAAATATGTTTAACATCTTCATCTCTACCAACATTTACTTGTTCGTTTTTAGAAGTTCTATACCACTGTCTCATATTTGATGCTGTTTGTTGGTAGTAATATTCAGCTTCTACAGCAACCATTCCGTCTTTTTCTTGAAAAACAACATTGCTATCTATTAAAGCTTTACTAGGTTTTTTATTTTGAGCATTTAGGTTTAAACTAAAAAGAATAGCGCAAGCAACAAGTTTCAATAGAAAATGTTTCATTTTATAAAAAAAATAATTAATTCTTATAAAAGTACAAGCTTTGTTTTAATGAAGTGCCCTGTGCTATCCTGAAATTTTTCTTAAAAAAATTAAAAAAACGGTGAGTACAGGATGCTTTTAAGAAACAATGTTAATAAATTTATCAAGCTTTAAAACCAAAACATAGTTTTATGAAAAAAATACTATTTACATCAATCTTAACATTATTTATCTCGATTAGTTGTCAACAAAAAGAAGGCAATATGTCTAAAAAAGATGCAGAAATTGAAGCTAAAGTTCAAGATTTATTAAGTCAAATGACTTTAGAAGAAAAAATTGCAGAAATGACGCAGGATGCTCCTGCAAATAAAAGATTAGGAATTCCATATATGAAGTATGCAGAAGCGCTTCATGGAGTTTGGCTAGTACTAGATTATTATGGTAATACAACTGTGTATCCTCAAGCCATTGCTGCAGCTTCTACTTGGCAACCTGAATTAGTTAAAAAAATGGCTTCCCAAACTGCTTTAGAAGCAAGAGCTTTAGGGGTAACACATACGTATTCGCCTAATTTAGATGTTATTTCTGGTGATCCAAGATATGGTAGAGTAGAAGAATCTTATGGAGAAGACCCTTATTTGGTGTCTAGAATGGGTGTTGCATTTATACAAGGTTTACAAGGAATGGGTGATGAACGATTTGATGAAAACCATGTGATTGCTACTGCAAAGCATTTTATTGGTTATCCTGAAAACAGAAGAGGTATCAATGGAGGTTTTAGTGATATGTCAGAACGTCGATTACGAGAAGTTTATTTACCACCTTTTGAGGCTGCTATTAAAGAAGCAAAAGTAGGTGCTGTTATGCCAGGGCATCAAGATTATAATGGAGTTCCAAACCACATGAACACTTGGTTACTTAAAGATATTTTAAGAGATGAGCTAGGTTTTGATGGTTTTATTGTTTCTGATAATAATGATATTGCTCGATTAGGAACCATGCACTTTATTGCAGAAACCAGAACTGAGTCAGCCATTTTAGGCTTAAAAGCGGGTGTTGATATGGACTTAGTAATTGGAAAGAATGAGAAGCTTGCAGCATATAATACCAAAGTGTTAAAAGATACCATAACTAAGAATCCTCAATTAGAGAAATACATTGACAAAGCAACATCTCGTATTTTAAAAGCAAAATACCAATTGGGTTTATTTGATGCAGAACCAAAAAAGATTGACAAGAAAACTGTAAATGCTGGAAGAAAAGAACATCAAGAGTTTTCTTATGAAATGGCAAAAAAAGCAATCATTTTGTTAAAAAATGATAATAATGTTTTGCCTTTAGACATGTCTAACATAAAATCGTTAGCCGTAATTGGGCCTAATGCGCATGAAGAAAGGCCTAAAAAAGGAACCTATTCTTTATTAGGTGGTTATTGTGGTTTGCCTCCATTTTATGTGTCTGCTTTAGATGGAATAAAAGCAAAAGTTGGTGATAAAGTAAAAATCAATTATGCAAAAGGTTGCGATTTATTAAGCAATTCTAAAGCAGGTTTTCCAAAAGCAATTGCAGCTGCCAAAAAATCTGATGCAGTTATTTTGGTAATTGGAGGTTCTAGAAAAACTGGTGGCGAAGGTGCAGATAGAGCTGATTTGGATTTATATGGTGTGCAAAAAGAATTGGTAAAAGCAATCCATAAAACAGGCAAACCTGTTGTTGCTGTTTTAATTAATGGTAGACCATTATCCATCAACTATGTTGCAGAAAATATTCCTTCAATTTTAGAAACTTGGTATTTAGGGATGCGTTCTGGAGATGCTATTGCAGATGCTATTTTTGGGGATGTAAATCCAGGAGGAAAATTAACCGTTTCCTTTCCTAGATCTGTTGGTCAAGTTCCTGTAACCTATTTACAAAGGCCAGATTTTATTGGATCTGGAAAAGGACAATTTAGAGATGCAGATAAATCTCCATTATTTCCTTTTGGATATGGATTAAGTTACACAACATTTACATACAGTAAACCAACTTTTAAAGATGCAATAATTAATACTGATGAAAGTACAACAGTTTCTGTAGATGTTACCAATACAGGAAAAAGAGCTGGTGATGAAGTTGTGCAAATGTATGTAAGAGATGATTATGCTTCAGTTGGACGTTACAATAAAATGTTGAAAGGTTTTGAACGTATTTCGCTAAAACCAGGAGAAACTAAAACAGTAACTTTTACTTTAGGTTTTGATGAACTTAATGTGTTGAATCAAGATATGAAAAAAGTTGTAGAACCAGGAACGTTTACAATTTCTGTTGGGGCTTCGTCACAAGAAAGTGATTTGCAAAAAGCGACCTTAACTGTTAAATAATTAACTTTTTGAAAAGATTTTATAAACCTCATATTCATGTAATATGAGGTTTTTTTGTCAGGATACCTCCGGATACAAATTAATAAATAAAGTGTCAATTTTATAACATAACAAATAGAAAAGTTAAAATAATGAAAACTCATAGGTTGAAGAATATAACTTTAATACTAATATTTCTATTATCTGCCACAATATATTCACAGGTAACTCTAGAAAAAGAAATTAAAATTACAGATTTAGCCATGTATTTTGATGGTGATAGAGTACCATTAAACACAACAACAAATTCATCAACAGGTTACGATTATGTTTATGGAACGGCACTAACACCTCATGGAGATTGTATAAAAGTTTTTGGAGATTTTGTTTTTTTAACTTGGTATAGAGGTGGAAAAGAAGATCGTCATGTAATGTTGACTCGATACAATCAAAAAACTGGGGTGCAAAAAACAATAGAATTCCCTCACCAACATACTGGTTATAATGGAAAATGGTGGATAGGTGAAACACACAACACCATTGCAATTGCAATTAGCCCTAAAAACGGAACAGTTCATATGGTGTATGATATGCATGCATACACAAATTCTGGAGCTTTTGCGAACGATTATTTTAGGTATTCTTATTCTGTAAGTGGTGCTGCAGAGTTTTCTGATGAAGAATTTACATTAGATAAATTTGTAAAAGACCCTTTAGACGGAGATTATAGACATACCACTATGGATGGCAAACGTGATGCACCTCATTATGATCGTTTTACTTATCCAGAATTTTTCTTAAATGATAATGGAGAACTTTTTTTAACCGCTAGAGATGGTACTTCTCATGATGGTGCACAGGCTTTTATAAAATACGATGCAGAAAATTCTAAATGGGGCAGATTTAAGTATTTTAACGCTTTAGGAGCAGGTAGTAAAGGAGAAACTAATAATTGGAGCATCTATGGAGCTATTAAATATGTAGATGGTAAAATAAGAATTGGTTTTCAAAGAAGATTAAATACAGGTTCAGATAAATTTCAATATCAAAATGGGGTTTATTATGCGTATTCAGATGATCCATCAGGAGCTTCTCAATGGAAAAATCATAAAGGAGAAAATATCACATTTCCTTTAGTAAAAGCAGCTGAAGCTTTGGTGTTTGAACCTGGTGATTATGTAGCAACAACACAAACTAGTAAAGTTCACATTGTGGGAGGTTTCGATTGGACAGTTACAGATAATGGAGATGTTCATATTATCAGTAAAGTAACAGACAAAGAAAATAATGTTGTAAAAAACATACATAGTTACAAGCCAAATGGCGCAAGTGAATTTATAATTTCAGAAGATTTTTCAGGAGCAGAAGCTCTATATACCTCAGGAAATGATGTTTTTGTTATTGGTTTAAATTCTTCTGGTAGACCTTTTGTAGAGAGAGCAGCAGGAGGTACCAACCTGTTTACAAGAGTTTACGAGCAAACTTCTGGCAAAAGATTTAGAAAAGGTCAGGTATATATTTCAGACGGTAAATTATATTATTATCTACTAGAAAACAACGCTACAGACACAGATGATACACAACCTACTTACTTGCAAATAATTGATTTGGCAGTACAAGATGGTCCCACACCTTTTGCAATTAATTTACTAACACCCACAGATAATCAATCTTTTAACGAAGGGGACACTATACAAATGTTTGTGAATGCCACAGCAGACGAAGGCGAAATTACAAAAGTAGCCTTTTTAGTAGATGATACTTTAATACAAGAAGATACAGAAAAACCATTTTTATTAGATTGGACACCTAATACAACAGGAAGTTTTAAAATAAAAGCAGTAGCGTATAAAACAGGTGGAGAAAGTATTACTTCTTCAGAAATAACAATTCAAGTAAAAGAAATAGACAAATCCGACTTAACATTAGACACCTATAGATTACAAAATGTTGCTACTGGAAAATTTTTAACCGATTCCGGAACAAGTGCAATTCCTGTAAGTATGAGCGATTCTGCAGAAGAAAGCAATACACACTGGACGTTTGTAAAGGCTGGGTCTTATTACAATATAGATAGTGAAACTTTTGGAATACTTAGAGCTCCAGGTTCTGGTTTTGATGGTGGAGCAAAACCATTTTTTGTAGTTAGTACTAGTAAATCCTCTCCTGCAGATGATTCTGATAAAGTGTGGACAATTCATTACAACGAAACAGAAGATACTTTTAGGTTCGAATCTAAAGATAATAATAGATACCTTTATTACAATGCAGACGGAAACGTAACAAATATTGAAGCTTCTGAAACAGACCCAAGAAGTAAATGGAAAGCAATCTCTACAAGTGCAACATTAAGTCTGGGAAGGCAAGAGCTAAAGTCTTCTTCAATTTTAGTATACCCAAATCCTGCTAAGAATAAATTTACAATAGCATTGCAAAATATAGAACATATAAAACAAATAGAAATTTATAGTGTTCTTGGAGAAAAAGTGTATCAAAAAGTATCAAAAAATAAAGTTGTAGAAATAGATAATGCTAAACTTTCTAAAGGTATTTACTTAGTTAAAGTTTTTTCTAGTGATGATAAAATATACCGATCTAAGTTAATTATCAAATAAATAAAATTTAATAATAAAAAAAGCATTAAAAAGAGGCTACCTTTTAGGGAACCTCTTTTTTTAGATAAAATTAAGATATTTAAATAAAGTTAGTAGTAACATATTATAAAATCTCAGGACAGAGCAGGATAAATTAGAAAATACGTTATGCTAAATTACCATTCAATCTTGTTAATTTTTTTAAAATGATAAAAAAGTTATTGTTTGCTGTTGTGCTATGTTGCTTTTCTATGGCAATTAAAGCACAATTATTTAAGCAAGATTTTAATACTTCAACTCTAATTTCAGATTATGTAAGTGTAGTGCCAGATGCTAATCAGTTTAATGGATTAACAAATGGAAGTTCCAACTTAACAACTTCAATAGAAAATGGAAGCCTACAATTTAAAAGAACAGATGCAGCTACTATGTATGCATATAGGAACTTTAGCCTTGCTGAAAATCCATCTTTAGTACAACTCAAATTTGATTTTGAGTTAAGCAATTATCAATCAGGCACACAAAACCCTACATTTAGTATCTTTATTGGAAATACTTTTTCTAACGCATCCTTTGGAACAAATTCTACCTACGCAAGTCGTTTTGGTATAGTTGGTAAAAATGGAACCAATGAATTTAAAGTAACTACTGTAGATAATATTGGAGGTGCACCAAGTTCAAGTTATTATACAGGTAAGCAAGAAATTACCTTTATTGTAAATAATTCTGGTAGTGACCAAAGTTATACTGCACCAAATGGAAATTCAGTAGCTGTTGCTAATGGGAAAATGGATTTATGGATGGGTAATACAAATGTTATTAATGATTTTTCATTAAGAAACACAACTTCTCCTAAAGCCGATATTTCAGGATTTAAAATTCAGGCAACTTCAGGTTCAGGTACAGGAATTTTTTCTTTTGATAATATTGAATTTAAAGATTTATTGAATAATTCTGATGGAGGTACAGGAACGCAATCTTTAATACATCCACATATTTGGGTAAGTCCTGCAGATAGACAAGGTATTTTAGATAATATTTCTAATCATACTTGGGCAAGCAGTTTATTCAATCAACTAAAACAAAATCAGGCTTCAAGATTTTTAAATCATGCAAGTAACCCTAGCGCAGAAATTTCTATTATACCACCAATACCTGGAAATAGAACTACACATAGAACACGATTAAATATTGGTGTAGAATGTGCAATGTTGTATTATTTAACAGAAGATGAAAAATATGCACAAATTGCTTCAGATATTTTGCATCAATATGTAAAACTATTAAGCGTTCAGAATATAGATTTTCAATTTTATACAGGCAGTTTTAATCATTTAATTCCGCCAAGAGAGCTCTTTACAAGAGTAGCAATGATTTACGATTTTGTGCAACCTTTTATTTCATCTACAGGAAAAACAGTCTATGATTTAACAAGTAATAGTCAAGTTCCTTTTAATTTTGAAACCTCTCAAAAAGCCTTTGAAGTAATGGCAGATAATGTTATAGAAATAGGTGGAAATGGGTCTAATCATCCAGTGCTAGAACTTCCAGGTGCTTTGTATAGTGTAATGTGTATGGAAGATGATGCAAAGAGAGAAGCTTATTTTAATCTATTGATGAATGGTGCAGCCAATAGCAACCAACCAGGAGTAAATTGGATGTTAGATAGGTTTAGTGATGTTGATCGCTTATGGCCAGAATCTGCAGGTTATGGTAAGTTTACCCATGCACTTTTTATTCAAATGATGAATATTATAGATGATTATCAGCCTGAATTAAAAATCGTTGAGAATAATAAAGACATCTTAGAAAGTATTTTTATTTATGAAAACTTCTTATATCCAAATGGAGAAACAATGGCTTATGGAGATATAGGCAGAAGTTTTACTGACCACGCACATATTTTTAGAAGTGTTCTAAAAATTGCAGATAAAAAGGGCTATACTGATCTGAAAGAAAGAGCATCATCAACCTTAAAAAAAATCTACGCCGAAGATGGAGGTTATAATCCAGTTATAGAAAATCAACGTTTAGAATGGAACAGTCCATTACAATTACTTTGGGGGGTAAATATTGATAATTCTATTAGCGCAGATGGTGAGCCAAAATATGGAACCGTTAAAGCATCGCATGCTGGCGTTGTTATGCAACGCAATTATTCTGGAGTAGATGATAAACAAAATGGTTTAATGTATTATACAGGAGGTGGTACATATGTACATGCACACGCTTCAGGATTAGATATGGAATTGTATGGTGCAGGCTATGTTATTGGGCCAGATTTTGGTGGTTCAGCAAGCGGATATGGTTCAGAATTACATGAGCAATATGCAGTTTCTTATGCAGCACATAATACAATAATTGTAAATGGTACCTCTGGTAGAGGTCCTAAAACAAATGGGAATAGTACTTGGCAAAATATTGTAGATCCAATTGTATTACAAGCTTCAGAGCCAAAACCGTATGCAAACCCAATTGCTGCAAATTTTAGCTTTTCAACACAATTTTTAGATGATAATCAAAATAATGTCAATCAACAACGTACCAATAGTATTATAAGAACAAGTAGTACTTCTGGTTATTATGTCGATATTTTTAGGTCAAAATCGAATGTAGTCAATAATTATCATGATTACTTGTTTCATGGTTTAGGAGATGATATGCAAATTAAAACAGAAGGCAATCTTTTAAGTTTAACAGATACTCCAAATAGATACCAAAATGATGTAGGTGATGATAGAAAACAACCAGGATGGAGATGGTTTTCTAATACAAAAACATCTGCATTAACAAGCAATTCAATTACGGCTAGATTTGATTTGCAAGCAACAAACGATTTTTTGCACGTAAGTATTCCTGGTGGAATTGATAAAGAATACAGTTCAGCTTTAGCACCACCAACGCAAGAAGTTAGCAATGGATATTCAGAAAAAGATACTCAAGTTTTTGTGATGCGTAAATATGGTGAAGCTTGGGATAAACCTTTTATTGCAATTTATGAACCCTCAGCAAATGAAACTTCAACTGTAAAATCAACCGAAAATATTATTGTTGATGATAAAGTTGTAGGTGTAAAAGTGATTTCTCAAGTTAATGGGCAAAAAATTATAGATTATGTTTTGTCTAATGATGATGTTGCTCTAAATTTACCAGATTTAAAAATTGCTTTTACAGGAAGATTCGCCATTGTGAGGAACATCGTTAAAGCAAATACAACAGAGGTTTCTTTGTATATAGGAAAAGGAAGTCAACTTACTTTTTTAGACAATACTATCAATGCAGATGCAGAGGGTAAAGCATTTTCAAAATATACATTAGGCTATGCTTTGTCTGTTGATGATTTAGAATTTCAGAATGAAGTTTTTATGTATCCAAATCCAACAAAAGGAATTTTAACTATTAAAGTATCTAATTCTTTTGAGAAGTTAAACATACAAGTATACTATCTTCAAGGAAAATTGATAAAATCAAGCGTTGAAAAAGTAACGAATGGAAACCTAAATCTCGATGTGAATTCAATTGCGAAAGGTGTTTATTTTGTCAAATTAAATGTGGATAAACCAGTTTATGTAAAATTTATTAAAGAGTGATAAAATCGGAATTAGAAAATAAAACGAAGTTTAATCGAAAACTATTTGTATTAGCTCTTGTAGCTTTAGAAATAGTGGCTTGCTACTATGCATACTATACTTTAGGAGAGGTTAAACAGTTTTTTTGTGTTTTAATTTTCTCTTTAAATATCTTTCCGTTTTTATTATATCTTTTTAAAATGAAGAGAATTGCTCTCATATTAGGATTAGCAATTGGGTTCTTATTAATTCCCTATCAGAGTTTTTTATTTATAAAATGGATTGATTTAAAAAAAGAATCGTCACTAATCGTCAAATATCTTTATGGTTACCAAAAAAATAATGGAGAATTTCCTCAGAACATTTCTGATTACGAATTTAAAAATCATAATTTGATAGATAATATTTCCTATAATACAGGTGCAAAAGGTTTTCGGTTACACTATTATGTTGGAACTAAAGGAACTACTCATTTCTATTATCACAGAGTTGGGAAATGGGAATATTATCCAGATTAAAAATAATAATCTAGAATCAGTTTTAAATTAAACAAAATGAAGTTCAATAAAATAGTTTTTTACTCAGCAATTTATTTTTTGATAAGCTGTAATGCAGTTAACAAAGAGTTTTCAGAAGAAGACAAATCACCTTCAATAGAAGAGTTATCACAAAACTTCAAATCTCCATCAAAAGAATACCATCCAGAAACTTGGTTCCATTTAAATGGAAATAATATTAGTAAAGAAGGGTTAAAGCGAGATTTACAAGCTATTAAAGATGCAGGTTTACAAGGTATTCATTTGTTTAACAAAGCAGGTCGTGCTTTTCCTAATGTAAAACCAATTAAGATTTTATCCCCAGAATGGGAAGAAATGATTCGTTTTGCAGCTGATGAATGCCAACGTTTAGGATTAAAATTTACCATGCAAAATTGTCCTGGTTGGTCTATGACTGGTGGTCCTTGGGTTCCAGCAAATGAGGCGCAACGTGAAGTGGTAGAAACTACCTATCACATTTCAGGAGGCAAACAATTTCAAGAAAATCTAAAGATAGATTCTTTATACCACACTCCAGATTACGATTATAAAGATATTCAAGTATTGGCTTTTCCAACTTTAGCAGGAGATGATTTAAAACCATACAATCCCTCAAAAATTGAAACAAACAATAGGTTAGTTCCTTGGAAAGCTATTTTTAATCCAGATTCAGAATTAATTGTTACCAGAAAAAATACTCGATTAAAAAAACCACTTAAAGAGTATAGAAAAGTAGGTATTTCAAAAGTACAGAACCAAAAAACTTGGGTAAAAACTTCGTTTGATAAAGAGATTACTTTGCGTTCTATAGTTTTCCCTCAGTTGCGCCATATTATTACAGGTACAAATTATCCAAGAGTAGAAGTTTCGATTAAAGTAGAGGCACTTATCAATAATAAGCTACAAGAAATAACAACCTTAAAAATACCAGATGCCAATTGGAATGATAGACGCAAATACCTAACCTTAGCCGTTCCAGAAACAACAGCTACTGAATTTAAATTTACTTTTTTAGGAAAACACGCTATTGCTCCAGAATCTATAAGATTAAGTGCAAAACCCAAATTGCACAATCATGAAGCAAAAGCAGCAAAAGTATTAAGACGTTTAAATAAAGAAGTACAGTATAATTACGCAGAAAATACTATTATAAAACCTGAGACAATCATCAACTTAACAGATAAATTATCTGAGAATGGAAAACTAACTTGGAATGTTCCTAATGGAAACTGGACAATTGTACGTTTTGGACATATCAATATGCGATTGACCAACAAACCTGCAGTGCCAGAAGCTACAGGTTGGGAATCTTCTAAACTCGATAAAATTGCCATAGAAAATCATTTAAAAAACGGTATGATTGGAAATCTTATTAAAGATGGAGGGCCAATTGGAGATGGAAAATTACACGGTTTATTAATTGATAGTTGGGAAAGTCACGTGCCTACTTGGACAATCAATTCTGAAGATATGTTTAAAGAATTTGAGCAAAGAAGAGGATACAGTATGAAAACCTATTTGCCTGCTACAATGGGTTATATTGTAGAAAATACAGCAACCACAACCAAATTTTTAAGAGATCTACGCCAAACAATGGATGAGGTTTTTATAGATAATTTCTTCAAACATTTTGCTACTGTTGCACACGAAATGGGCGCAGAAGTATATACAGAAGGTGCTGGTGGAGAGGTGTTGCCTGTAGATCCAATGCGTTATTATGGTGTTAGTGATATTCCTATGACCGAATTTTGGTATCCAAAAGCACCATCAGATCAAAATGAATACGCAAAACCCATTTACAACGCTTCTTCAGCTACACATTTATATAATAAACCAAAATTAGCAGCAGAAGCGTGTACACAAGTTGGTGTAAAGTGGAACGAACACCCTTTTTCTGTAAAATATTTAATCGATTATAATTTTGCAAAAGGTGTAAATCACTTGGTATTTCACACGTTTTCTCATACACCACAAACAGATGTGTATCCAGGTTCTAGTTTTGGTGGTAATATCGGCTTTCCTTTTGTACGCCAGCAAACTTGGTGGAAATACATGCCAGATTGGATTGAGTATTTGTCTAGAAATCAATATGTGTTGCAGCAAGGAGAATATGTGGCAGATGTATTGTGGTATTATGGAGATCATTTTGAACGTCCACCATTTGATTTAGATGAATTCCCAAAAGGATATAGATTTGATTATTTAAATGCAGAAATATTACAAGAAAAAATCAGTATTAAAGAAGATAAAATCCATGTTGAAAATGGAGGGGATTATCGAATTATCAAATTAAGAGATTCAGAAAGTATACTGCTATCAACAGCAAAAAAACTGAAAGAATTAGTGATGAATGGGGCAGTAATTTTGGGTGATAAACCTAAAGATTCACCAAGTTTAATGGACAATGAGAATGATTTAAAAGAATTACTTTTTATTGCTGATGAACTGTGGGATAACACCAAAAGCGGTGTAAAACAAGTTGGAAAAGGTCGAGTTTATTGGGGTAAAACCATTGATGAAGTTTTACAAGCAGAAAAAATAACCAAAGACGTAATTGTCTCTGAATATTTAGATATCAATTGGATTCACAGAGAAACAAAAGATGCGCATATCTATTTTGTAGCTTCAAGAGAAGAAAATCCAGTTGATGTGTCATTAAGTTTTAGAATACAAAATTTAAACCCACAAATTTGGGATGCGTTTAAAGGAATTCAAAAAGATGCTAAAATATGGAAATTATCAACTAATAGAACAAATGTTGCTGTTTCTTTACCTGAAAATGGAAGTACAATTATTGTGTTTTCTAAAAGTGATAAAAAATCATTTGCATCAAAAGTAACCTTTAATAACCAAACTATTTTAGATGCCAAAACAGAGTGGTATCAAATTCATAAAACAAATGATTACCCAAAAATATCTTGGGATAAAGATGATGTTAAAGCATCAAAATCTGGAGAGTATATCTTTCATCAAAATGGAAAGGAAATTGTAAAGTCAATTGATATTAAAAAAATGTCATTACAAAATAACTGGCAATTATCTTTTGATAAAGGTTGGGATACTCCTGAGTCTATTGTTGTTGATGAATTAAAATCGTTAACTGAATTGGAAAACGATGCCATACAACATTACTCAGGTACAATAACGTATAACAAAATTTTTGAAGTCAAAGAGTTAGGAGAATTCATGAGTATTGATTTAGGAGAAGTTGCAAATATTGCAGAATTATGGTGTAATGGTAAAAAAGTGGGTGTAAAATGGGCACCTCCTTTTGAGTTTGATATTACAGATGAAATACAAGTTGGAGAAAATAAATTGGAAATTAAAGTAACCAATACTTGGCGAAATCAATTAATTTTCGATAATAAAAGACCAAAGAATTCTAAGAAAACTTGGACAACAGCTCGACCAAAAAATAATGAAACTGAATTGGAAAAATCTGGTTTAATTGGTCCAGTTAGTATCAAATTAAATCACCAATAGTACAATTATTAGTATATATAATTTATGTGATAAAAATTTTTAATTCTTTTTTTAAACTTCAAAAAATTGAATTAAATGTTAAACAATTTGTAATTTAGTATGCCTCAGGATACTTTCAACGACAAAACCTTAGAAATTTACTAAAATTAAAAAAGATTAAAATCATGATAAAAAATACTTTTAAATTAATATTATTTTTAGTTTTTGCATTAAGTAATATTTCTATAATAGCTCAAGACTCCCCCCTTCTGATGGTGTTTTTAGAATCCAAAATGTTGCTACAGGAAAATATTTAACAGATGCTGGTACAAGTGCATCAGCTGTTACTATGTCAGATTCAGGAGAAGCTGTAAGTACTCATTTTAGATTTGTTCAAAGTGGTTCGTATTACAATATAGATAGTGAAGTTTTAGGAATATTACGTGCACCAGGTGCTAGTGGCCCAGGAGGTGTTTATGTATTGGTAAGTACAACTAAAGCTGCACCTGCTGGAGATACAGATAAAACTTGGACAATATTTCACAATCAAACAAATGATACTTATAGGTTTGGTTCTAGAACAACAGGAAGGTTCTTGTATCATGAAGAAAATGGGACAGTAACTCATGCAGTAGCAGCAGATACAGAAGATAGAAGTAATTGGAAACTAATTCCCTATTTACAAACTCTAGTAGAAATTGCACCTGATGAAGATACTAGCACAGATTTAAGTTGTCCATCTTCGGGTGAATTTCAGAATGACAATACTAGAAATGTAGACATACCAAATTCTGTAAATGTAGGTACAGCAGATGATAGAAGTTGTTACTCAGACTATTCAGAAAGTAGTTTTAATGGTAAAACTTGGGGTGTTTATAATATTACTGATGGTTCTAACCATTGGGATGGAGCTAGTTTACAACCAAGAATAGAGCGTTCTTTACCAAGGTCTAATGAAACTGGTGTGGGTAGTTTTGCAAGATTTAACGGAACTTTTAGAATATTAGAAGTTGGAGATGGAGGGTCTTTCAGTCAAAATGGAAGTTATTTAGCACAGGCCAAAGGAAAACATTCTGGTGGTGGTGGTTCTAATGATCCTGCAATTCTTTTATATAGAGCACATCCTGTTTATGGAGATGGCATCAATGCTGGCAAACAAGTAGCTTTTGATATTTATGCAGAACGTATTTTAGAACGTGGTGGAGAAGGTAGTGGAAGAGAAGTTGTTTTTCTTAAAAGAGTAAATAAAAATGAGGAAGTTGATTTTCAACTAGAAGTAGGTTTTAGACAAGACCCAAATGATGCTACAAAAAAAATTCATTATTGTGATGCTATAATTGGTGGTGAAGCTTTTAATTACAATATTCCTGAGCCAGAAAGAGGTTTGGAATCAGGTATAAGATATGGAGCATATAGAGTAAGAGGTGGTAGAGCTCAGTTTAGATGGGCAAATACAACATATGAAAAAGTAGAGGTTAAAGATACTGGAGATACACCACCATCTGATGATATTTTTAGATTAAGAAACGTTGCAACAGGTAAATTTTTAACTGATGCTGGTACAAGTGCTACAGCTGTTACTATGACAGATTCAGGGGAAGCTACAAACACACATTGGACTTTTGTAGAAAGTGGTTCTTATTTTAATATTGATAGCGAAACTTTAGGGATATTACGTGCACCTGGAGCAGTAGGTCCAGGAGGACCTTATGTAGTAGTAAGTACAACTAAAAATGCACCAGCTGCTGATACAGATAAAACATGGACAATTTATAATAACCAAGCAGATGGTACGTATCGATTTGAATCAAGAACTTCAGGACGATTTTTATATCATAATGCAGATGGCACTGTAACTCATTCTATTGCTACTGCAGATGATGATAGAAGTAAATGGGAAGTAATACCAACAAGTCAATCTCTAAGTATTATAGATAACGTTTTGAATGTAAAATCTTTAAAAGTATATCCTAACCCAGCAAAAGATATATTTACAATTTCATTAAGTAATATTTCAAAAGCAAATATTACTATATATAATACTTTAGGAAAAACTATTTACAAAGGTTCTACACTAAATGGAAATCTTAAAATTGAAAATAATAATCAGTTTACTCCAGGTTTATATATGGTAAAAGCTGTTACGAATGATTATAAAATATATCATACTAAATTAATTATTCAATAAAACTTTTGATAACATTAAATTATACAAAGCCAAAAGAAATAGGTTTTCTTTTGGTTTTTTTATTTTTAAGAAACAGGATAAAACAGGATAGGTTTTAAATACAATATCAATAAGTTTAAAAAATAAAATATAACCCAAATGAAAAGACGTAACTTTCTTCAACTTTCAGCATTTGCGGGTGTTGGTTTAACCCTACCAATGTCAGGATTATTAAACGCTTGTACCAATCACCCAGAACATTCTTTAGAGTTTAAAAACCTGATTACAGATCTATTAAAAGATTGGAGTGACGGAATGCTAAAAGTACAAATCAACAATCCATCCAATTTAGAGGTTCATGGTGCATTGGGATGTCCTTCCTGCTCACATATTCACGGACGTTGTATGGATGCAGTATATCCTTTTTTACATATGGCCGACAAAACTGGCGATGAAAAATATGTTGAAGGTGCTAAATTAGTTATGACTTGGGCAGAAAATAATGTCTCTCAAGAAAATGGAGCGTGGACAGTAATTAAAAACCCAAAGTCTTGGAAAGGAATTACAATTTTCGGAGCCATAGCCTTAGCAGAAGCATTGCATTATCATGGGCATGTTTTAGATGAAGAAACACGCAAAGCATGGACAGTTCGTTTAGAAAAAGCGGGTCAATATATTTATGACACATTTACCATAGATTTTACCAATATCAATTACCCAGGAACTGCAGTTTATGGGTTGAATTTAATAGGTGGTGTTGTAAACAGAGATGATTTTAAAGTAAAAAGTAAAAAATTAGCTTCAGAAGTAAAAGCATATTTTACAGAAAATGAAAGTTTGTTATTTGGCGAATGTAAAAAAAGCTCAAGTAAATTAAGTGAAAAAGGCTTACATGGAGTAGATTTAGGTTACAACGTAGAAGAAACTTTAAATAGCTTGGTAATGTATGCTATAAAGGAGAAAGATGATGAATTACTACAAATCTTAACCAAATCCTTAAATAGTCATTTAGAATTTATGTTGCCAGATGGTGCTTGGGATAATAGTTGGGGTAACAGAATGTACAAATGGAGTTATTGGGGAAGTAGAACTTGTGATGGAAGTCAGCCAGCATTTGCAATGATGGCAGATATAAACCCTGCTTTTGGAACAGCAGCTGTAAAAAATACAGAACTATTACAACGATGTACAGCAGATGGTTTAATTCATGGAGGACCTGGTTTTATTGAGGCAGGAATACCTCCTTGTGTACACCATACATTTACACACGCAAAACCTTTAGCAGCCTTGTTAGACCATTGGGATTATTTACCAGAAATAAATGCAACTGCAAGTTTGCCTAGAAAAACCGCAGATGGTGTAAAACACTTTAAAGATTTAGAGGTGTATCTTTTTGCAAGAGGAGATTGGAGAGGGACTGTAAGTGCTTACGATGCAGAATATCATTACAAATATGATTTTCGTCAAGCATCAGGTGGTGCTTTAGGAGTTTTATATCATAACAAAGTTGGGCTTTTATGTGCTGCAAGTATGGCAGAATATGCTTTAGTTGAAAAAAATAACCAACAAGTACAACCTAATAAGGATATTTGTTTAACACCAAGAATAGAAACTTTTAAAGATGAGGTTTGGTACACAAACTTATACGATTTGCCAGCAACAGTTGCTTCTAAAGATGAAAATGGAGCGATTGAATTGATCGCTGACGTAAAATTAAAAAATGTAGATAGAAAAGAAGTTGAAGGAACTGCTGCTGCATTTAATATTAGTTATAATTGTATTGCAGATAAAACAGCAATTAAAGTAACTACACAACAAGAAATTAAAACACAAACGGCTTTTGTATTGCCAATAGTATCTCCTTCTAGTGAAGTTGTAACAAATATTAGTGAGAACGAAATTACCATTCAAAAACCAGAAGGTTTGGTAACAATTAAAGCAAATGTGCCAATTAAAACCAAAGAAATGGAAGGAAAAAGAACTTTTAATATGGTTCCAGGAGTTGAGGCATTACCTTTAGAGTTGTTTTTTGAAAGTGATAATAAAACGTTAGAATTATCGATAACAGTTAGCTAGAAATAATATAAAACAGAGAGTTATTTTAAGTAATTCTCTGTTTTTATCAAAAATCTAAAATACTATATGATATCTTTACTCAAGTTTCTAAATTTACCAGGAGCCCATCCCGTTTTTCTTTTAAATAGTCTATTAAAGTAAACTTCAGACTCAAAACCCAATTCAAAAGCAATTTCCTTCTGAGATTTTTTGGAATTTAATAACAATTCTTTAGACTTTTCTATTTTTAAACGTAAATAATATTGCAAAGGCGATACTCCTGTTTGTTTTTTAAAATCAATTCTGAATTTAGAATAGCTCACACCCAAATTAGAGGCGATTTCTAAGAGGTCAATTGAACCATTTATATTTTTATACATCATACTTTTTGCACGCGATATCATAGAGTTTAAATTATCTAAATTGCTACCACCACTTTTAATAGCATGCAATTCTGCCATTAATTGAATGCAAACTCCGGAAGCCAGATGTTGATAGCCATAAGTAGCTTTATCAAATAACTTGAAAAGTGTATTAAAATGATGTAAAACAGATGGTATATTGCATTTAGAAACAATAGGTTCATCAGCATTAAAGAAACCATTAGATAAAAATTGATTAGCAATAGCTCCCGAAAAACCAACCCAACGTTCTGTCCAACCCGTACTTTTTTTAGGTTTATAGCGATGCCAAACATCAGGGAATAATAAAAACACATCACCATCAGAAACTTTTATTTTTCCAGTAGCATTGCTCTCAAAAACACCTTCACCTTTAGTAATAAGCACCAAATGAAATTCATCTAAAACACGTCCTTTATCCCAAGTAAAAATATATTGATCAGGGTGATCCATAGATGGGTATTCAGCATATTTCCCAATAACATTTCGTCCTAAATTATTTACGTAGAACCCCCATGATTTATCTTTATTAGAAGTAATTAGATATTTTTTATAGTCGTTTTTCATATCATTTTGTGCAACTAATATATCAAATTGTCAATTGAAATAATCACTTTTATCATTTAAATTTACACATTAACAATTAATTAAACTTTTAAACCAGATACCAGTACTTTACAGGATAGTAAATTGTAGTATTAAAAATATATTTACTAGATATTTCAGCTATAAAATCATTGGTGTTTTAAATACCTAGTAAATATAATTTGAATATTGCTGTTATTGTAAAAACTTATGGTTACCTAATAAAATGAAAACTCAAAAATCTTATAATATTAGACTTAAAATAATTTATGCCCTTTTTATATCATTTAAGTTAATTTTTATTTCTAGTTGTACTTCATCTACTGATGTAGAAATAAAAAATTTAAAGTGCGAATACCGCACAAATCCTTTAGGTATTGATAATACATCTCCAAGATTAAGTTGGCAACTAATAAATAAAAATCAAACTAGAGGACAGAAACAAACTGCTTATCAAATTTTAGTGGCAAGTTCTTTAGAGAATATAGAAAACAATTTTGGTGATGTTTGGGATTCTGGAAAAATAGAATCCAATCAATCTGTTAATGTAAAATACAATGGGAATGATCTGGCCTCTGCACAGCAATACTTTTGGAAAGTAAAAACTTGGGATGTATCAAGTACAGTTTCCAATTGGAGTGAATCAGCAAATTTTTCAATGGGTTTATTAGATAAAACCGATTGGAAAGGCGAATGGATTTATAAAAAAGACCAAAATAAAAAAGATCATAATTGGTACAGAAAGAATTTTTCTTTAGGTGATAATCCAAATGCCGCATTTATATATGTAGCATCTTTTGGTTATCACGAAGTTTATGTAAATGGCAAAAAAGTAAGTAATGCTGTAATGAATCCAGTATATTCTTTTGTAAAAAAACGCTTGCCTTATTTAACTTATGATATCAAAAAACACCTAAAAAAAGGAGATAATGTCATTGGAATTTGGCATGCTGCAGGATGGGCGCGTTGGGGAAGAGTAAAAGCATATTACGATGCTCCTTTTGTTTTTAAAGCACAGGCTGATATCAATATTGGTGATAAAAATATAATATTAAATACTGATGCTTCTTGGAAATGTAAAAAAAGCTATAGCGCCTATGTTGGACGTTGGGATATTAAAGATTTTGGTGGAGAAATTATAGATGAACGTCTTCGAGAGGAAGATTGGAATATGGCTAACTATGACGATTCTAATTGGCAGAACGCAGTAGTTTTTGATAATGATGACGCAAAAGAAGTTGGGGTTTCCAATGTAAACCTTGGCCCTAAAGGAGCTATTGTGGTGCCGAGTACAGATGCAAATCCACCAACAAGTAAAATTACAGCAATACTTAGCGCTCAAATGGTGGAGCCACAAGTAAAATATAAAGAAATAAACCCAATAGGCGTTCAAAAAGACAAAAAAGGAAACTATGTGGTTGATATGGGCGAAAACTATACTGGTTTTTTCGAAATGAATTTATTTAACGGAAAAGAAGGAGATACCATTACGTTTAAAATAGCCGACCGTAAAGTTGTAAAATCGTCTTGGAATCAACGTAGTAAATATGTGTTTGATAGCACAGGAACAGGGCATTTTACAAATCGTTTTAATTTGGAAGGTGGTCGCTGGGTAACCATTAGCGGAATTAATTACAAACCGGAATTGAAAGATATTAAAGGCTACGTCATTACCAATGATAGAAAACAAATCAGTCAGTTTAACAGCTCTAGCGAACTGTTAAATCAAATTTATCAAGTCAATTTAAATACGTACATCGCCAATACGATTGACGGTATTTTGGTAGATTGTCCTCATCGTGAACGTCGTGGCTGGGGAGAAGTAACTGTAGCTGCTATGTATGGTGATGCATTACCCAACTTTGAAAGTGGGGCGTATATGACACAATACGTACAGTTTATGCAAGATGCACAAGCTGAGGATGGAAAAATGCGAGCGGTAATTAATGGTGATGATTTTGAGTTCTTAATGTGGATGGCAAACAGCCCGATTACGATTTGGGAAACGTATAGAATGTTAGGTGATAAAAAATTACTAGAAAACCATTATCCAACACTACAAAAATGGATGCAATGGTTATACGAACATTCGGATTATGAAACTGGTGGCGCATTAAAAATTGGAACACGAGGCTCTTTAGAATTCCCTGGTTTAGGCGATTGGTGTACGCCTAGAGGTAATTTTTGGACGTCTAGCAACTCGCCAGAATCTGCACATTTTAACAATTGCGTGTATGCGTTTATGTTAGAGAATGCTTTACATATAGCAGAAACATTAGATAAAACAGAAGATGCTGAAGTTTATAAAAAACGTTTAGAGGTTCAACGAAAAGCCACACATAAAAATATTTACGATGCTAGTACAGGAAAGTACGGACCAGGATATCAAGTAAATCAAGCATTTGCATTACTTTCTGGTGTTACTCCAGATGCTGAAAAAGAAAAAGTGTACAATAATTTAGTAGACCAAGTACTTTACAAATTTCCTTATTACGATACTGGAAGTTCTGGTCAAGCATTATACACGCGCTATTTTACAGAAAATGGAGAGCGTATGGACTTGATTTATGAGTTATTAAAAGATAAGAGACACCCAAGTTATGGCTATTTTATCGAACAAGGAAAAACGGTTTGGCCAGAGCGATGGTCTGCTATTGGTAACAGTCAAATACATACCTGTTATACTGGTATTGGTGGCTATTTTATAAAAGGGTTTGCAGGAATTCGTCCAGATGCCGAAAAATTAGGTATGCAACATTTTATAGTAAAACCTTCACCTGTTGGCGATTTAAAATTTGCCAATACAAGTTATCAATCTATGTATGGTAATATAAAAGTAAATTGGAAAAAAGAGGGTGAAGGTGCCATATTTACTATTGAAGTTCCTGTAAATACATCAGCAAAAGTATATATTCCTGCAACTAAAAAGGAAGTTGTTTTAGAAGGTGAAGGTTTAGCAGAAAAATCAAAAGGAGTTACACATATTGGCTCAGAAAAAAGTGATGCAGTAGGGAATTATATTATCTACGAAGTAGGTTCGGGAGTCTATAATTTTAAAGTTTCAGAATTACCAAAAGTAAATTATCCTAATCCCATAAATAAACCAGACAATTTAGCATTAATCGGGCGTATGAATGCCTCTTCAATGACCATTCAATCAGAAAAATTACCTGTTTTTGAAGCTTTTAGAGCGAATGACGAAAATCTAGAAACCCATTGGAAATCAAAATCTACATCAAATGAATGGATAGAAATAGAATGGTTTAAACCACAAACCTTTAATGCCATTTTACTTCAGGAAGAAGGAAGTAATATTTCAAATTATACCATTCAATATTTTGAAAACGGTAAATGGGAAGATGTTGTAAATGGAACATCTTGTGGAGCTAAAAAAATACACAATTTTGAAGCAGTTACAGCATCAAAATGTAGGTTGATGATATTAGAAGCAAAGCAAAAACCAATGATTTCTGAATTTCAGATTTATAAGAAATAAATAAAAAATAGAGCATAAACTATCTAATGAAACTTAAAGTCCTTTTAATTTTAGTGTCTTTTATAATATCAACTAAAGATACTTTCGGTCAATCCAAAGAATCTACTATCAGTTGGGATAAGGCTGATTGGATAGGTTACACAAAAGACGACCGTCCAGAAAAATGGTCTACAAGAGATTTTGTTAGAAATCAGCCTCCAATGGATATCAATACTTGGCAACCAACTTTAAAAGAGTTGAAAGCTGTAAAACGTAAAGCACATCCATCAGTATTACTTAGAAAAACATTTGAGATAACCAAAGAAATTGCATTTGCAGAAATTATAATTTGTGGTTTAGGATTGTATGAATTACATCTTAATGGAAATAAAGTTGGAGACAGAGTGCTAGATCCTGCACAAACGTCTTATGATAAACGCGCTTTTTTTGTGCGTCATAATGTTACAAAACTTTTAAAAGAAAATAACGGATTAGGAATTATGTTGGGCAATGGTTTTTATGCGCAAAATATTGCCTTTTGGTCTGGACTTGCTTATGGAAAACCACGCGCTATTATGGTGCTTGATATAAATTATAAAGATGGTACATCAGAACAAATTGTAACCGATAAAAGTTGGAAAGCACATAACAGTCCTATTCTTTTTGATAATATTTTTCACGGAGAAACTTATGATGCCAGAAAGGAAATTAAAAATTGGTCTAGTTCTAATTACACAGATACTACTTGGAATTCTGTAGAGCTAATGAAAGCACCAACTACTAACTTATTGGAGCAACAACTGGAACCAATGCGAAAAGTTAGAAAAATTGTACCAGTCGCAATTTTACCAGCAGAAAAAGGTTGGATAATTGATATGGGGAAAAATATGACAGGTTGGTTGCAAATAAGGGTTCAAGAAAATGAAGACACAGAAATTAAAATGCGTTTTTCAGAGCATTTAATGCCCGATAAACAAAATATAGATCCAGCTTCAACAGGCATTCACGTTACCGGAAATACGCAAACAGATATATATATTGCTAAAGGTGATGGCGTTGAGACTTGGGAGCCTCGTTTTACGTATCACGGTTTTCAATACGTTCAAATAGAAGGTTTACAAAAGAAACCAACACTAGATCAATTTACAGGTTGGTTGGTTCGTTCTGATGTGGAAAGAATAGGAACGTTTAAATGTTCTAATTCACAGATTAATAAATTCTACGAAACTTCTATGTTAACCATAGAAGATAATATTCAAGGTTTGTTAAGTGATTGTCCCCATAGAGAACGTTGTGCATGGATGGGGGATGCCTATGTAGTTGCAGAAGCAGCAAGTTTTAATTTTGATTTACAACGTCTATGGCAAAAAACGGCAGACGATATGCAAACCGTCTTGGGCGTTTCTAAAGCACATTTTAAAGATCCTTTTCCTTATGATAAAAGAGCGCCTGCAAATGTGTCTGTTGGTAAACGTTTGAACTTGCAAGCAAGACCAGATTGGGGTGCAGCCACAGTAATGATTCCTTATTTTTCTTATGTTTATTATGGCGATACAGCTATTGTGAAAAAATCTTGGAATATGATGCAAGGTTGGATGGCGTATTTAGATGAAAAGGTACAAGAAAAAGGCATTATAAATGGCGGTTATGGAGATTGGTGTCCTCCTGGAGGAAATCCAAATATGGATACTCCACCAGCACTAACATCAACAGCATTGTATTATCAATCTTTAGTAGCGATGCAAAAAATGGCAATTTTATTAAATAAAGACCAAGTTGCTGTTGAATACGCCAAAAAAGTACAGTTTGTTAAAAAAGCTTTTCATAATGAATTTTTTAATGAAGAAACCAATTCTTACGGCTCGCAAACTGGAAATGCATTTGCATTATATTCAGAATTAGTTCCTGAAAAGAAAAAGCAACTAGTTGCAGATAATTTGGCGCAACTTATTATGAAAGATAAAGATGGACATTTTACCACAGGAATTTTTGGACATCGTGCTTTGTATACAATGCTAAATGATTTTGGGCATAGTGAAGTAACCCAACACTTATGGAAAATTACAGATTATCCTAGTTTAGGTTTCGTGACTGAGGAACATAATTTAAGCACTTGGCCAGAATTGGTTGCCAATTGGGATAAATCAAAACGCTATTATCGTAATTCTTTTAATCACCCTATGAATAGTGGTTTTGCTGCTAGTTTTCATGAGAGTTTAGGAGGGATTCGTCCAGATGAAAACCATCCAGGATTTAAAAAGTTTTATTTAAAGCCAACTTTTTTAGAAGGTTTAGAATGGTGTGAGGTGTCTTATAAATCATCACAAGGAAAAATAGAAAGCAATTGGAAAAAGAACGAAGGTAAAATAACTTGGTCCGTTACAATTCCAGAAAATACAACTGCTTTGGTTCAATTACCAATGTATACATCAAAACAAATCAAACTAAATAATAAAAAAGTTAAAAGTAATAAGTTCGAATTAAATTCGGGCAAATATGTAATAACTATTCAATAATTGAAAATATGACTAAGCCAACAAATTATTACCAGAATTCGATTTTATTTTGCCTTTTGTTTTTTTGTTTTCTAACATATGGTATTAATGTTAAGGATTTAAAATGTAATGGTCAAGTAAATCCATCTGGTATAGTAGATACAAATCCCACTTTTAGTTGGGCATATATTGGAAATGAAAAGAGCCCTATACAAGGAGGATATCGTATTATGATGGCTACATCAATTGAAAAACTTAAATACCCAGATATTTGGGATACAGGACCAACCAGTACTTCAGAAACTGGTCCATTTAAATATTGTGGAGCACCTCTCAAATCTGGTCAGAGAATTTACTGGAAGGTAACGGTTTGGGGTAATAATCGCGGAGTAGCTCATAGCGAACCTTCTTGGTTCGAGATGGGTGAAATTCAAAACCCAGAAAAACCATTCCAACCACATGTATTCACAAAGCTCAATGGGGTTGTAAAAATTATCTTAGATAAAAATGACTCAGGTCGAGTTTTCGAAGGTATTGGAGGGGTAAGTGCAGGTGCTTCTTCTGATTTATTGTACGATTATGAAGATCCAGTTCGAGGTCAAATACTCGACCTTTTGTTCAAGCCTAAATTTGGTGCTGGTTTTCAGCATCTAAAAGTAGAAATGGGTGGAGGCGAAAACTCTACTTGCGGATCAGAACCTTCACATGCGATTACACGAGAGGAGTTAAAAAAACCAGTATCTCGCGGTTATGAATTTTGGTTGATGAAAGAGGCTAAAAATAGAAATTCGGAAGTAATTCTTGAATATTTACCTTGGAGTTTTCCGGCATATTTGAAACCTAACATTTTTACGCAGGAATCAGCAGCATATTTTGTTAGCTTTCTGGATGTAGCTAAAAAACAATGGGGTTTAGATATTGACTGGGTAGCTGCTGCAGAGAACGAGAATTATACAAATCGTGATTGGTTAGTGAATCAAGTGCGTCCATTATTGAACAGTAGGGGTTATCAGAATGTGAAAATTCAAGGACCTGATGACAATAGTGGCGACTGGAAAATATTCGACGAATTTGAAAATGATAAAGCTTTTGACACTATTGTTGAGGCTGTAGGCTACCACTATGTAACAGGTAGGGAGTTCACCGAAAATATGGTAGATGGTCGTGGTAGACCAACAACTGAAAAAGCAAAAAACACAGGTAAACCATTATGGGCTAGTGAAGATTGGAGCTGGACAGGAAAAGACTGGAGAGGCGCAGGAGCGTTAAATTTAGCACGTGTTTATAATAAGTTTTACATCCGTGACCGAATTACCAAAACATTAATTTGGGCACCTATTGGCTCTATTTATGAATCGGTAACTTGGGATAAAGCTGGTGCCATGAAAGCCAATAGTCCGTGGAGTGGTTATTATGAAGTTTGGCCAACTATTTGGGCTACAGCGCATACTACGCAGTTTGCCGAACCTAATAGTTGGCAATACCTAGATAGTGCATGTGGGCTCTTTGATAAAAGTACTTACAAAGGAAGCTGTGTTACCCTAAAGGAAAAGAATAGCGCTAATTGGAGTATGATTATTTGTACTGAAAAGCAAGAAGACATTGAGGTTAAAATAGGAGAAGGATTCTCTTTAGATACGATTAGTGTTTGGAAGTCTAACGAAAATGAACAATTTGTAAAGCAAGAAAATATTGTTCCGAAAGATGGAATGATAAAAGTTTCATTAGATACGCAAAGTATTTACTCTTTAACCACGACTTCTGGTCAGCAAAAAGGGACTTATGAAATTCCTAAAGAAGAACCATTTCCTTTTCCATATTATGAGGACTACGAAGATCGAAAATTAGGAGATTTACCTAAATACCATTCAGATCAAACAGGGAGTTTTGAAATTGCATTAAAAGAAGATGGTTCTCAATGTTTAAAGCAAATTGTACCTGAACAAGGTTACGATTGGATGCGAGTATATCGACGTTCTAATATAAAACCAAATACCTTAATAGGTGATGTTAATTGGAAAAATTATACATGTAGCGTAGATGTGTTTATTGAAGGTGGTAATGTAGAATTAGGAGGTCGTGTAAAGGGGAGTTATTTAAAAGGCTATCGTTTTCAGGTAGCAAAGAATGGACATTGGAAACTGATTTTTGATAAAAAAGTTATTAAAAATGGTGTTTTAGCCAGTTTTGATGGTAATCAATGGCATAATCTTAAACTTAAATTTCAAAATGAAAATATAGAAGCCTTTGTTGATGGAGATTCGTTATTAAGTGTGTCACATAAGCAGACTTCAGGTTACACTATGTTAGCAAGTTCGTACGATGAAAACCTTTTTGATAATTTGAAGATTACGGACTAGTTTTTATAGAAGTACATTAAGAAATAGCAAATTAGATGAAAAAGCATATCAAAATTATAGTTCTTACAATATTGGCATGCATTAGCATGCAAAATGTATTTGCGCAAATAATACCATACGATTTAAAATTAGAATATCGATCAAACCCTGAAGGTGTTGATGTTAAACAACCTCGTTTTTTTTGGAAACTAAAGTCTGAAGAATCTGGTCAGTTTCAAAAAGCTTATCAAATAATAGTTGCTACTTCAAAAGAAAAAATAGAAAAGAATTTAGGAGACGTTTTCCATTCTAAAAAAGTAAAAAGCAGTCAATCTACTCAAATAGAATATCAAGGGATACCATTAAAATCAGCATCTCAATATTATTGGAAAGTAAGAGTTTGGGATAAAAATAATACCGTTTCAAAATGGAGCAAAACAGCTACTTTTTCAACAGGTTTATTTAAAGAAAACGATTGGAAAGGAGCACAATGGATTGCCTGGAAAAAGCAAGATGAGTGGGCAACTGAATGGTGGCGAAAAAAGGAAGTTGAATCCAAAGCCATCGAGTTTCAATTGCCAAGTTATTTTGGAGCCCATTTAAATATGTTTGAACGATATCATTTCTTTGATGAAAAAAAACACGATGCAGCACCACTCTTACGTAAAGGCTTTAATGTAAAAAAGAAGGTTAAAAGTGCTAAAGCATATATTAGCGGAATTGGATATTATGAGTTGTATATCAATGGTAAAAAAACAGGAAACTCTGTTTTAGATCCTGGTTGGACAGATTATCGCAAAACAATTTTATATGCCACACACGACATTACAAAAGAGGTAAAAGATGGCGAAAATATGGCTGGTGTAATGTTAGGGCGTGGTTTTTATGGAATGATGGCTTACGATCATTGGGGATTTTATAAAAAAAATGGTTGGATTGGTCAGCCAAAATTAATATGTCGCATTAAAGTTGAATATGAAGACGGAACTACAAAAGATATTGTTAGCGATTTAAGCTGGAAAGTCACAGGCGGTCCTGTAGTTTATGATGGTCCACACATGGGCGAAATTTATGATGCTACTAAAGAAATTGAGGATTGGAGTAAAGCTGGTTTAGATGATTCTAGTTGGAATAATGTAAACCCAGCACCACATCCTGGAGGAGAATTGGTTTCTCAAATGAACGAGCCTATTCGTGTTACCAAAACATTTCATCCAATAGCTACAAAAAATTCAAGCAGAGGCCAATGGTTTGATGTAGGTACAAATATGTCTGGTTGGGTACGTTTACGCATCAAAAATGCTAAAAAGGGCCAACGTATTACTATTTATTTTGGAGAAAATGAAGATCCTATTACAGTAAGCCAACCAGGAGGACTTCAGCAAATGGCCTACGTTTGTAAAGGTGGTGGTGTGGAGTATGCCGAATGTCGCTTTTCATATAAAGCTTTTCGCTATATCAAAGTAAAAAGTTTTAGTAAACTAAAGTTTAAATTAGAGGATGTAGAAGTAAAATATGTGCATTCTGATGTACCAAGAGTGGGATATTTTGAATCCTCTGACAAAACCGTAAATTCAGTACACGACATCTGTAGAAAATCTTTGATTTTTAATTTACATAGTATCCCTACAGATTGTCCACATCGTGAAAAAAACGGATGGCTGGGTGATGCTGTTACAGGAATGGAATTTGGTATGGCTAATTACGATTTAGCTGCACTAATGACAAAGTTTACAAGAGATATTTTTGATGGACAAGATAAATTTGGTGGAATTCCTGCAATAGTTCCTGCCAATTATTATGGTCCAGGAAAATCGAGTTTGTGGTCATCTGCAGGAATTCATATTCCTTGGTATATGTACCAATATTATAACGATACACGTTTGTTTGATTTGTATTGGGATAAAATGATGCTTTTTATAAAACGCTCTTGGGAGTTCAATAATATTCCCGAAAAAGACGGTATGTTTAAAGAACGCTTTAATGATTGGGTTACGCCTTATGATGCTACCTATAAAGGACGAGGTAAACCTGGAGGAAATGAAGTAATTGCCTCTATGAACTTTTATTTAGTATTAAAACGTATGGCTTATATGGCTGATAAACTAGGAAAAAAGAAAGATAAAAAGCGATTAGAAGAACAAGTAAAACGTATTCATAAAGGTTTACAAAAATGGGCTTTTGATGAAGAAAAAGTAGAATATGTAGGGTTAAAACCATTTCATGAATTTTTACCTGTTGTAAATATCTTGGCATTAAATTACGGCATTGTACCAGAAAAATATAGAGAACAATTAGAAAAAAAGGTAGTAAATAATATTGTAAAAGAGAAAGACCATCATTTATGGGGTGGTGTATTTACTGTGCATTCTGCTTATGAATATTTACCCAAAAATGGTTATGCAGATATGATGCATAAGGTAGTTGTAAATGAAGAATGGCCATCTTTTGGGTGGATGATAAAAAATGGAGCTACAACATTGCCAGAAGGTTATAAATTCACGGCTTCAAACATTCATCATTTTATGGGTGCTGTAGATAATTTCTTTTACAGACACATGGTAGGTATTAATGTAGATGAATCCAATCCTGGGTTTCAAAATATCATCTTAAAACCAAACTTTATAAAAGCAATGGATTTTGCAAAAGCTAGTTACAATTCTATTCACGGAGAAATAAAAGCGGAATGGAAAAAGGTTTCAAATAATGCTTACGAATATAAAATAGAAGTTCCTGTTAATTGTAGTGCACAAGTTATTTTGCCTAATGTAAAGTATAAAGTTAAGTCAGGAAAATATAGTTATCAAATTGAATTATAATAGAGTCATTGAAGTCTGTTTTTAAAAATGAATAATATACTTATGGAAAAAAGTTTAAATTTTAAAATGTTTTGTTTTAATACTAAATTAAGTTTTTTAGCAATCATATTTGTTTTGCTAACGAGCTGTCAAACCAAAAATCCCCATATTTCTATTACAGATTTACGTTGCGAGTATCGCATGAATCCTTTAGGGATTGATAATACAAGTCCTAGATTAAGTTGGAAACTCACAGAAGACAATCAAACCAGAGGACAAAAACAAACCACTTATCAAGTTTTAGTTGCTAGTAGTTTAGAAAATTTAAAAAATAATACTGGCGATGTTTGGGATTCTGGTAGAGTAGACTCTAATCAATCTGTAAATGTTACTTATGCTGGTAATGGATTGCAATCTGCAAAAGCGTATTTCTGGAAAGTAAAAGTTTGGGATAAAGAGGGTAATGCTTCAAACTGGAGTGATTATGGAAAATTTTCTATGGGATTATTAAAACAGTCCGATTGGAAAGGCGATTGGATATTAAAGGAAGATCAAGAAAAAACTGACCATAACTGGTATCGAAAGAATTTCGAATTAAAAGAATCAGCTGAATCTGCATTTGTTTTTGTTGGGTCTTTTGGCTATCACGAATTGTATGTAAACGGAGAAAAAATTACAGATAATGTGATGAATCCTGTGTCTTCTTATATGAAGAAGAGAATTCCATACTTAACATATGATATCGCTGATAAACTAAAAAAAGGAGACAATGTTATTGCCATTTGGCACGCTGCAGGTTGGGCGCGTTGGAAACGAATAAGAGAATATAGAATGGTGCCTTTTGTGTTTAAAGCACAAGCCGAAATTGTATCAGGAGTAGAACAAATCACTTTAAAAACAGATACCAGTTGGAAAACCAAAAAAAGTCATTCAGAATATTATGGAGACTGGGATATTTTGCGTTTTGGTGGAGAAACTATTGACGATAGCAAACGCGAAGACGATTGGAATATACCAGAATATGATGATAGTAACTGGATGAACGCAAGTGTTTACAATCACGAAGAATTGAACGCGAAAATTCCAGAAGGCAATAACATCAGTTTTGCATTAAATAGCAGAAAAGATAGAGAAGTACGCGCATTGTATAGCCCTATAAAAGCAAAACTAAGTGCTCAAATGGTAGAGCCTCAAGTAAAATTTAAAGAAATAAGACCTAAGAGTATAAGATACAATAAAGACGGTAGTTGCATTATAGATATGGGAGAAAATTATACCGGCTTTTTTGAAATGGAATTGTATAATGGTAAGGAAGGAGACGAAATTTTTATTGAAATAAGTGATCAACTTGGGCAAACTTCTAGCTGGAATCAGAAGAGTAAATACGTTTTTGGAAAATCAGGAAAAGGTAAATTTCAAAATCGTTTTAATGTTGCTGGTGGTAGATGGATTACGGTCTATGGTCTAAAATATCAACCTAAACTATATGATGTAAAAGGTTATGTTGTAACTAATAATAGAAAACAAATTAGCAAGTTCGAATCTTCAAGTTCATTATTAAACCAAATTTACCAAGTCAATTTAAATACCTATTTAGCGAATACAATGGATGGTATTTTGGTAGATTGTCCACATCGTGAACGTCGAGGTTGGGGAGAAGTTACAGTGGCTGCTATGTATGGTGATGCCTTACCAAATTTTGAAAGTGGTGCTTACATGGATCAGTATTTACAATATACCAGAGATGCACAATTATCAGATGGTCAAACTAGAGCCGTTATAAACGAAGAAGACCGTCCGTTTTTAATGTGGAAAGCCAACAATCCATTAACGGTTTGGGAAACCTACAGAATGTTAGGTGATAAAAAAGTGTTAGAAGATAATTACCAATCCATGCAAAAATGGATGACTTGGTTGTACGAGCACTCAAATTCTAATACTGGTGGTGCTTTAATAATTGGAGAACAAGGCAAAAGAGAAATGCCAGGTTTAGGAGATTGGTGTACGCCACGTGGTAACTTCTGGACCAGTAGTAACTCTCCAGACGCAGCACATTTTAACAATTGTTTGTATGCTTTTATGTTAGAAAATGCGATGCACATTGCAACCGAATTAGATAAAACGGAAGACGCTAAAATTTATAAAGACAGACTAAAAATTCAGCAGGAAGCAACCCATAAACTATCTTATAATCCTGAAACTGGTAAATATTTAAAGGGGTATCAGGTGGATCAAGCGTTTGCCTTAGTATCTGGTGTGACACCAGACTCTGAAATAGAAAAAGTAGAAGCCAGTTTAACAGATAATGTCTTGTATAAATTTCCATATTATGATACAGGAAGCTCTGGACAAGCCTTATACACGCGTTATTTTACGGAATCTGGAGAGCGTATGGATTTAATTTATGAGTTGTTGAGAGATAAACATCACCCTAGTTATGGGTATTTTTTAGAACAAGGTAAAACCGTTTGGCCAGAACGTTGGTCAGCAATTGGTAACAGCCAAATCCATACGTGTTATACAGGAATTGGTGGCTATTTTATCAAAGGTTTTGGTGGAATTCGACCAAATCCAGACCAATTAGGAATGCAAAATATGATGATCAAACCAGCGCCAGTTGGTGATTTAACCTTTGCAAATACAAGCTATGAATCCATGTATGGAAACGTAGTTGTAAACTGGGAAAAAGAAGAGAAAGGTGCAACATTTCATATTGAAGTTCCTGTGAATACAACCGCAAAAGTATATGTACCAGCAACTAGTAAAGACGGAATTCAAGAAAGTGGTGTATTGGCTGAAAATGCAGAAGGAATTACTTTTGTAGGAACAGAAAAAAGTAAAGCTGTTGGTAATTATGTAATTTATAAGGTTACTTCTGGAGTTTACAATTTTAAGGTAGATGAATTGCCTGTAACCCAATTTCCAGAACCTTTAGAAGATTTAAAAAACTTAGCTAAATTAGGCAGAATGAATGCGTCATCGATGTTTATTAAAACTGAAAAACTACCTGTTTTTGAAGCTTTTAGAGTAAATGATGAAGATGACCAAACACGTTGGTTGGCTACCGAAACTAAAAATCAATATTTAGAAGTAGAATGGATAAAACCACAAACTTTTAATCAGGTTGTTGTTGATGAATTTGACAATAATATCACTTCTTATAAAATACAATATTGGGAAAATGATGAATGGAAAGATATTGCAAAAGGAAAAAATTGTGGCAAAAATAAAAGTCATCAATTTGATGCCATTACATCTATAAAATGTAGGTTATTTATTGTTGATGCAAAGCAAGTACCATCCATTAAAGAATTAAATATTTCACTTTATAAAAAGTCGAACTAGTAAAATAGATGTAAAGCTTTTTTTCTAAAGTATAAAAAGCCATTTAAGATTAAAAAAAACAGACTAGAAAATTATAAATTAAATACATTGAAAAGTAATTTAATATTCGTCATATTTATACCGCTTCTATTTTTAAGTTGCTTAGAAAAAAGCGGAAGCAATCTAGAAAGACCTTATGACTTATCTGTTTCTGAAGGATTTCAAAATCCTTTAGGTTTTCATGATAGTATGCCGTCTTTTTCTTGGAAATTACCTAAAACAAGTGCTGTAAAAAAACAAAATGCATATAGCATTGTATTAGCTTCAGCCCCAGATTTATTACCAGATTCTCCTGATGTATGGTCTTCTGGAAAAGTGATGTCTAATCAATCTGTTTTTGTAAAATATACTGGAAATCCGTTAAAATCAAGGCAAAAAATATATTGGCAAGTATGTTATTGGGGTTCAGAAAATAGTGTTTCCGATTGGAGTGAAATTTCCAGTATAGAAATGGGCTTACTTTCTAATGCGGATTGGAAAGCAAAATGGATAAAAATTCCCGATCCTAAAGTGTGGGATACTACAAGATACGGCACACGTTTGTTTAGACCACAATATTTGAGAAAAGCATTCAACATAGATGCCGATATTAAAAAAGCACGTTTATACATTACCTCTAAAGGTGTTTTTAAACCATACATTAATGGTGCAAAAATTACTGAAGATGTATTAACACCAGGGTGGACACCTTATCGTAAACGTTTAGAAACTTTAACTTATGATGTTACAGAAGCATTAAAAAAAGGAGAAAATACCATAGGAATGATTTTGGCTGAAGGATGGCATTCAGGGCGTTTTGGCCCACGCAGGCGATGGGACACTGTAATCGCACCACCGCGAGCCATATGTCAATTAGAAATTGAAGACGCCAAAGGTAAGTTGAAAACGATTACGAGTAATAACAGTTGGAAAGCCACAAGAAATGGTCCTATAAGAGTTGCAGGATTATATGATGGCGAAACATACGATGCTAATTTTGAACTACCAAATTGGAACCAACCTGATTTTGATGACAGCTCTTGGGAGAGCGTTACAACAGAAGAAATAGATTCAAAAACAAAACTTTTTCCAAAAAAACACGCTGCAATAAAAAATAATCAAAGCCTACATCCTGTTAAAATGACGGTTCAGAAAACGAATCAGGTTTTATTTGATTTGGGTCAAAATATGGTAGGTGTAGTAGATTTAAAAATTCCAGTAAAAAAAGGAGATACGATTAAGCTACGACATGGCGAAATGCTAGATGCCAAAGGCAAATTGTTTACAAGAAATTTGGGTTCCGCCAAAGCTATAGACTATTACATCGCCAATAAAGACACGACCATTTCTTGGCAACCAAAATTTACGTTTCATGGTTTTCGTTATGTGGAAATAAGCGGATTTCACAAAGCCTTTACTCCTCAAAAATCTTGGGTTACAGGCATTGTACAGCACTCCGATTTTGAAATGTCAGGAAAATTTCAGTCCTCACATAAAAAATTAAATCAATTACATAGCAATATTCAATGGGGATTAAGAGGCAACTTTTTCGATGTTCCCTTAGATTGTCCACAACGAAGCGAACGTTTGGGTTGGACAGGTGATGCTCAGGTTTTTATACCAACATCCCTGTTTTTATCAGACACACACCCCTTTTGGGCGGCATGGCTCAGCAGTATGCGCGAAGAACAATTCTCAAATGGAGGTATTCCTGTGGTTGTACCAAATTTTACAGGAAACTTTGCTCAAGCAGGATGGTCAGACGCTTGTACCATAGTACCTTGGGAACTCTATTACAGAACAGGTAATGTAGAAATATTAAAAGACAACTACCAAATGATGAAGCGTTGGTGTAGTTATCATACTTCTGAAGCTACAAATCATCTTAGCCACATGTCTACAGTGGGCGATTGGTTACAACCTTATTCACAACAAAAAGATGATAGAAGAGGTGATACACCTAATACACTTATATCAACCGCTTTTTATGCCTATTCAGTGCAGTTAACCATGAAAAGTGCAGCAATTTTAGGATTAGAAGACGACGCGAATTACTATCGTGAATTGTTAAGTTCCATAAACCAGGCTTTTGAAAAAGAGTATTTTGATAATAACGGACAAATAAAAGCACCTTATACGCCAACGCAAACAGGCTATCTTTTAGCACTTGGCTTTAATCTATTATCTCCAAAAATGGCAAATCAAGGTATAAACCACTTAGTTAAAGAAATAGCGGCAACACAAAATCATTTGCGTACTGGCTTTATTGGCACACCATTGTTGGCTTCAGTTTTAGATAAATATGGAAAAACCGATTTGCTTTACGAAATTCTATTAAAGGAAACCTATCCTTCTTGGTTTTATAGTATCAAGCAAGGCGCTACCACCATGTGGGAAAGATGGGATGGTTATACACATGATAAAGGTTTTGCCAATAGAGCATTATCGTTTAATCATTATGCTTATGGAGCAATTGGGCAATGGATGTACGAACGGATCGCAGGCATTGCACCTTTAGAATCAGGTTACAAGAAAATATTATTTGCACCTTTGCCACATCAAAGCCTTTCAGCAGTAGCTGCAGATTACGAATCCAATTACGGTAAAATTAAGTCGAAATGGAAGTTTAAAGGCAATGATTTTATATACAATATCGTAGTACCACCAAACACCACAGCAAAGGTTGTGCTCCCTAAGTTTAATAACATGCCAGATATTAGCATGAATGGAAAAAAAATAGATGTCACTATAAAAAATGAAAAAGTAAACATAGATAATTTACAAAGTGGAGCATACGAGTTCATCTATAAAAATACCCACTAAAAAAAGTATAGGATTAAAATAGAATATTAAAAATAATAAAAATACAGATACATGTTTTTAAGTAAAAAAGTAAAACTATTGATGCTGTCATCAATCTTTATATTGATGCTTTGGTCTTGTGAAAATTCAAAAAACTACGAGATTGTAAAATCAGGCTTTGTAAAACCAACGGAAGACAATACGATATGGTGCTATTGGTATTGGATTAACGACGATATCTCTAAAGATGGTATTACCAAAGATTTATTGGCGATGAAAAAAGCGGGTATTGGAGGGGCGCTAATAGGTAACATCAATCCAGCACATAGAGATGGAAAAGTGCCTATGTTGAGTGAAGATTGGTGGTCTCATATGGTACATGCAGTAGAAGAAGGTAAACGTATTGGGGTAGATATTGGGGTATTCAACTGCCCAGGATGGAGCCAAAGTGGCGGACCATGGGTAGATTATACAAAAGCCATGCGTTACCTAACTTATAGTGAAACGAAAGTTGTAGGAGGAAAAACACTTGATATAGTATTGGCTCAGCCTAAAAAAGAATTTCAAGATACACATACGCTTGCTTTTAAAACATCAAATTTAGAAGAAAAGAGTACCCAACACATTGCAACAAAAATAACAGCCAATTGGCAAGATGTTAATGTCGGTATTCTAAATGATGGAAATAAAAAAAACGATACCAGTTTCGAGCCAAAAAAGGGAGAGACTTTAGCTATTAATTTTCAACTATCAGAACCCATTACAACGCGTTCTATTACTGTAATCCCAAGCAGACCATTTAAATGTAAGATGAGCCTTTTTGCAGTTGTAGATGGTAAAGAAAAACTCATTAAAGAATTTCAGTTCGACCGTTTTCGTATTACACCTAATGTAGCCTCTATTGAAACAGGAGATTTTGCTACGGTTTTGCCAGAAACAAAAGCACAGCATTTTGTGTTAAAATGTACCAACTTTAGAACAAAAAGAAAAGCAGGTTTTGGTTTTGCTGAAATTACGATTTCTGAAGCATTGGTATTAGACAAATATATAGAGAAACAATTGGGTAAGATGAATTCTACCCCAGGTATTAAATGGGATTCTTACATCTTTGGCAATCAAGACGAAATTAAAGATAAAAGCCTGTCTATAAACCCAGAAACTATTATTGATTTAAGCAATAAACTTGATGAAAATGGGAATTTAACTTGGGATGCACCAAAAGGCAACTGGACAATTCTGCGTATGGGAATGACGCCAACAGGTACAAAAAATGCGCCTGCTGCACCTCAAGGTGTGGGTTATGAAATAGATAAAATGAATAGCGATTTGGCACAATACCATTTTGATAATTTTGTAGGTGAATTGTTAAAACGTGTTCCCGAAGAAAGCAAATCGGCGTTTAAATATGTCGTGGCCGATAGTTACGAACAAGGCTCTCAAAACTGGACGGATGGTTACGAAGTAAAGTTCAAAGAAAAATACGGCTATGACCCTGTGCCATTTTTACCAGTATTATCTGGTAGAATTGTAGGAAGTGTGGAGTTATCCGAACGTTTTCTGTGGGATTTGCGTCGTTCTATTGCAGATGATGTCGCTTACGAATACGTTGGAGGACTGCGAAAAGCAAGTAACAAACACAACTTAAAAACTTGGTTAGAAAACTATGGGCATTGGGGGTTTCCAGGAGAATTTATGATGTACGGAGGGCAATCTGATTTAATTTCTGGAGAATTTTGGAATGAGGGTACACTGGGTAATATCGAGTGTAAAGCGTCCTCATCAACAGCCCATACCTACGGAAAACCAATTACGTCAGCAGAAGCCTTTACTTCTTCAAGAAGAGCTTATTTAAGGCATCCTGCAATGCTGAAAAAGCGAGGTGATTGGGCATTAACAGAGGGTATCAATCATTTTGTATTGCATTTGTACATTCAACAACCCGATGATAATAGAAAACCAGGAATGAATGCTTGGTTTGGTACCGAGTTTAACCGCCATAATACTTGGTTTAGTCAGGCAGACAGTTATTTCGATTATCTACGTCGTTGTCAACACTTATTACAACAAGGAAAATACGTTGCTGATGTATGTTATTATATAGGAGAAGATGCTCCAGTAATGACGGGTGTGCGTCAACCAGAAATTCCAAAAGGCTATTCGTACGATTACATAAACGCAGAGGTTATTCTAAATAGATTGACTGTAAAAGATGGACGATTTGTATTGCCAGACGGCATGTCGTATAAAGTGATGGTATTGCCACCATTTAAAACCATGCGTCCAAAATTATTAGCCAAAATTGAACAGTTGGTGCAACAAGGTGGAACTATTTTAGGACCAAAACCAGAAAAATCACCAAGTTTAGAAAATTATCCAATGGCTGATAAGCAAGTAAAAGAATTAGTCGATAAAATGTGGCATGGCGATTACGCTAATGGTAAAATGAATGTGAATTATGGTAAAGGTAAAATTTGGGATGGTTACGAATTACCAGAAGTATTTGAAAGTTTAAATTTAACAAAGGATGTTGATGTACCACAGGATAAGCCAGTATTATGGATACACCGAAAAACTGAAGACATGGATATTTATTTCATCTCTAATCAAAGTGATGAAACACTACAAATAGCGCCCGTATTTAGAACAGACAAAAGTTTAAAACCACAATTATGGAATGCTATAAGCGGAGAAATAAGGGCGTTGCCAGATTATGAAGTTACAGAAACAGGTATTAAAGTACCACTAAAAATGGAGGCTATTCAAAGTTGGTTTGTGGTATTTTCGGAAAATGAAACTAATGCAAACGTTCAACCCGCGTACTCCAAAAATTTCCCTGAATATAAAAAATTGAAGTCGATTGAATCGCCATTTAAAGTCGATTTTGTAAACAAAGATATTGCGCCTGAAAAACCTGTAGTATTTGATAAATTAATCGATTGGAGAAATTCTGATAATGAGCAAATAAAATACTATTCAGGAACAGCTATTTATAAAACTAATTTCAACCTAGATAAACGTCCTGAAAATGAAGCCATCTATATCAACTTAGGAAAATTATCAGTAATGGCTAAAGTAAAATTAAACGGAAAAGCTATTGGAGGCGTTTGGATGGCGCCTTACCGACTAAATATTTCCGAAGCAATTAAACAAGGTGAAAATACTTTAGAAATTGAAGTGGTAAATCTTTGGAGAAATCAATTGATAAGAGATAAATCGCGGGACAAAGATGAAAAGTATACGTGGATTGTTATCGATAAAATTACACCAGAGTCTACATTGCAAAAGTCAGGTTTATTAGGACCAGTTTTAATTGAAACTTTTAAATAACTAACAGAAAAGATGAAACATTTTATCATACTATTATGTGCATTACAATTAATCTCTTGTAAATCTAAGCAAGAGGTTAAAACAGATGTAAAAAAACAACCCAATGTTGTGTTTATTTTAACCGATCAATGGAGAGCGCAAGACATTGGTTTTGCAGGTAACAATCAAGTGATTACACCAACGCTAAACGGTTTATCAAAAGAAGCTGTGGTTTTTACCAATGCTATTTCAAATATTCCTGTTTGTACACCAGCACGTGCCTCTCTAATGACTGGGAAATACCCACTTAGTCACGGCCTTTTCTACAATGATAAGCCCTTAAAATCAGAAGAAAATTGTGTTGCAGAGGTATATAAAGAAAATGGTTATAACACAGGATATATTGGCAAATGGCATATTAATGGTCATCCCCAAGGGATGAAAAACTACAAAGGAAGACAACTTCCTGTGAAAGCCGATCGTCGTCAAGGCTTTGACTATTGGAAAGTACATGAATGCACTCACAATTATAATAATTCTATTTATTATGATGAAAACGATGTAAAACACAAATGGGAAGGTTATGATGCTATTGCGCAAACCAAAGACGCCATAAAATATATGCAAACCAATAAGGAAAATCCTTTTGTATTGTTCTTGTCTTATGGACCGCCACACGCACCTTATCAAACAGCACCTCAAAAGTATAAGGATTTGTATAAAGATATGGATATTAAACTTCGTCCTAATGTACCAGAAAATAGAGCTAAAAAAGCCAAAGAAGACATTAGAGGCTATTATGCACATATATCAGCATTAGACGATTGTATCGCAGCATTACAAAAAGAAATTAAAGATTTAGGTATCGAAGAAAATACCATTTTTGTGTTAACATCAGACCACGGAGATATGTTATATTCTCATTCGCAGGTTAAGAAACAAAAGCCGTGGGAAGAGTCTATAAATGTCCCTTTTATTATAAAATATCCAGCCAAATTAAAAGGCGGTACAAAAATGGCAAAAATGTTTTCATTCCCTGATATTATGCCTACTCTGTTGGGAATGTCTAATTTACCTATCCCAGAATCAGTAGAGGGTATTGATTATACAGGACAATTATTGGGTACAGAAGAATTAGATGTAGAGGCTGCATTAATTACCTGTCCAGTTCCTTTTCATCAATGGAAATATAAGCGAGGTGGTCGCGAATATAGAGGTGTAAGAACAGAGAAATACACTTATGTAAAAGATCTTAAAGGTCCTTGGTTGTTGTATGATAATGTGAATGATCCTTATCAGTTAAATAATGTTGCAGACAAAGAAGCGTATGAAGACATTCAAGCTGATTTAGAAAATAAGCTGCAAACAATTTTAGATAAAAATAATGATGAATTTTTACCTGCAGAAGCATATATGAAAGCTTGGGGATATAAATGGGACGGTACTGATAATGAAAAAAAACACGTACATTAAATGTTTAAAATGAAAATAAATACTAACTTTTTGCTTCTACTAGTTTTTGTAGTAGTGCTGTTTTTAGAGTCCTGTTCTCAAAAACAAAATAGTATGCAGCCAAAGGAATTGACTGTAAGCGAGCAGTTTAAAAATCCAATGGGTTTTTATGACGCTACGCCTTCTTTTTCTTGGAAATTACCAGAAAATGTAGGGTCTCAAACTGCTTATTCTATTGTTGCTGCGAGTCGTCTAGATTTGCTGTCTAGTGCACCAGATATTTGGGATTCTGGCAAAGTAACATCCGATCAAACACTATATATACCTTACAAAGGTATTGCGTTAACATCAAGACAAAAAGTATATTGGCAGGTACGTTTTTGGGATGAAAAAGGCAATAAATCAGATTGGAGTGAAGTTGCTCATTTTGAGCTTGGGTTGTTAAAAAATGAAGACTGGTTAGGAAAATGGATGAGTATTCCTCATAATCAACTTACAGAATTAGATTATAGAGGATCGCTGTTATTTCCTGCCCAATACATCCGCAAGGAAATTAATATAGATAAAACTATAAAAAAAGCACGCTTATATATTACTGCCAAAGGAATTTACGAGGCTTACATCAATGGTAAAAAAGTAGGCGAAGATATTATGCCTCCAGGTTGGGTGCCTTATCGTAAATATATTCCAACACTTACTTATGATGTTACAGATATGTTAAAGGAAGGCAAAAATACGATTGCTTTTGCACTTGCCGAAGGTTGGTATGCAGGTAAGATTTATTTAAGAGGAAGAAAAAAGAAGCACGGTCTTACTCCAGCGTTATTATGTCAGCTTGAAATGGAACATAAGGAAGGAAAATCGGTAGTTGTTTCAGATGAAAATTGGAAAGTAACTAAAGATGGCCCTATTCGTATTGCCAAAATTTATGATGGTGAAACGTATGATGCTAATTTCGAATTAGGCAATTGGCACACCAATAACTATGATGATGCAGAATGGCACAAAGTGCAAACTCGAAATATAGAAAAATCAGTTTTACTATTGCCTAAACGCTTTGAAACAGTTGTAGATAGAGAAGTATTGGAAGTTAAAAGTATGCATCAGCCTTGTACGAACGCAACCATTTTTAATATGGGACAGAATAATGTTGGTGTTCCAGTAGTTAAAGTTCCGATGATGAAAGGCGATACCTTAAAAATTCGTTTTGCTGAAATGCTAGATCGCGACAGTACGATGTACACAACCAATTATCGATCGGCAAAATCTACAGATTATTATGTTGCTGCCAAAAATGGTACGATATCTTATAAACCCACTTTTACGTTTCATGGGTATCAATATGTAGAATTAAGTGGTTATGCAAAAGGTGCAAAACCAGAAAAAAACTGGGTAAAGTCCATAGTTCAATATTCTAACTTTAATAAGAATGGTACTTTTGAATCCTCACACGAAAAATTAAATCAACTACAAAGTAATATTAGCTGGGGTATGAAAGGGAACTTTTTTGACATACCAACTGATTGCCCACAGCGAGACGAGCGTTTGGGTTGGACAGGCGATGCACAAATTATTGCACCCACATCTATGTTTCATAACAATATGTATGCTTTTTGGGCAGGCTGGTTGCAAAGTTTACGCTATGAGCAATTTGAAGACGGAGGCATCCCTTGGGTAGTCCCTAATAATTTGGGAAAAAGACACTCTTCAGGTTGGGCAGATGCCATTGTTATTATTCCTTGGGAATTGTATTTTAGAACAGGAGATAAAGAGGTATTGGAAGAAAACTATGAAGCCATGGTAAAATGGACAAACTATTGTACAAATCAGGCAATAGAACACATTCCAGATATTAAGTCGTTTGGCGATTGGTTGCAACCACTTACTAAAAATGGACGTGCAGCAGGCGATGTATCTAAAGAACTCATCAAAATGGCCTACTATGCCCACAGTGTTGATTTAGTATCTAAAAGTGCTCGTGTATTAGGGAAAACTCAGGAGGCTGAACACTTCGCCATACTTCACGATTCCATTAAATCGGCTTTTGAGAAACGTTGGTTTCATGCAGATGGACGTGCCAAGCATAAAGTTGAAACACAAACCCATTATTTAGTTGCCTTAGAGTTTGAACTCTTGTCAGATGAAATGGAAGTTAAGGCTATTAAGCATCTTAAGCATTTAATCGCTGAGTATGATAATCATTTGCGCACCGGTTTTTTAGGAACACCTATATTACCTTTGGTACTTGATAAAGCTGGGGAATATGATTTGATGTATGACATTTTGTTCAAGGAAACCTATCCGTCTTGGTTTTATTCCATCAATCAAGGCGCTACAACTATGTGGGAACGTTGGGATAGTTATACTAAAAAAGAGGGGTTTCATAAAGATGGTATGAACTCCTTTAATCATTATGCTTATGGTGCTATTGGGCGTTGGATGTATGAACGCATTGCAGGTATAAAACCCACAAAAGTGGCTTATAAAGAAATAGAAATTGCGCCCATTCCAGGAGGACCATTAACAGCTGCAGCTGCAACTTATAATTCACCTTATGGTGAGGTAAGTTCCAATTGGAAACTCGAAAACAACCAATTTATATTAGACATAAAAGTACCACCAAACACAACAGCTAAAGTTACAGTACCCGCTAATACCCCAAAAAGTATAAAGGTTAATGGTGTTGCTTTTATTGAAAGTGCAGCTATTAAATTACTAAATAAAACGGAGAATGCTTTTATCTTTGAGGTGAAGCCTGGTGCATATTCATTTGAAACTAATTATTAAACAGAAACTATTTATTACTAAAAAACAGATTACAATTATGAAAAAAAATCTAATATTATTACTACTTATGTTGAATTTTTCCTTGGTATTTTCTAACGATTGGAACAATGCCCAATGGATTTGGCAACAAGAAGATGGTCCATCAAACACTTGGATGAGTTTTAGAAAAACAATTTCTGTAGATGAAGTCCCAGCTATTGCTGAGGCAAATATTGCTGTTGATAGTAAATTTTGGCTATGGATAAATGGGGAGATGGTACTTTTTGAAGGTGGACTGTCTAGAGGACCAAGTCAAGCAGGAGATTGGGATAGGAAGAAAAAAATAACACCTACAAACTCTTGGTACGATACAGTAAACATTCAACCATATCTTAAAAAAGGAGAAAATACAATTGCTATTTTAGTTTGGTATTGGGGGCGTGAAACCCATAAAGGAACACATATAGATAGTGGAAAAGGAGGTTTGTTATTTTCATCACAAATTGGAAGTCAAAAATTAGTTTCTAATGCATCTTGGAAAGCCATTCAGCATCCAGGATATGACAATACCATATCACCAGCAAGTAAAGCTTTAGTGCAATATCCAGTTCAATTTAATGCACAAAATGCAATGAAAGATTGGTCTGAAAATGCTTGGTATAAAGTTAATTTTGATGATAGTAATTGGCCAAAAGCAAAAGAAAAAGGAAAAGCAGGTATTGCGCCTTGGTATAATTTAGAACCCAATATTGTACCTCAATTAATAAATCATGGTTTAAAAAATTACAAAAATCATGATGATTTACAATTTCCATTTATAAGCAAAGGGCAAGTTATTAAATGTAAATTACCTTTTAATAAACAAATTACACCGTATTTAGAAGTCGAAGCCAAAGCAGGCGATACAATTTTTGTAACCACTGATAACCGATTAAATAAAATTACAGCAACCTACATTACCAAAGCAGGAACTCAAAAATTTGAGAGTTTTTCATGGATGAATGGTAATGAAATACGCTATACCATTCCAGAAGGTGTTAAAGTAAAAGCATTAAAGTACAGATGGATGAGTGTTGGAGAAATGGTTGGTAAATTTCAAATTGACGATCCATTTTATAATCGTTTGTGGTGGATGGGTAACAATACTTTATTTGTATGTGCTCGCGATAATTTTATGGATTGCCCAGATAGAGAGCGTGCATTATGGATTGGTGATGTAGCAGACCAAGTGGGTTATTTATTTTATTCCATGGATAACTCTGGGCGTCAGTTATTAAAAAAAGCTATTTTACAGACTACTGCATTTAGTGAAAATGGAGTGATTGGAGCTTTAGGACCATTAAGAGTTCGTGAGTTGGTTGCGCAAAGTTTACAATTTATAGCTCAAGGTATTTGGCCTTATTATTTAAATACGGGCGATAAAGAGACTTTAGAAAAAGCCTATCCTTTTGTTTATGATTATTTAGCATTATTTCCAATGCAAGAAAACGGATTGCCAGAATATCGTAAAAGGAAAAGTCCAGATTCTTGGGACTGGGTAGATTGGGGTGTTAAAAATACTGCGGATAAAGAGCCGATACAAATGGCTTTTTACTATTTAGCTTTAGATAAAGCAAAAGAAATGGCTAAAGTTTTAGGAAAAAAAGAAGATATAAAATGGTACGAAGATAGAATGAAAACTATGAAACCAGCATTTGAGAAGACGTATTGGAAAGATGGTTTTTATAGCACAAATAAAGAAAAGTTAAAAGACGATAGAGCCAATGCTATTGCTATTGTTTCAGGAATTGCAAATCCAAATTATTATAATCAAATTGTAGATAATGTCTTAATCCCAAATCGTTATTCGAGTCCACATTTTGAATGGCTTGTAGAAGAAGCCATGTGTATTGCTGATAGACCTAAGGAGTCTTTGGAAAGAATGAAAGAACAGTATCAAAGTCAGGTTGATAAAGAAGGCATGTCAACCTTGTACGAAATGTTTCCAAAAGGTGGAAGTTATAACCACGCTTGGAATGGTTCCAATAAAATTTTATCAAAATATATTGCTGGAGTAGAACCAACTAAGCCAGCTTGGAGCGAGTATCAAATTATGCCAAACTTGGTAGATTTTAAGCAGTTGAAAAAAATCATTCCAACAGTAAAAGGAAATATAGAAATTGATTTGGAATTAAAAGAAACTACTTACCAGATAACATTAAAATCCCCAGAAAATACCAAGGCTATTATAGGGATACCTAAAACAGATAAAGTTATTAAAGAAGTATGGGTTAATGAAAAATGTATATGGAAAAAAGGAAAAAATAAAAAGAAACTTAATGGCTTGGTTTATAGCAGTGAAGATTCTAAATATTTGAAATTTAAAGCAAATTCTGGAACTTGGTATGTTAAAGCAATTTATAAATAATAAAAGGCTTATTTTAAGATGAAGAAAACTATTTTATTATTATTTGGAGTAGTTTTTTTAACCACTTCAACTTTTAGTATGTCAAACTCACCCAGTTGGGAAGACGCACAATGGATTTGGCAACAAGAAGATGGGCCAGCAAACACTTGGGTAGCATTTCGAAAATCATTCAACTTAAATGAAATTCCAGACCAAGCATTATCAAAAATTGCTGTGGATACCAAATATTGGCTTTGGATTAATGGAGAGATGGTATTGTTTGAAGGCGGATTAGCTAGAGGTGCTGCACCAAATACCAATTATTATGATGAAGTAAATTTAAAACCCTACTTAAAAGAAGGACAAAACACCATTGCTATTTTGGTTTGGTACTGGGGCAGAACCCGAAAAGTTCATGATGATAGTGGAAAAGGAGGCTTGTTATTTCATGCCAATTTAGGGCAACAAACGTTAGTTTCTAATGCTGATTGGAAACTAAAAGTACATCCTGCATATGACCCACGAAGTGGAGGAGGAGGTAAAAGCGCAAACAGAGTAAATGCTTATAATGTTAAGTTTGATGCTAGAAAAGCACTGGGAGATTGGTCTGATAAAGCCTGGTATTCTAATAATTTTGATGATACTAATTGGAATAAACCAGTTGAAAAGGGAGTTGCAAATAGTAAACCATGGGGAACTCTAGTAAAAAGAGCAATTCCACAGTGGAATGATAGGGGCTTAACCAATTACGAGGTTCTTACTTTAGCATCAAACAAAAACAAAATTAAATTACCTTTTAAAAACACAACAGATTCTATAGTTGTAATTCACGCAAAACTGCCTTTCAATCAACAAATTACACCCTATTTAAAAGTAAATAGTAAAGCTGGTAAAACCATTATTGCAGATATGGACAATCGGTTTAATATGCTAAAAGGAACGTATATTACTAAAGATGGTGTACAGTCCTTTGAAAGTTACTCTTGGATAAATGGTCACGTGGTAGAATATACAATTCCTGCAGGAGTTGAAGTATTAGAATTGAAATATCGTTGGACAGGTGTTGGAGAAATGACAGGTACTTTTGAAACAAGCGATCCTTACTTTACACGTTTGTGGTGGATGGCTAGAAATACTCTATATGTTTGCGCAAGAGATGGTTATATGGACTGTCCAGATAGAGAACGTGGTTTATGGGTTGGAGATGTAGCCGACCAAACAGGAGCAGTTTTTTATACCTTGGATGAGCCTGGGCGTCTGTTATTAAAAAAAGGAATTGATAATACGATTGCTTATAGAAAGGGAGATACTATTCAAGGATTAGCACCTGGATTTGGTGCATATCGTGGAAAAAGCAGTGAGTTAACTGGGCAAAGTTTACAGTATATTGATCAAGGTATTTGGCAATATTATTACAATACTGGCGACAAAGCGACTCTTGAAAATGCATACCCTGCTGTTTTAAATTATTTAAAATTATGGGGCATGCAAGAAAATGGTTTACCAAAACACAGAAAAGGCTATGCCAATTGGGTAGATTGGGGAATTGATACAGACCCAGTAGCAACAAATGTAGTATTGTACTATATGGCATTAAAGTCCGCTAAAAAAATGGCTATTGCTTTAGGAGAAACCAAAGATGTTGCCTGGTACGATACTCGTATCGACAGTATTAAAAAGAATTTTGATAAAGAATATTGGCAAGGGAATCGTTACGGATCTAAAAAGAAAAAAATTGAAGAACGGGTAAGTGCTTTAGCGATTATTAGTGGATTAGCTAAAAAAGAAAATTACACTATTTTAGTAGATAGTGTTTTAGTGCCTGTAAAGAAATCAAGTCCACACATGGAGTGGATAGCCGAAGAAGCTATTATGCTAACAGGAAAATATGATAAAGGTTTAGAGCGAATGAAACAACGTTATCAACAACAAGTAGATCGTAAATGGTTGACAACACTGTATGAAAAATATCAACCAAAATTACGAGGAACATATAATCATGCTTGGAATGCACCAAACTACGTGCTTTCAAGATACATTGCCGGTATAAAAGCAACAGCTATTGCTTGGTCAAATTATGAAGTAAAACCAAATTTGGCGCACATGACTTCTGTAAAGCAAATAGTACCTTCAGTTAAAGGAGATATTACAGTCGAAGTCAATAAAACAGAAAACAATTACAATCTTAATTTAATTTCCCCAGAAAGCACAACAGCAACAATTTGTATTCCTAAAGCTGGAAAAAAAATAGCAAAGGTTGAAGTAAATGGTAAAAGTATATGGAGAAAAAATAAGTTGAAAAAAAGATTTAGTGGATTTGATTTTGAAAGTGAGAATCCTGAATTTTTGAAGTTTCAAGCTAAATCTGGTATTTGGAAAGTCAAAGTGTTTTATAAATAATAGAAAGGAAAAAATATGAAAGAAATAACATCAAGAAATTTAATTGTTTTTGGATTGATTTTATGCAGTATTATTTCCTGTAAAACTCAACAAAAAAAAGAGATCACAGAAACTAAACCTAATTTACTATTCATCTTTGCAGATCAGTATCGTCAAGCCTCATTAGGGTTTTTAAATGAAGATCCTGTTCATACCCCAAATTTAGATCAATTGGCAAAAGAAGGGGTGTTTTTTAGTGAAGCCGTTTCAAACAATCCTTTATGCAGTCCGTACCGCGCGATGCTAATGACTGGAAGTTATTCTTTATCAACAGGAGTTGTAGAAAATTGCAATTCTCAAAGAACTGCGTTGGGGAATTATTTAAAGAAAGATGAAATTTGTTTTTCTGATGTTTTGGTAGAAAATGGCTATAGTGCAGGTTATGTTGGTAAATGGCATTTAGATGGTCCAGAACCAACACCACCAAATGTAAAACGGGTTTGGGATACTTGGTGTCCTCCAGATAGAAGACACGGTTTTTCTTTTTGGTATGCTTACGGAACTCACAATAGACATAATGCACCTTATTATTGGACAACCAATGCCAAAGAAGATGAAAAAACATACATCAAAAAATGGTCTGCAGAACACGAAGCAGGTGTTATTATCAATTACCTGAAAAACAATGAAAAGCAAAGAAAATCGGATGAGCCTTTTGCCTTGTTTTGGTCTATAAATCCACCACATACACCTTTTAAACAAGTGCCAGAACGTTATAGAAAACGTTATGAAGGAATGACGCATAAAGACGTTTTAAATAGACCAAATGTGCAGTTTGATGACAATTATGAATTAAAAAGAGGCGATCATGGTGTAGAAAAACGCTTAGATCAAGCTACCGATTATTTTGCTTCTGTAAATGGAGTTGATGATCAAATAGGACGTGTGATTTCAAAACTAAAAGAGGAAGGATTATACGAAAATACCGTAATTGTGTTTTCTGCAGATCATGGCGAAATGTTAGGAAGTCAAGGTTTAATGCATAAAAATGTATGGTTTAAAGAAGCGTATAAAATTCCGTTAATTGTGCATTATCCAAAAAAAGTAAAACCCAAAAAAGATGATATTTTATTAAGTGTTCCTGATTATATGCCCACTTTGTTGGGCTTAATAGGACTTGAAAATAAAATACCAGATGTGGTAGAAGGTGAAAATTATGCGGATTTATTTTTTGATAAACCCGTAAACCGCCCAGAAAAGCAATTGTATTTTGGAGGAAAAAGTTTTGCTTCTAATGGCGATGCTAGAGGTTTTAGAACGAAAGACTACACCTATGCTGTGGTAAAACACGAAAATGGGAATAAATTTCACTACCTCTATAACGATGCTAAAGATCCTTATCAAATGAAAAATATTTGGGGAGAAAATCCAACTTTAGATAATAAAATGAAAACAGAGTTGGCAGCATTACTAACTTCTATGAACGACCCTTGGTAAAAACAATTATGAAAACAAACAGACGTGATTTTATAAAAAGTATGTCAGCATTAGGTATTGTTGGTGCTACATATCCTCTTTTATCTGCTTGTGCAAGTAAAAATGGAAATGAATATTTAAACGAAAAGATTACAAAAATCGAAATATTTCGATACGATATTAACATACCTCGTTATTTTTCATGGGGAACTTGGCACAACCGTCAGCATTTATTTATAAAAATATCTGCAGGAGATTTTTATGGTTGGACAGAAACACCTGCATCCAAAAATAATCCAGATTTTAAACCAACGGCTTGGGTTAAATATCTAGAACAATTTAAAGGATTAACCTTAGGTGAAGCACAAAAATTATTAGCATCAGAACAAGTATTGGGTTCTAAACGCTCTCTAAAAATGCTAGAGTCTTTAGATATGGCGCTTTTAGATGTATTAGGTCGATTACAAAACAAATCTGCTGTTGAATTATTAGGTTTAACAGGAACAAATCCAGTTCCAGGGTTGTATTGCATACTAGACAAAGACGAGAAAAAAGTTAGAGAAGAGGCTGAAAAAAGTATCGAACAGAATCTAGCGCATCATATGAAGTTTAAAATGTATGGTGATGAAAAAGTGGATATGAAGTTACTTAAAACCATTAGAGATGTTTTGGGCGATGAATCTGTAGTAATTTCAGATGTGAATAAAGGCTATAAAAAGTGGAAATCTTTAGACGAATTAAAAGGGATTTTAGATCGTTTTAGTGCAAATGGACTAAATGCAATAGAAGATCCTGCACATTTAAAACCAAAGCAATGGATACAATTACAAGAAATGGTGGGTGATTTAAACTTGATTCCAGATGCGCCTATGCGTCCTGCTTGGAAAGGCATCAACACAATACAAAAAGGAATGGGACACATTTATAATCTGCATCCCTCTACAATGGGAAGTTTAACCCACACAGCAAAATTAGCGCATAAAGTAAAGGAAATAGATGCAAAAGTAATGATAGGTGATGATAGTTTGGTGGGTCCAGCTTGTTCTGCGTGGCAACAAATAGCAATAGGCGTTGGAGCCACTTGGGTAGAAGCGATTGAGAAAAAAGAAGATTCTAAAAACTATTTAGAATGTTTGCAAAGCGCAGCTACTAAAAAGGAACCCAATGGATATTATTCCTTTAAATCAGCACCTGGTTTTGGACTAGAAATAGATACAGACCGTTTGAAAAAAGTAAGTGAATTGTATATAGAAGTTTAACATAAATACAAATTTTTAAAAGAATATTGAAAATGATAAAAAATATAATGATGAACCTTAAAAAGACAATACCGTTAATTTGTGCGGCGTTATCTTTTTTTATGATAACGAGTTGTCAAAAAGAACAAATTGTTCAAAAGCCAAATGTACTACTTATTTGTGTGGATGACCTTCGTCCAGAATTGAAGAGCTTTGGAGCAGACTATATAAGTTCACCAAACATAGATGCTTTTGCAGCAAAAGGGGTGGCCTTTCAAAATCATTTTGTAAACGCCCCAAGTTGTGGTCCATCTCGATATACGCTTTTAACAGGACAATATGGGCATTATGGAAATAACGCACTTTTTCTTAGAGCAAAGAAAATAAAAAATGGCAAAGAAGAAATAAAACAAAGTATGCCAGAGTGGTTTAAAGCACATGGTTATACAACGGTTTCAGTCGGGAAAGTATCTCATCACCCTGGAGGAAGAGGTGGTAAAAATTGGAATGATAGTACAAAAATTGAAATGCCAAATGCATGGGATAGACATTTGATGCCAGTTGCGGAATGGCAACATCCGCGTGGGATGATGCACGGATTAGCTAATGGAGAGATTCGGGTAACAAGAGGCGGCATGGACGTTTTTCAGACAGTAGAAGGAGACGACAACATTTATCCAGATGGAGCAATTACAGATGAAGCCGTGAAACAACTAGGAGCACTTGCCAGTAATAAAGAAAAACCATTTTTTCTTACTGTTGGAATTATTAAACCCCACTTACCCTTCGGTGCGCCTAAAACTTACTATGACAGGTATGAAGGCGTTAAACTGCCAGCAATAAATCACCCTCAAAAACCAGAAGGAAAAACAACATGGCATGGCTCTGGTGAGTTTATGGGATATAACCGTTGGGGTAAAAACCCCAATAAAGATGTAGCTTTTGCGGATGAAGTGCGCCGTCATTATGCCGCTTGTGTGAGTTATGCAGATGCACAAATAGGTAAAGTTTTAGCCGAACTGAAAAGAACAGGTGCGGATAAGAATACCATTGTGGTGCTTTGGGGCGACCACGGTTGGCACTTGGGAGAGCACGCCGTTTGGGGGAAACATAGTTTGTTTGAAGAGTCCTTGCATTCTCCTCTAGTCATTCACTACCCTGGGATGGAACAGTCAGGAGCTAATACGGATGCTGTCGTTGAAACCCTTGATATTTTCCCGACTTTATGTGATTTAACAGGTATTGAAAAGCCAAATTATATCCAAGGAAAATCGCTTAAAGATATATTGGTTAATCCGAATACCGATGGTCATACAGCTATATCATACATAAATAAAGCTTCAACTATCAGAACTTCAACGCATAGAATGACATTACATCAGGATGGATTTGTAGAATTATATGATCACACAACAACAGAAAAGGAAACCAAGAATATAGCAGAAGAACACCCAGAATTAGTTAAAGAGTTAAAGGTGAAGTTAAGAACTAGGTTAAATCTAAAATAAAAATAAATAAAATAATGATAAAAGTAGGATTATTTGGAATAGGTTTAGATACCTATTGGCCACAATTTGAAGAACTATTAGAACGTTTAGAAGGTTATCAACAACAAATTGCTACTAAAATGGAAAGTTTTGGCGCTGAGGTTGTAAATGTTGGTTTAGTAGATTCTCCTCTAGTTGCTAGAGAAAAAGCGGAGGTACTTAAAAAAGAAGATGTAGATATCTTGTTTTTATACATCTCAACCTATGCCTTGTCATCAACAGTATTACCTGTTGTACAAAAAGTAAAATGCCCTGTGGTTATTTTAAACATACAACCAGTTGCAGCCATAGATTATGACAGTTTTAATGCGCTGGGAGATCGTGGTAAAATGACAGGAGAGTGGTTGGCACATTGTCAAGCTTGTTCTGTACCAGAATTTGCGAATGTATTTAATCGTGCAGGAATTGATTATGAATTTGTTACAGGATATTTGGGAGAACAAGTCGTTTGGGACGACATTCAGGATTGGATTGATGCCACCAAAGTTGCATCTATAATGCAAAATAACAGATTAGGTGTTTTAGGGCATTATTATGCAGGAATGCTAGATGTATATTCCGATTTAACCAAACAATCTGCTGCTTTTGGAACTCACATAGAAATTGTTGAAATGTGTGAAGTAAAAAAATATAGAGATGGGGTTACACAAGCAGAGGTTAATGAAAAAATAAAAGAGTTTAATAACACATTTGAAGTGATTGATGCTTGTGAAGAATCCGAATTAATTCGCGCAGCAAAAACATCAATAGCTTTAGATAAATTGGTTGAAAATCACGATTTAGGGTCTTTAGCCTATTATTACGAAGGCGAAACAGCTAACGAATATGAAAATATTGTGACTTCTGTGATTGCAGGAAATACCTTACTAACAGGTAAAAATGTACCAGTTGCAGGAGAGTATGAAGTAAAGAATGCGCAAGCCATGAAAATTATGGATGCTTTTGGTGTTGGTGGTTCTTTTTCTGAATTTTATGCGATGGATTTTAATGATGATATTGTCATGTTAGGACATGATGGGCCTGCACATTTTGCCATTGCAGAAGGAAATGTACAATTGGTACCTTTACCCGTTTATCACGGAAAACCAGGAAAGGGATTGTCCATTCAAATGACTGTAAAACATGGTCCAGTAACGCTATTATCAGTTGTAGAAGGAAAAGATGATGTGTTTTTATTGGTTGCTGAAGGTGAATCTGTAGAAGGGCCTGTATTGCAAATAGGGAATACCAATAGCCGCTATCGTTTTTCAATAGGCGCACGTGCTTTTATGAACGAATGGTCTAAGCAAGGGCCATCACATCATTGTGCCATTGGTGTTGGGCATATTGCCAATAAAATAGATAAATTAGGTAATATTTTAAATTTACGAGTGGTACGTATTTGTTAATTAATTTGGAACAGGATTTTACAGGATAATAAAAAGTTTAAAAAAGTGTTAATTTGGAATTCTAAAACTAAAAGCGCTAATCAACTAAAAAACAATAAAAATTTAGAATGAAAATAATTGAAACAATTTATGTAATTCCTTTGATTTTTTTGATGTTGTTAGTTTCTAGCTGTAAAAATGAAACAGTAAATAAAAAGATCAAAGTAGTAAAAAAACCAAACATCATTTTTATCCTAGCAGATGATTTAGGCTATGGCGATGTGGGCTTTAATGGACAAGATAAAATAAAAACCCCAAACATTGATAAACTAGCAGAAAACGGAATGATTTTTACCAATCATTACACAGGCTCTTCGGTTTGTGGGCCTTCAAGAGCAGTATTAATGACGGGTAAACATACGGGACACAGCACAGTTAGAGGCAATCCAAGATGGACAGCAAGTGGTACTCCTGTAGATATTAATGCAGAAGATGTAACTGTAGCAGAAGAATTGAAACGAGCAGGTTATACCACAGGAATTGTTGGTAAATGGGGCTTAGCAGAAAATTTGAAAGATGGCGTACCTAATAAACAAGGTTTTGATTATTTCTACGGCTTCAATCAACACTCCCCAGCACACCACTATTACCCGAAAAGTATATTTGAAAATGAGAAGAGAATTACCTTAAAAGGAAATAATCCTCAAACAAAAGAAGGACAACACATTCATTATTTAATGACTGAAAAAGCAACTGAATTTGTCGATAAAAATCATAAAAAACCTTTCTTTTTGTATTTGTCTTATACAATTCCGCATTTTGAATTAACAATTCTTGAAAAAGAAAAAGAGCAATACAAGAATTTAGGTTGGCCAAAACGAAAGATGAAACCTGGGCATTATCGGCATGATGAAGATGGACATATTACTTATGCAGCAATGGTGTCTACTATGGATAGAGATATTGGAAATCTTTTAAAACGGCTAGAAAATCTAGGTGTAGCCGATAACACTTTAATTGTTTTTACGAGTGATAATGGGCACGAATATGACGATTTAAAAAATGAGTTTTTTAACAGTAATGGCGATTTTCAAGGGCATAAACGCGATTTGTATGAAGGTGGTATTCACACCCCATTTATAGCCTATTGGCCGAATAAAATTAAAGCTGGTTCAACAACTAGTCATATTTCTGCGTTTTGGGATTTTTTACCTACGGCATGTGCATTGGCAGGTGTAAAACCTTCTGATACAATTGATGGTGTTTCGTATGCGCCAACACTTTTAGGAAATGAGAGTCAACAACAAAAACACGAGTATTTGTATTGGGAGTTTAATGAAAGACAAGGGCCCATACAAGCGGTAAGACAAAACAATTGGAAAGCTGTGAAGTTCGATAATGAAGCTATTGAACTTTACGATTTAAATAAAGATATTGGTGAACAAAACAATATTGCAGAACAATACCCAGAAAAAGCTAAAGAACTATTGTATTTAATCAATAATTCTAGAACTGACCATTCGGAATTTCCTTTGGTAAAGAAAACGTTAAAGAAAAAATAAGTTTATCTTTCATTTATAAATCTAAAAATCAAGTATGAAATTACAATTATTAATTGCAACTGTTGCGCTTTTATCAATAAGTTCTTGTAAGAATCAATTTAACAAAAAAGAATATGCTAAGCCCAACATTATTATCATAAACGTTGATGATATGGGATGGAAAGATGTTGGTTTTATGGGTAGTGAATATTACGAAACACCAAACATAGATTATTTATCGAGCTTAGGTATGGTGTTCACCAATGGATATGCATCAGCTTCAAATTGTGCACCTAGTAGAGCTTGTTTAATGACAGGTCAATGGACACCACGTCATGGCATTTACACCGTTAGTCCGTCAACACGCGGAAAATCTGAAGACAGAAAATTGATTCCAACAAAAAACACACATACACTCGCCAAAAAACATACTATTTTGCCAAAGGTATTGCATGATAACGGCTACGTGACTTGTCAGGCAGGAAAGTGGCATTTAAGCAATAATCCTTTAGAATATGGATTTGATGTAAATATTGGAGGTGGTCATAATGGACTGCCTAAAAGTTATAAGCCACCGTATAAAAATGTAACAATTAAGGGTGGTTCTGATAAGTATCTTACGGATGCCATAATGGAAAAAGCCATACATTTTGTGGATACCGTACAAAAACCGTTCTATCTTAATTATTCGCCATACGCAGTTCATGTCCCTATAATGCCAGTAGATAGTATTTTACCTAAATATGAAAATAAATCGCCTTGGAATGGTCAGGGGAATCCGGAATATGCTTCTATGGTTGATAATTTAGATAGAAACATAGGGTTACTTATCGATAAACTAAAGGAAAAGCATTTTTTTGATAATACGTTGATTGTTTTTACTTCAGATAATGGTGGTTTGTATGGCATAACCAAACAAAAACCATTGCGTGCAGGAAAAGGAAGTTATTATGAAGGTGGTATTAGAGAACCATTTTTCTTTGTCTTAAACGATAAAATTAAACCAAATTCTAAGAGCGATGTGCCTATAACAAACCTAGATGTCTTTCCAACAATTTTAGGATATGCAGGAGTGAAAAATACAAGTCTAATTTTGGATGGAAATAATCTATCTTCTATTTTAGAAGGAAAAGAGGAAAAATTGGAACGCCCTTTGTTTTGGCATTTTCCTATTTATTTACAAGCCTATAATGTAAATGATAACGAAAACAGGGATTCTTTATTTAGAACACGTCCTGGTTCTGTTATACGAAAAGGCGATTGGAAACTTCATTATTATTTTGAAGATGATGGTGTTGAGTTATATAATTTATCTGAAGATATTGGAGAAAAAAATAATCTTTCAGAATCGAATCCAGAAAAGAAAGCGGAGTTATTAAAAATATTGAAAAAATGGTGGAAATACACGAATGCACCTATTCCAAAAACTAAAAATCTAGAGTACATCAATAAGATCTAATACTAATTTATATTAAAAAAAAAATTATGCAAGCAATTTTAGGAGTTTTATTTCATTCATTAGGCGGCGTAGCAGCAGGTAGTTTTTACATGCCATACAACAAAGTAAAAGGTTGGTCTTGGGAAACCTATTGGATGGTAGGTGGAGTTATGTCTTGGTTAATAGTGCCACCAATTGCAGCTTATTTAACAGTACCAGGTTTTGTAGATATTATTGCATCAAGCTCCAATACAATTTTAGGCTTTACCTTTTTAATGGGCTTACTTTGGGGTATAGGTGGGTTGTCTTATGGTTTAGGGGTTCGTTATTTAGGTATGTCTTTGGGAAACTCTGTAGTTTTAGGTTTTTGTGCTGCTTTTGGGGCAATTGTTCCATCCATTTATTATAATTTTAATCCTCAAGAAGGTAAAACTTCATTTACAGAAATGTTAAGTACTTCTGGAGGACAGGTAGTTTTACTAGGAGTTTTAGTTTGCCTTCTAGGGATTGCGCTTTGTGGGAAAGCAGGAATGTTAAAAGAAAAAGAATTATCAGAAGAAGAAAAGAAAAAGAGTGTATCTGAATTCAATTTGGTAAAAGGATTAATTGTTGCAATTTTATCAGGGATTTTAAGTTCCTTTTTTAGCTTTGGTATAGAAGCAGGAAAACCATTAGCAGATGCAGCTGTTGCAGCAGGATATGATCATTTGTTTGCTAACAATGTTACTTTTGTGGTAATTCTTTGGGGTGGTTTAGCTACTAATTTAGTATGGACTACCATTTTGAGTATCAAAAATAAATCTTACAAAGACTTTACAAATAAAAGTACACCAATCCGTAATAATATTTTGTTCTCTGCACTAGCAGGAACCATTTGGTTTTTACAATTTTTCTTTTACGGAATGGGAGAAAGTAAATTAGGAAATGGAGCCAGTTCTTGGATTTTACATATGTCTACTATTATTTTAACTGCCAATCTCTGGGGAATTTATCGAAAAGAATGGCAAGGTGTAACCAAAAAAACAAAATGGACCATAACATCAGGAATTGTTGTGATTATTTTATCCGTTGTTTTGGTGGGTACTGGTAATTCAATTTAAATTACCACATAAAATATGTTTGTTTAACTTTTCTAAATTTTGTTAAATTCCCTTTTAAAATCATAAACCATCTCTTTAATAATTTCTTTTGGATTTCCATCCGATAGACTCTCAAAAGAGACGTAACCACGAAAGTCATGTCGCTTTATCATTGACACCATTTTTGACATGTCAGTTCGTTTTTTTTCTTGATTGTGATATACATGTTCTTTGATAAACCAATAATTAGCATAAGGTGCCAATTTTTCAGCTTCTGCATACGGATCATTTGTAGTTCTTAATCCAGAAATATCTAATATAAGACCAAACCATTCAGAGCTAACTTTCTCTAGTATTTCGATTACTTCATCGGCTTTAAATAAGAACTCATTATGGTTTTGTAGTCCAACAATAACGCCTGTTTGCTCACCATATTTAGCACAAAGTTTGTATTCTTCAATAAGCCATGCTTTTACTTGTTCTTTTGAGTATCCGTCAGGTAAATTTCTACCAGTGAAAACTCGTAGAATAGAAGAGCCAATCATAGATGAAATATCTAGCCAATTTTTAATCATTTCTCTATCATTTTTTCTAGATTCTACATTTGCGGTTACAAAATTGTTCCTCACACCTGTCCACGAGATATTTAACCCAAGTTCTAAAGCTCTTTTCTTTAAAGCAAAAATTTCAGTTTTTTTCGGTAGACGTGGATAAGAAGAAAAATAATAGGCGGTTAAGTCAACAGCATTTAGGCCAATTTCTGAGGCAAATTCCATCATATCAAATAAATTCATTTTGCCACTTCGAAATTCGTCATTAAAAGAATAAGCATTAACACTGTACTGTATTCGTTGTGCAATAGGTTCTATTGAATCTTTAGTAGCTGCAGTCAAAATTGTAGGTGCTACAAAAAGCGCTGGAGTGAATGCTAGCTTACGAAGCGCGTCTCTTCTATTCGTATTCATTATATTTTATTTGTTTAATAAATCAATTATTTTTTTCCATATTTCTTCACTTACCTTCATCCCTTCTTTTTCGTTCTTAATCTTATTTATAAGTGATCGTTCACCAGGATAATAAGTCTTTCCATTTGGTTGAGTAGGAGTAACATCTCGAGTATAAGCAATGATTTCTTCAGTAAGTTTTTCTTGAAGTTCATTATCATTATAAGTATTAGGGTTAATACATAGGTAAATTTGAGACACCCCATATTCATGTGGTTCTAATCCAAGTTTGTAAGTTGATTTTCCTGCTGAAAGTAGCGTAGCGAGTATGTCTAAAACCATAGAGAGTGCAGAACCTTTCCAATAACCTATGGGTAGTCCACTTTTAGTGGTCAAAATTTCTTTAGGGTTTCTTGTGAGGTTACCATTGGTATCCCATCCTCCATCAAAAGGCAAGGATTGATTATTCAATTTATATTCGTTCATTTTTCCAAAAGAAAATTGACTCATAGCCATATCAAGTACTATGTGTCCTTTTTTTCTAGGTATAGCAATCACTAAAGGATTGTTTCCAAGTCTTGCTTCTTTGCCACCCCATGCAGGCATGTTAGGTTCTGTGTTTGTAAAAAGAATACCTATACAGTTTTGTTTTGCCATCATCCAACCATAATAGCCAGCTCGCATCCAATGATTGGTATTTCTTAGAGCCACTAATCCCATTCCGTTTTCTTTAGCAATCTCAATAGCGCGATTGGTACATTTCATAGCGTTTATAACCCCAGAACCTAGTTTACCATCCCATCGTTCAATACAGCCAAAACTATCTGCTTTTTCAGGTTCAATATCTTTATTGATTAATCCTAGTTTCAATTGTTCAATGAAAAAAGGGACCCTATTAATGCCATGAGAATTTACCCCATGTAAAGTATTTTCTGTATGCACTTCTGCCAATAGTTTGGCCCTTTTGTCATTAAAACCATACTTGCTAAAGAGTGAAGCAAGTGTATCATTCATTTCTTTACTTTGGATAGTTTTGGTCATGTATTCTTTTTTATATTTTGCTTCAATTTTTATGAGTCAAAAAGATATAATATTTGCGGTTACAATTCTTAGTGGTTAGCCTTGGGCTATTTGCTTGAAGGTCAAAAGTAATGTAAATTCTTTTTAATAAAAATTTAAAAAAAGAATAACAGGACATCACAGGATGTTAATTTTATGAATAAATATTAGTTTCGAGAAAATATATTCAAAAATAAATTATAGATAATGAAAAATTTAAACTTCTTAATAAAGTTTTTATTTCTTTTATTAAGTTTTACTCTTGTCACCATTACACAAGGTCAAGTAAAATTATCTACAGACTTTACGAGTGAAAGTGATAAAAAACTTCCTATTCATAATGTTTGGAATGTTGCCAATAGAATTAGTCCAAGAAATGGATCTAATATTCGTCCAGGATTAAAGATGAATATTGTTAGAATGGTTGGAGGAATTAATAAAACTAAAAATAATGCTCATATCCAAATGTAAAAATACAGTCATTATCTCAATCATGATGGTTGCTATATTTAGTTTTAATAATTGTAAAGGCATTAATAGTAGTAAGCAAAAAAAAGAAATATTATTTAGCAAATTCCAAAATCCGCCAGCAGAAGCAAGACCTTTTGTACGTTGGTGGTGGAATGGGAATAAAATAAAAACAAAAGAACTTGATAGACAATTAGAATCGCTAAAGTATGGTGGCTTTGGTGGTGTAGAAATTAACCCTATTGCGATGCCACTAGCATTTGATAAAAGTGAGAAATCACTAGTTTGGATGAGTGATGAATGGGTAGATATGGTTGTGCATGCAGCAAAAAAAGCGAAAGATTTGGGGATGATTACAGATATTATTGCTGGAACAGGTTGGCCATTTGGAGGCGAGTTTTTAAAAGACGAAGAAACGAGTCAGCGAATGGTAACTGATAAAATTTTGTATGGCTCAAATGCAATTATTGAAGTTGATGAAGATTATCTAATCAACTTGTACAAAAAAAAATACCGTAAATCTCGATCACAAAGACATATCAGTAAAAGAACAACGTATACGCTTGCTAATTTAGCGTTAGTTCCAGTAAATTGTAATGATGAAGATGAAATTATTAACCTTTCTAGATTCTTAGATAAAAACAAAAAATTAAATTATAAAATTGAAAAATCTGGTAATTATTATTTGAGTTATACGTTAATTCAACAAAATTTTAGAGAGGTTACTTTAGGCGCTCCAGGAGGTGCAGGCGCTGTAATGGATCATTATAAAAAAGAAATGACTTTGGCTTATTTAAGCAGATTAAAGAAAATTTCTGAACGTTCTGGGATTTCTTTAAATCAATTAATAAGAGCTATTTTTTGTGACAGTATTGAAGTTTCTGGTGCTAATTGGACAGATGGTTTTGAGACACTTTTTTACAATGCTTATGGCTATCAATTAAAAGAATGGATGCCTTTTGTTTTTTATTCAGCCAAAGGGAATTATGCTAATGATGATTATGCAAACAGTTTTTCATCAGACTTTAAAGAGAAATTAAAGCGTGTTCGTTACGATTACAATAAGCTTTTGGTAGAGGTTTTCTTAAAAAACTTTACCCAAACCTATAAAGATTTTTGTGAGGCTAATGGAGTCTTGTGTAGATATCAAGCTTACGGAACACCATTTTTAATGGGAATATTAGATGGTTATATGATACCAGATATACCAGAAAGTAATAACTGGATTTACTCTGCAGAAATGAAAGATTCTTTGTGGCAATGGAATCAAAATCATGGGTATATGACTTGGAACCTATATACTTCTGCTGGAGGACATTTAATGAATAAAAAGATTATAAGTTCAGAAGTAATGACCAATACACGTGGTGTTTTTAAAACCACTTTAGAAGAAATTAAGCAGCATGATGATATGAATTTTATCACTGGAATTAATCATTCAATTTTACACGGTTATAATTATTCGCCAAAATCAGCACCATTTCCAGGGTGGATTCGTTATGGAGCCTATTTTAGTGAGCAAAATACCTGGTGGAAACACATAGATAGTTGGGTAGATTACAATGCAAGATTGTCTGCTGTCTTTCAAAATTCTCAAGCAGATAAATCGATTGCCATTATTGGGCCAACTGCTGATATTTGGGGAGACAAAGGTTTGGCAAGAGAACCTTTTCATATGGAACCAAAATATTTGCATAAAATCTGGGAACCTATCAGTCAATTAGGCTATTCTTGTGAATATATCAATCAGAATGTGTTAGTCAAAGCTGAGATTAAAAATGGTGAAATTGCTTTTGGAAAAATGCGTTACAAATTATTGGTTTTAGCCAGTTTAAAATCCATTCATCCAGAAACCGCTATTGCCATTCAGAAATTTGTGGCTTCAGGAGGTAAAGTTGTTGTGATTGATGAGCTTCCAAAAAAATCATTGCACTTTAAAGATTCAGATAAAAACGATACAAAGGTTAAAGAAATCATGGAGAATCTTTTGGCTAAAAACCCAAATGCATTTATCCAAGTTAATCAGCCAAAATCTTTAGAAAATATAATGACTTGGTCAAAACATTTTCTTGAGAAATCTGCAATTGCTCCAGATGTAGTGATAAGTAATCCTTCTAAAAAAGTGTATCAAATTCATCAATATACGAAAGAGAAAGAATTGTATTTTTTTACAAATGTTCATAAATTTGATACTGCAAAATTTAAGGCTGATTTTCCTGTAAAAGGGAAATATCCATATGTCTGGAATCCAGAAACTGGAGAGAGAGAATCATTTTATTATACTAAAAATGCAAACGAGTTAGAAATTTCTTTAGATCCTTTGGAATCTTTATTGTTAGTTTTTGAAGATGAAAAACCCATAGAAAAGCCTTTAAATAAAATAACTAACATTCAATCTTCAACAGAAATTACTGGTACTTGGAATGTTTCAGGAGCTAGAGTTGATGGAAAGATCTTTACTTGGCAAATGGAAAAATTGATTGATTTTAGTCAATCAGAAGACAAAGCACAAAGTTCTTTTGGAGGAGAAATTAGTTACACAATAACCCTAAATAATGATGGTGATTATAACCACTTAGATTTAGGAAATGTAAATGGAGGAATTACAGAATTGTATATAAATGATGTGAAAATTGGTAAGCGTTGGTATGGAAAAGCAATTTATGAAATTGAAAACCATCTAAAAAAAGGAGAAAATAAAATAGAAATTAAATACACTACAGTATTGGCCAATTATTGTAAATCACTCAACAATCCTTTAACGAATAGATGGACTAGAAATTACAAAGATTTAGCGCCAACAGGATTAGAAGGTCCTGTAAAACTTTTAAGTTATTGATAGTCTTTATACAACAATAATAGTTTCAAGTATAATTTTAAAGTTTCAGATTGATAGAACCTTAATTAAAATTAACTTTTTTGAAGGACTGTGCAGGATACTGCTCTTAGAAAATAATAATATTTTTGAGTAACTATAAGTTAAATATTATAGAAATGTTGAAGAAATTACTTTGTTTTTGCTTTACCCTACTACTCACTGTATCTGTATTTTCTCAAGAGTATCCATTTAATTTGCCTACCAATATGGAAGCAACAATTAATATAACATCTTCGAAGACAGAAGTGTTTAATAATCTATTACTGGGTACAAATACACATCATTTTTCAACTGCAAAAGAAAAAGACTTAATAAATAAATTAAAACCAATAACCATAAGATTTCCTCACGGTTTATGGGCAAATTGGTACGATTGGAGAAGAGATGTTACTAGACTTTTTGGAGAAGAATCTTTTCAATACGAACAAGGCGTAAATAAAACGATTAAAACAAAAAAACCTGATTTATTAGCCAATATAAAGATATTTGATGCTAATGATATTAAAGTGGGTATTAATGGGCTTACTAGTTTAAATGCAACAAGAAAATCTCAAACAGGTAAAGGGTTTGATATGATGTGGACATTTAATATGAGTGCAGATGGTACTGATTTTAATAATGAAAGTCCAGAAACTATAGCAAGGTATAATGATTTGATTTCTAGAGGATTTGAGGTGAAAGTTATAGAATTAGGGAATGAAAATTTTTATCCTGGACAAAGAAGCTCAATAATACCAAATGCTGAAGATTATATTGCTAGGGCAAAATCGATGTCTGCAGCTTTAAAAGATAAAGATCCCAACATAAGAGTTTCTGTACCTTTATTAAGAAGAGATAGTTGGGCAAACCCTAACTGGAATAAAGATTTAACGGAAGATCTTACGTATTTTGATGCAGTTACAGTACATACTTATGTAGGTTCAGATCCTGATGATTCAAATAATAGTGATGAAGCTTATAGTACTGCACTTACAGCTAGAAAACATTTAGGAAATTCAATTTATAATTATGCACATAAAGTGGCACCTAATAAACCAATCTGGTTAACAGAATGGGGCGTAAAATCTGGTGGTCCAAATGCAGTTTCTGTTTTAGGGATGGCAGATTGTTATATTTTTATGAGTCAAAATCAAGATATTTTTGAGCGCGCAAACTGGTTTAGTGTAAATGGGCAATTAAACTCTCATTACGTTTGGGAAACCTATATTTCTCCTAGTGGTAAAGAGCGGCCAAGAATTAAGTATCCTTTAGAAAAAACATTATTTGGTTCAGCTTATGAAATCATTCGTTTGGCTCTGGAAAACACCACATTAATAGACAGCGACGTAGAAGTATCAAATTTAGTAGATGGTGTAAAAGCTGTTAACGCAAGAGTTGTAACAAAAAATGATAAGATTTCCGTTTTCGTTGTAAACCTTAGTAATCAATATGTGCCTTTCAATATAAATGTAGATGGAGAGGAATATACTGATGTATCAATTCACAAAGCGATTGCATTTAATAAAATAGATGAAGAAAGAGTTATGGGTATTGATGTAGATCCGTTGACTTTAATTAATCAAGGAAGTGAAGGAATTACTTTGCCTAAACTTTCTATAAATATTATTGAATTAACTAGTGCTACATTATCCACTTCAGAGATAGTACAGGAAGAACTAATTAGTGTTTTTCCTAATCCGTCTAAAGGTGTGTTTACTATCAAAATAAATAGTAGAGAGAAGGCACAATACAGAATTTATTCAATGAACGGAGTGGAAGTTCAAAAAGGTAATTTTATATCAGAAAAACAAGTGCGTTTTGAGAATACACAAAAAGGCATTTACATATTACAATTAGAGAGTGAACAAGGGATTTCTAATCATAAAATTATAGTAAAATAAAATAAAGTATATTAAATTTTAAAACCATAACCTGAAAATTTAAACATAAATGATGTTAAAAAAACAAACGTTTTATTCCATAATTCTTTTAGCTATTCTTTTAGTTTCTTGCAAACAAGTTTCTACATCTAGTAGCTCAATAACTTTTGAGAAATTATTGGTAAACACCAAACAAAATCCATCAACAATAGAAAGTAAACAACCTTTATTTTCTTGGACTGTTGATGCAAAAGGTTTCAATAAATCGCAATCTGCATATCAAATTTTAGTAGCATCATCAAAAGAAAAATTAAATGAAACTGATGCAGATGTTTGGAATTCAAACAAGGTAGAAAGTAACAAATCTGCATTTGTAAAATACCAAGGCCAAGATTTAAAAGCAATGCAAAACTATTTCTGGAAAGTGAAGATTTGGGATGAAAATGGAGAAGCTACAAAATGGTCTGCTGTTCAACAATTTGAAATGGGATTAATCTCTAAAAAAAACTGGGGAGATGCTAAATGGATTACTTTAAATAAAGACACCAGAACTTCGCCTTATCAATATAGAGATTACAAAACAGGTAGAATGAGAAATCAGCCAGCAAAAAAGGTAAATGGTTTTGCTGCTAGTTATTTTAGAAAGGAATTGGCAATTGATAAAAAAGTAGAAAATGCCCAAGTTTATATCTGTGGATTAGGATACTATGAGTTGTATTTAAATGGAGAAAAAGTAGGCGATCATGTATTAGATCCTGCACCTTCCAATTATGATAAACAAGCGTATTATGTAAATTATGATATTACAAAACAAGTAAAATCGGGTAAAAATGCATTCGGAATTATTTTAGGAAATGGTTTTTATGCACAAGATATTTCATGGAAAAGAGATCCAGAATCTGAAAGAGATATGGCTTATGGCCCACCAACTGTAAAATGTTTGGTAAAATTAAAATATACAGATGGCTCCACAAAAGATTTTTATACGGATGAAAATTGGAAAGAATCCACAGGACCCATCGTATTCAACAATATTTATGGAGGAGATACATATGACGCACGTTACGAAATAGGAAAATGGAACACTGTTGGTTATGATGATACTTCTTGGGGAAATGCAAAAATTGCATCACCAAAATTGAGAAACATAAGTGCCAGTCAAATTCCGCCAATTAAAAAACTACAAGAGTTTGCTCCTCAAAAAGTTTTTAAAGGAGCAGATGGTGCGTGGATTGTAGATTTTGGTCAGAATATTGCAGGTTGGGTAAAATTAAACGTAAAAGGAAAAAAAGGACAATTAATTAATATAATTACTACAGAAGCCTTATTAACCAATGGAAAAGATATTCACAAAGGTTCTACAGGTGGTGGTGCAAACGGAATGCCACAGATTTACAAATACATTTGTAAAGGAGAAGGTGTTGAATCTTGGGAACCTAAATTTAGTTACCATGGTTTTCGATATGCAAAAATTACAGGAATTTCTAGAAAACCAGACGCAGATATGATTAAAGCAGTTTTGGTAGCTACAGATATTCAAGAAACAGGAAGTTTTACATCTTCTGATGAATTGCTAAATAAAATGCATAGCATTAGTAAATGGACAATTGTAGACAATGTACATGGTATTCCAGAAGATTGTCCCCACAGAGAAAAATGTGGTTGGTTAGGTGATGCACATGCGTTTTGCGAATATGCATTGTACAATTATGACATGTACGATTTCTATAAAAAATATATGGAAGACATCAAAACACAAATGAGGCCAACAAAAGGTCATAACAATCCAGAATTGAAGTTTCAAGTACCTACAATGATTGCTCCAGGTAAAAGAACATCAACCTATGCAAAAATAGATTGGGGAGTTGCAACCATGTATTTGCCTTGGTACAATTATAAGTTTTATGGTGATGATGAAATCGTAAAAGACTATTACGAACCAATGAAGGGATTGACCGATTTTTACCTAAATTTTAAAGGAGAAAACGGAATTATGCAAGATGGAATGGGAGATTGGTGTCCACCACTTTGGGATAGAAGAAGAAACCCAAGTGCAATGGAATGTGATCCAATTATTTCTGCAAATGCTTATTTTTATGATGTTTTAGGCGTAATGGAAACTTTTGCAAAAATGAATAATGATGCTGCTTATGGAGCAAAAATGAAACAAGAAAAAGAAGCGTTAAAAACAGCATTCAATAAAGAGTTTTTAGTTAATATTCCAAATACAAAACACAAATGGTATCAAAGTCAGACTGCAACTGTACAAGCTTTACAATTTGGTATGGTTCCAGAAGAGGAAATAGAAACTGTTGTTAATGGATTAGCTTATAATATTGTAGAAGTTCGAGGAGGTCATCATAATACAGGTATTCATGGTAATAGATACATTTACACAGTTTTGTCTAAGTATGGTAAAGCAGATTTGGCCTATCAAATTTTAACTACACCAGATTTTCCTAGTCAGACTTATGTAATGAATTCAGGGTTTACCACATGGCCAGAACGTCAGTTTATTTGGGAAAAAATGGAAGGACCAAGCAACTCTTTAAATCACCCTATGCACAGTGGTTTTGCTGCATATTTCTTTGAGTCTTTAGGAGGAATTAAATCTTCGATGGAAGCTCCAGGCTTTAAAATGTTTACGGTAAATCCAGAATTTCCTAGTCAAGTTATCAATACAACTGTTTCTGTGCCTTCACCTTATGGGGATATTAAAAATAGTTGGAGATCAGAAAGTGGTCTTTTAACAATGAATCTTGAAGTACCTTTTAATACAAAGGCTAAAATCATTTTAAACAAAAAAGAATTTGAAAGTTTAAAAATAAACGATGCTTCTTTTGATGATAAAGATGAAGTAGTTTTAGGTTCTGGAAAGTATAAAATTGAATATAAAAAATCATAAAAATAAATTCAATACACAACAGGATACTTTGTAATTATAGTTCAATTAATTTTGTATTAATCATAAAAATAAAGTAGTGAAAAATAAAGTTTTACTTTTTATATTATCAGTCGTTACAATACAAATATTCTCGCAAACCGCTAGTTGTGATGGATCATTACCATTTGAAGAAAAAAATGGTGTTATAACTATAGAAATGGAATCTGGAATTATAAATGATGATAGGTGGAAAATTGCTACAGAAACTTTTGAAGGTGAAGAAGTAACGTATTTGCATTGGACAGGTGCTGAATCTTTTAGTAAACTTTCTGGTGCGCCAATTACTTATAAAATTAAAATAAATAATCCAGGAACATACAGGTTTGCTTGGAGAATGAGAGTTGGTAAAGGTACTAGTAAAGGAGAACACAATGATGCTTGGTTAAAAATAGATGGAGAAGATTTTTATGGAATTAAAAATGGTGCAAAAGTATATCCAAAACCTTATTGTAATTCAAGTAATGAATTAACTTGTGCAGCAGGAACTTCTACTCAGAATTTTATAAAAGCTTTTGGGAATCGTTTAGATTATGGTTTTGTAACCAATACAAACGATCATGTTGCACATAGAGTTTGGGTTGTTTTTGAAGCAAAAGAATATACTATTACAGTAGACGCAAGATCGTCTTATTTATTTATAGATAAAATGGTATTAAAAAGAAGTACGGTTTCAGATAGTGTTGCTTTTAATTTATCAAATCCAGAATCTACATGTTATGATGCTTCGTTATCTACAAACAATATTATTAAGCAAGAGGTTAGTATTTATCCAAACCCAACAAATGGGAAAATAGAAATTAAAAATCTACCAGAAAATTCAAAATTAATTATTACTGATATTTTAGGAGCTAGAGTTCGTCAGATAAATGTAAAATCAACATCACAAACTATTGATATTAGTAATTTAAAAAAAGGTGTATATTTTATCTCTAACAACGACAAAAAAAATCATTTTGTTAGAAAGATTATTAAAATTTAATTCTTCACAAATAATAATTCAGCATTGAAGAAAATAGTATTTTTTTTTGGACTATTATTTATAGTATGTTTTTCTAGTTGTAATTCAGAAAAAGATAAGTTAAATCTAAAGAAACCAAATGTACTTTTTATTTTGGTTGATGATTTAGGTTATCATGATTTAGGTATTACAGGTAGCACATTTTATGAAACTCCAAATATAGACAAACTAGTAGAACAATCTGTTTGGTTTAAAAAAGGATATGCTTCAAGTAGAGTTTGTAGCCCTTCAAGAGCAAGTATTTTAACAGGTAAATTTACAGCTCGTCATGGAATCACAGATTGGATTGGTGCCAAAGTTGGTAAAGATTGGAGAACAAGAAATAGACACGACAAATTACTACCTGCAGATTATGTAAGAGCTCTTCCAAAGCAAGATATAACCATTGCTGAAGCATTTAAAAATAAAGGATATGCTACTTTTTTTGCAGGTAAATGGCATTTAGGAGATAAAGGTTCGTATCCAGAAGACCATGGTTTTGATATTAACAAAGGAGGGTTTCATAGAGGTGGCCCTTCAGGTGGATTTTTTGCGCCTTTTAGAAATCCAAAATTAAAAGATAAGAAAGAAGGAGAGAATTTAACCTTACGTTTAGCTAATGAAACAGCAAGTTTTATAAAGCAAAATAAAGAGAAACCATTTTTTGCATATCTTTCTTTTTATGCTGTCCATTCGCCTATACAAACTACAGAAACCAAATGGAAAAAGTATAGAGATAAAGCAGATAGTTTGGGAGTTGCAAAATCTGGTTATAAAATAGAGCGTGTTTTACCAATTAGGCAAGTTCAAGATAATCCCATTTATGGTGGTTTAGTTGAAACGATGGATGATGCTGTGGGTATTGTTTTAAAAGCGTTAAAGGATAATGGTTTAGATAAAAATACCATTGTAATTTTTACCTCTGATAATGGTGGTGTGGCTTCTGGCGATAATTATTCTACCAGTAATTTACCTCTAAGAGGAGGTAAAGGGTATCAATGGGAAGGTGGTATTAGAGAACCTTTTTTTATAAAAGTACCTTGGTTGAAAACAAAAGAACTAGCATCAGATTTTCCTGTAATTCATACCGATTTTTATCCTACGTTATTAGATTTAGCAGGTGTTCCCTTACAACCAGAACAACATATAGATGGCATTAGTTTAAAACCTATTTTAGAAGGTAAACACATCAATTTAGAGAGACCATTATATTGGCATTATCCACATTATGGCAATCAAGGAGGAGAACCTTCTTCTATCATTCAACAAAATGGCTGGAAATTAATACATTATTGGGAAGATAATAGAGAGGAATTATTCAAATTACCCTCTACAGAAAAAGACGAATTAAACGTAATTACAAAACATCCAAAAATTGCTCAAAAATTAAGCAATCAACTAAGATCTTGGTTACATGAAGTTGGTGCAAAATATCCTAAAAAGGATATAGAATTTGATAGTATTAAACGTCAAAAAAGACTAATAAACATCAAAACTAAAAAGTTAGAGTCTTTAGAAAAAAACAGGTTAAAAGTATTATCTAAAGATTTTAAACCCAATGAGAATTGGTGGAAAAGTAAAATTACTAAAGACTAAAAAAATGAGACAAATAATTTACTTGGTAATATTTAATATTACCTTTTGTTTTTTTTCTTGCCAGAACCAAAAAAAAGATGATTTTACATCTATTTTTAATGGAAAAAACCAAGAAGGTTGGAGTGGAGATGAAACCTATTGGTCTGTAAAAGATGGTATTTTAATTGGAGAAGTTACTCCAGAAACCATTCTAAAAAGAAACTCTTTTATCATTTATGAAAAAGAACAACCTCAAAATTTTGAATTAAAATTAGAATACAGAATTTCAAAATCAGGCAATAGTGGAGTCAATTATAGGAGTGAAAAGATAAAAAATAAACCATTTGCTTTAAGAGGGTATCAGTCAGATATTGACGGGAAAAATAAATATACTGGTCAAAACTACGAAGAAAAAAAACGAACTACTTTAGCCTATATTGGCGAGAAAGTGATTATTGAAGCAATGCCAGATAGTATTCCACCAACCAATATCAGAAAAAATGTAAAAAGGAATTGTTGGCAAACAAGAACTATTGTGGCTACTTTAGGTGATAAAAAAACATTAAAAACATCTATAAAAAATGAGGATTGGAATACCATGCATATCATTGTAAATGGTAATCGTATGCAACATTTTGTTAACGGTGTTTTAATGAGTGATGTTACAGATTTAGATACCAAAAACAGAAGTAAAAAAGGCTTTATTGGTGTGCAAGTACATGTTGGCCCACCAATGAAAGTAGAGTACAAAAATATATTACTAAAAAAAATAAAATAGCAACTTACTTCTTTTTTTTCCTTTTTGGGCCTCTTTTAGGTTCAGGATTTAATTTTATAAAATCTAAAAGTATTTTTTTTACCACTTCAAGACCTCCAGCTTTTAAACCATTGTTAACGTTAGCACCAGTAATCCAATATAAAATCATACCAGCATCAGAACAATCCCATTTTCCTTTTTGAAATCGTACAACATTATCAACCTCAGCTAATTTACCTATTGTCCATAGTAGTTGAATTCTAGAATCAGCGTGATTTTTAGCCCAATCCCAGTCTGAAATAGGTAATTTTAAATTGATATTTTGATCTGGAATTCGCACTTCCTCAATACCAAAATCTAAAATCTGTTGCCAGGAATAAAAATCGCCAGCATTATCATTTGCAGGGTGATGTGTAATCACTTTTACAAATTTGTGTTTTTCTTTTGGTGTTTTTTGTAACGCCATTCCTATAATGTCAGGTTCACCCGCTTCAATTATCCATAAAGGGTTCTCTTTTGTAGAAGTATTTATTGCCCAACACAAATCGTTAATGGTTGCTTCTTTTTGCCAAACTGCATCAAAAAAAGTTAGGTGATTAAAAGCATCCCAACGTCTTGCTGTCATATCACAAGCAACTTGCATTAAATGATGACGTTCTTTTTCTGCTTTTTCAGAGATTCTATCATCTCTAACCAAATCGCAACTATGAGAATAATGTACCAATCTATCTTCTAAACCAGCAGCTTTAAGTAATGCAATAGTAATTGCTGTGCCTCCCAAATCATCTGGATCAGGTGAGTTTCCATCTGCAACTATGGCTATTCTTCCTTTTGGAGGGTTAATGGTTTGCGAAATACTTTGGTAAAAAGAAAATAATAGTAAAAATATAACGAGTACATTTTTTTTCATTTGATTATTTGTTTTGATATTCAAAAATAAAAATAAGACGATTTAACTAATTTGATACCCTGTGGTATCCTGCCAGAGAAAGTGTTTTTATAAACATTATCTTAACAATCGGTACAGTACAAGATACGTAAGTTTAAGTTAATATATATTTTGCAATAACTCACAATATCATAAATAAAGCGAATATGAAACAGTATATTTTTTTAATTTTAGTTATAATTCTTTTTGTCAGCAGTTGTAAACAAGAAAAAATAGCGCCTAAGAAACCTAATATATTGTGGTTGGTCACAGAAGATATGGGACATTACATCCCTTCTTTTGGAGATTCTACCATAGTTACTCCCCATTTAAGCAAATTAGCAAATGAAGGTGTAATTTATCCCAATTTATATTCTACATCTGGTGTTTGTGCTCCAAGTAGAGCTGCAATTGCAACTGGAATGTATCCATCTAGTATTGGTGCAAACCACATGCGTACTACTTCTTATAGTGAGGTAACTGGATTGCCTAAATATGGGGCAGTTCCTCCTCCAGAAGTAAAAATGATTAGTGAATTACTTCGAAAACAAGGGTATTATTGTACTAATAATTACAAAACAGATTATCAATTTAAACCTCCTGTTACTGCTTGGGATGAGAGTAGTCCTTATGCACATTGGAGAAATAGAGATAAAGACCAGCCATTTTTTGCTGTATTTAACTTTACTGAAACACATGAATCTGGTTTGTTTGAACCTTATGGATTTCGAGAAATTGAAACAAGACATTATCATGCTGGAGATAAATCGTACAATTGGAAAAACAAAGGAAAATCTCATGCTAAAAATAGAATGACAGAAGCAGAAACTCCTGTTCATATTCCAAAAGACACTAAATTTAAAGTGCCTCCATATTTACCAGATACTGATATTGTACAAAGAGATCTTTGGAAATTATACAACAATATTGCAGAAATGGACAGACAAGTTGGAGCGGTTTTAAAACAATTAGAAGAAGATGGGCTACTAGAAAATACTATAATTATGTTTTACGGTGATCATGGAGGGCCAATGCCTAGAGAAAAAAGACTGATTTATGATTCTGGTTTAAAAACCCCAATGATTGTACGTTTTCCAGGAAAAATACAAGCAGGAACAAAATTTAATCAATTGGTTAGTTTTGTAGATTTTGCACCAACATTACTTTCTCTAACGCATCAAAAACCGCCAGCATACATGCAAGGGCAAGCTTTTTTAGGAAAGTATCAATCAAAAAAACAAAGAAATTATATACATGCAGCAGCAGATCGATTTGATGGTTTTACAGATGCAATTAGAGCTGTAAAAGACAAGCAATTTAAATATATTAGAAATTATAGGCCAGAGCAAGGATATTATTTGCCAATAACGTACCGCGAAAAAATTCCGACAATGCAAGAATTAATAAGGTTAAAAGATAAGGGTAAATTAAATGATGTTCAGATGCAATGGTTTAGAGATAAAAAGCCAAAAGAAGAATTATTCGATTGTATAAATGATCCTTTTGAACTGAATAACTTAGCAGAAAAGCCTAAGTATAAAGGTAAATTAGCAGAATTAAGCAATGAAATGGATAGATGGCTTGCAGAAATTGGGGATGTACCTAACTTGCCAGAAAAAGAATTGGTAGCCAAACTTTGGGATGGAAAAAAAACAAAACCCAAAACAGCAAATCCAGTACCAGTTATAAAAAATGGTAAAATTGCAATTAGTTGCGATACAAAAGGAGCTTCTATAGGCTATAAAACAAACCCTAAAGCCAAGAGTTGGTCAGTTTATTCTGGGCCTTTTAAGATAAAATCTACAGAAATGCTAGTAGTTAAAGCACATAGAATTGGCTATGAGCCAAGTAAAGATGTAAAAGTTAAAATAACTATGTTAAAGTAGAATCAACTAAATTTTATCAATAAATAAAATATACCCGTTGTGCATTTTAAATAATGCTAATTTTAATATTATTAATATTCCTATCGAATATAAATTTATAGATGTACTGAACCGTTGTTAACGCTTTAATTTTTGATAATATTCTAGTTTTAAACCCTTGAAAAGTCTTTGCATAATTTCGTCTTATCATAAACTGATCGCAAAGTTGAGAAAATAATGTCTCTATCCTTTTTCTTTTTTTTCTAAAAACATAAGGCTGTTTTTTGTACTCTTTTTGATTACTTC